>NZ_JAGGPC010000060.1:0-43513 GCF_018614005.1 Streptomyces sp. ISL-99
GCGAACATCTCCACCGGGAACAGCGCACCGCGATGCTCGGCCAAGAACGCGAACACACTCCCTGCCGGGATCAACTCCCGGCAGGTTTCCCACACATCCGGCCCGACCGTCTCCCCGGCCCATTCCCCCATCACCACGAGAAAGAGTCTGGCCCCACCGCGCACGCGGCGGGGCCAGAACCCAAGATCTTCACGAGCCTTCTAGGCGACGCCGACCGTCTCAAGGCTATGGCCGGCTGCCAGAGCGAGTCACCAGCAGCCCGGCGTGACGGCTCGGGGGAGCGCAGGGGGGAACTCGACCGGCAGATCAGGATCAACAGGCAGGCCCTCGCCATCGCCCTCGGTGTGGCCGCGAAGGAAGTCGCCGCGCGCGATCTGGGCCTGGAGGAATCGGAGAAGGCGGTGGAGCGCCAGATTGCGCCGCTGCAGACCGAACTCGGCGTGCTGCTCGATGCCCGGAGGGAGCTGCGAACCCGGCTGGCGGCATCGGATGCGGCACGAGAGCAGTCCGCGCAACTGGTCGAGCTTGCGGCAACGACCCGACGGATGTGGAACGACCTTCCGCTGGAGCGTCAGAAAGAGCTCATGGCCACACTCGAGGTTGAGGTGACGTTCCTTGAACCGCCGCAGCAGGGGCGCAAGGGGCAGCGGTGCGCACTGGCTGCGGCGGTTCACCGACAGACGACTGAAGGTCCCTCTGCTGACCGACGAAAGCTGGGCGATGATCGAGCCGACGATCACCCACCGACCGCGAGGAGTCAGTCCGCGCTTGGTGATGACCGGAATCCTTTATAAGGCCCGCACCGGCACATCCTGGAGCGCTCTCCCCGATCTGTTCGGCTGTCCGTCGACGTTGCAGACCTATGCGGCCCGCTGGCGCGAGTCCGGCTTCTGGGAGAACGCCATGCGATCCCTCGTGGATGCCGAGGGCACACCACTACCTGCGTTGCCTGAGCTGGAAACCCGCATCGGGTGCTCCATCGATCCACTGAAGCTGCTGAACAGCGAGCAGCGCGGGAGTCTCAGTACCTCGCCGCTTCCGGACCACGGCATGGGGAGGGCGTTCAGGTTCCGGCAGAGCTGGAGCCCTGGTCTGAGTAAACGCGCCAATCAAGGACGGCCAGGGCAGAGCACCGGCCACAACCCCTTCTCAATCGGTTGCGACTGGAGACTGCTAGATGTCCACGCGACGTTGCAACAGGAACGACGGTGCACGGCTTGTCAGGGCGACAGGCCGCCGGAGTCCGGTCAGAGAACATCAGCCAGCCGAGGTATGAGGGCTGCAGCTCGGTCGCGGGTGGCAGGTGTCAATCACGGCGTCGGAGTGCGTACAAAAAACTCCTGTGCGCTGGCTCGCACACCTCTGCGATCATCCCCGAATGGCGCACAGTCTCGAATCGCTGGTCATCCGACACACCCACCGCCTCTCCTCCCCCAAGGGCTCCGCCGGGGAAGGAGCCACCGCCGCACGGCAGTTCGACGCGACGCTGACATCCGTGGGCTTCAAGCTCTCGGCGGAGCTGCTTGAGCGGCTGTCGGGGCTGACCGAGGCGGCGGTCGTGCACATCGCCAAGCGGACGCTGCGCACCGTGAGCGAGATGGTGGGCGACCACGTCCGGCACAACTCGTACTTCATCGACTTCCCGGCGAACGTGCCGGACACGGAAGAGTTCTGGATGCGGTGCGTGGCGAAGGCACTTGGCGACGACAAGTCGCGCGAGAACGTGCTGACGCAGCTGGCGCACGGGGTGCTGGACCTGCTCAGCCTTCCCACGTACGGCCGGTACCAGCACACTTACGAGGAGATGCTCGCGGCGCAGGACGAGCTGATCGCCTCGGCGGGTGACCGGGTGACCGTCCTGCACCTCGGGCGGGACCTGGACGACGAACTCACGGACCTGTATCTGGCCTTGGCGGGCAGCACGACCCCGCTGGGCGAGGACGACCTGCGCGATCTCAAGGCGCTCGCCGAGCGGTGCGCGCTCGGCCCCCAGCCGGAGTCGATCCCGGTACGGGAGAACCGGGCGGTCGTCAACGAGGCCCGTCTCGGCGTCGGCGCGGACCTCCTCCTCGACACCGTCACCGACGTGCTGCGGCTGGCCTGCGCACTGTCGGGCGGCGACGTGACGCTCCGTGAGCCGACCCGGTTCCGGGCGCTGTCACGGCCGGTCCGCCGTGCGCTGCTCGCGGGTCTCGACGCCGTGGTCGCGCCGAACCCTGCCAAGCTCGCCGATGTGCACGCGCATCGTGAGCCCTTCAAGCGGCTCGGCGAGCGTCTCCACCCGCACGAGCACCCGCGCTGGCCGCACGCCGCCGATGTCTTCGCCGTCGCGCGGGGCGAGAAGGAGGCGCGCTCCTTCGACAGCCGTGTCGAGAAGCTGCTCGACGAGTTCGACGTCCTCGGTGCGGTGCAGGTGCTGAAGTCGGCTCCCGGCAAGCTGTTCCGCGCCCTGGACCTCCTGCTGCGCATCGCTGCGGACCAGGAGGAACGGGACGCGGTGGTGGCCGCCGCGGTGCAGGTCGCTCCCGACGTCTCGGGCCGGGTCGTGCTCTCGGTGCGCGAGCACCTCCACAACCGGGAGCGGGAGACCGACGAACCCCGCATCTTCGTCAACCGCCGGGGCCGCGCCTGGGTGACCCCCGACGTCCGGCAGCCGGTACCGGCTGCCGACCGCGACCGTCTGATCGCCGCCCTTGACGCCGAGATGCGCCGTCGGCTCCCGGCGCCGGACCGGCTGCTGATCGCCCCCGACGTCCTGGACGTGGCGCTCCCGCTCAGCGGCAGGGCGACCACGTCCGGGCTCGGCGTACTGCCGCGAGGGTCGGTCTCGGCGGTCGACGGCGAACAACTGCGCTTTTTCGTGTACTGGAAGGAGGCCGAGGACCGGACAGACTATGACCTCTCAGCGCTGCTTCTCCACTCCGACTACAGCACCGACTCCTGGCTCTCCTACACGTCCCTCAAGGCAGTCGGGGGCGAGCACTCGGGCGACATCACCGAGGCGCCCGATGGGGCGTCGGAGTTCATCAACCTGTCCCTGGACCGGGTGCGCAGCACATTCATCGTGCCGCAGGTCAACATCTACGCCGGCGAAAGCTTCGAGGAAGTCGAGGAGTCCTTCTTCGGCTTCATGCTGCGCGACGGTGAGCAGAAGGGACGGCCGTTCGAGCCGCGCATGGTGCGGATGAAGTCGGAGCTGCGCGGAGTGGGCCGGGTGGCGCTGCCGCTGGTGTTCCGGCACGGGGACGACGGCCGGTGGCGTGCGAAGTGGCTGCACCTGTATCTGAAGGGCATCTCGTCGGCCAACCGGGTCGAGGAGAACCAGGTATCGGTGTCGAAGGTGGTGCGCGCCCTCGTGGAGCGCGAGCAGCTGACCGTGGGGTACCTGATCGACCTGATGTCCCGCGACACCACGGTCGTGGACCTGTGGGACGGCGAGCCGGTCCCAGGCGGGCCCGTGATGTACATCGGCCTCGAACGTCCCGAGGGGCTGCACCCGGACTCCCGGGTCATCACCCTCGCAAATCTACGCGACTTGATCCCGGGCTGAGTGCTAGCGTTGCCCACGGCGAGGCCATGAAGGGGCTTCCTTCTCAATTCCTTTTCTGAAAACAAGTTCTTTCGCTTTCCTCGCCCTCGACGTCGCTCCGGGGCGGTGCCCGCGCTCACCGCGCGAGCGCCGCCCGAGCCGTTTTCAGGGCCTGTTCCGCGTAGCCACGGCCGAAGAACACGGCGTGCACCAGCAGCTGGTGTCCGCCCTATCGAGGGCTCCGCCCTCGACGTGCTCCGGCCTCCCCTCCGCGCCCCTCTCCAGGGCGAGGCACTCCTTGGCCTGCGTCCCTCTCGGCGGGCGGGGCGGCGGGCGGCCGACCTGTGCGCCACGCCGAGTACAGGCCCGCCAGGGCGATGCTCACAGCGGCGAGAGACTCCGGTGACAACCCCATGGCCACCAGCGTGATCCCTGTCACGAGCACCATGACAAACGCGATGAGATCCAGTACGGGGGAGCGGCGGAGCGGTGACGGACGGCGCATGGGTACGAAATCCTCTCGGTGCGGGCTGTGGCGATCAGCTTCCCTCCTGACGTCCCCACGACCTAGCTTCTCTCAGTTCTATCTGAGAAAATGAGCTCCCTATCGAGAGAAATGAGAGAGGAATGGCTTCCCCACCTCAAGGTGGCGGACGGCCCGCCGCACCTCCGTCGTCGGGTTCGGAAGCCGTGGACGCACTGGTGTTGCTCCTGCGGGACGTACGCAGACAGGCGCGGCTCTCCGTTGAGGACGTCCACGAACTACTCAAGACCAGCAGACAGTTGGAAGGCCGACTGCCCGCAAGGTCCACGCTTTACCGCAAACTGAATGGCGTCGGGCTGAAGAACGAGCGCCGTCTGGTCGAGGCCATCGTCAGGATCTGCGTCCCCGACGAGCGGCGTGCCGACGCACTTAGGGAACGGGCCGTCGCCCTGCTGCACCAAGCCTGGTCGAAGGATGCCGAGCCGGTGCCGCCGCGGCTTGTGACGGCCTCGGACGACGGCGACTCCATGGCAGAAGTGGTCCGGGTCCAGCGGGAGTTGATTGACGTCCAGGTCCAGCTTGCCGCCGCGCTCCAGACTGCTGCCGAGGCGGAGAGGGAAGCCGCCCGTTCACGCGCGCTGGTGACCATGTTGCTGGCGCTCAGATCTGTGGGGACCACTGCGGCCGGAGGCACACCGGCCCCCGTCCCCGGGACCCCGGCCGACGTCGACTCCGGGACCGATCCCTCCGGGCTGCGGGCCCGCCTCGCGGCCGCCGAGGTCGAACGGGACCAGACCCGGCAAGCCGCACGTACCGCGCAACGGCGCCCGGCCGAGGATCCGCTCGCCGCCCATGCTGGCTCCGCAGGCCCTCACTCCGCTCGACCTCGTGAGTGGCCGACGACCCGTACCGACTCTGTCGACCATGCCACCCTGGCCGACACCCGCGCCCGCGGGACCGGTCGGGCGGTGCCGGACGCAACCGTTTCACCCGGCGAGCGGGGTGAGCAGCCGGGGGCGGTGGCCTTGTCGGATCGGCCGGCGCGGGATCCCGTCCGGGCTGTGGAGGAGGATCCCGAACTGGCTGAGGTCCTCGCTGAGATGCTGCGCCTGGACCGGGACGGCAGCCGCATGGGGTCCGTGATCGATGGCGCGGGCCGGCACCTGCTCGACCCTGCGCACACCGGCCGCTACCTCTGGTCTCAGCTCACCAAGGCCGAGAAGACCGTCTTCGGCACCGCCGTGTGCCAGCGCATGCAGCGTGAGTTGGGCCTCGCCGATGGGCTGCACCTTGACTTCATGGTGGCCGGGCACGAAGTCGACATGAAGTTCACCTTGGGCAGCAACTGGATGTTCCCGCCCGAACTTCAGGACGGCCTGTGCCTTGTCGTGAGCGCCGACGACGCAAACGGCCTGTGGAGCCTCGGCCTGTTGCGAGTGCGGCCCGAACTGATGCGCACGGGTGCCAACCGAGACGGGAAGCGCGGGCTGAGCGCGCGGGGCCGGGAGGCGATCCACTGGATCTACCGCCACCTTCAGCTGCCCGAACATGCCTTGCGCCGGTTGCCTGCTGACACCGTGGACGCGATCTTTGCCAAGCGCTCAGCGCAGGCACGCACCGAGGAGCTGTTTCTGCGGGCCCAACTGACCGCGATTACCACGGCGGACCTCTCCGCCGTGACCATGCAGACCGACGGCATCAAGCGAGCACGGGAAGCACGGCGCAGGCTCGCCGACCAGGGCGTGCTCATTCTGAACGGCATCCACCCCCGCGACGCCGAGTGGGCCTCGGGCCTCGGCCTACCCGTCCCTGGGCCGAGCATGTGGATGAGCGTCCGACTCTCCCCCGCACCACCCCAGAGCGACGGCAGACCTACGATCACGCTCGATGGCGCCCCGTGGTGCGTGGCCAGCCCGGACGATCCAGAGACCCCTCTGCCCTTGTCCGCCCTCGCCTGACCGGCGCTGCTGCGCCAGAACTGCCAAGAATCAGGGTCTGGGAGCCGGGTAAATGACGCTCGGCCGACCCGCGACCCTGCGGCACGGCAGAGACAGCGAAGCTGACCGGCCTGGCAGCAGCAAGCCAGAACGCCCCGGCTGAAGGTGGGCTTGATTCGCTTTGGCGGGCACCCGAGGTCAGGGGTTCTGCCCCGGGAGGATGTCCATCTTCGTGGCAGGCTGCTGGATAGCCTCGTCGTCGAACTGATCCAACTCGACTCGAAGACGCTCTGCCTCGGCCTCGGCTTTTCGCAACCGCCGCTGCTCCAAGGTGGACCGCTATGGCGTAGGTGCGATGCTCACCGACTTCTCCGGCTTTCGCTGCCGGGGAATGAGCCATCCGGTTCGTTCGTAGGCCAAGATCAGTCGGGCTTGAGTACAGGTGTAACAGAGTGTCTCCGGCCGCGGTGTCGGCCAGCCGTCTGCAAGCATTCGTCTGGTGTGCTCCTGATCCCGCTCGCTCTGCAGTTCCGGGTTCTCGAGCCATACGTGCTCGAATTCGGCGGACATTTGCTGCATCCTCTTCGGAGCTGCTCGATGAGGCCCAGAAGCGGGCACCCAGTCCAGTTCCGGGGCGATGGCCTCGGTGACGTGACCACAGGCCAGTGTCACCGTCCAGAATGCAGACGTATGTGGCTCGTCGTGACGGATCACCGACCACACGTGGGGTTCCATATATTCCGGTGGCTCAAAAGGGTCGGCGGGAAAGTTCACCTCCTTGCGCTCTCCCCACTCGATGATGTCGCGATACGGCTCGGGCGGCGAATCGTCGTGCCAGCAGATCATCTGCCCCGGAGGAAGCCGCGAGTTGTGAACGGGTTCGTCCCACTGCATCTCGTTCGGCGGAACACCGTCTTCGCGAGTGATGACCTCAGTGATGCAGCCGCAGTCAAGCTGGACACGCCAGCGGAAGGCGCGTGTCAAGTCCGGTACCGAGAACACCCAAAGCACTCGTGGGATGCGCTTGCGCATTTCGGCGGTCTCCGCCTCGCACTCCTGCAGCACCTCATCGCGCGGTCTGGCCTTGCCAGGGAGCTGCTGCAACGAAGGAGCGCTCGTCGTCCTGTCCGGTAAGAGGAGCCGTCGATTGTTGGTAGAAGAGTCAACCATGGCTTCTCCTCGGTACCCAGTCGGTGCTGCCGTTCAGTGCTCGAGAGAGCAGGCCGTGAGCGACCGGTGGTGAGGCTACAGATCCAGGCAGTGCGCCGCCGGCGGCGTATCGCCGGTTCGCCCACAGGAGTGATGTCTCGCGGTGGATTGTCTTCTTGCGGAGCCTACGAACACCTCCAGCCGTAGTTGTGTTCCTACGGACCAGGGCTTTAGCGCCCCAGATCGGGCTTCAGTTCCTCGGTCTGATCAGGGCTACGTACAACACGTGGCGGCGAGGGAACCGCTGCCCACATGGGGCGTGCCTGCGTGTGAGAGAGCGAAGAGCGACCCGGGACTTCGGCGATTGTGTTACGCGCGCTCGTTCATTGCATAGGTTCCAGGCCCAGGCCACGGGTGACTTCGCCCCGTGAGTCGGAGTGTCACGTGATGGGCTTCAGTTCACCTGTGCGATAGGCGCCCATGACGAGGTCTATGTTTCGGCACGGAAGGCGACTTCGGTGGCCGCGTTCACCGACAGGCCCACTGCGCCGAGCAAGGTCATGGCCTCATCGAACAACGGATCGCCCGGAGCTGTGCACGCTGGTCGTCGGTGAGCGGTAGCGCTTGGTCGACGACGTGGAAGGCCCGCGCCCAGTAGCCGTAGGCGGGCTGGGCCCCCGGGCAGCCGAGGGTATCCTCGGCTGCCGAAGCGCTCGTTATGGCGGTCATGACTTGGCCTTGCAGCGCTCGCGGGCGATGATCTGCAAGATCCAGTCGAAGACGGCGTCGGGGTCGCCGGACTCCTTGATTCGGTCGCCGACGGCGTCGAGGCATTCGCCGACGGCCGGATCGCAGTTCTGCTTGGCGTACTCGATGTCGGCGAGTGCGCGGGCCACGGCCGCGCTCTGGGTGGCGGTCGTCATGCTGGCCCCTCCGCCCGCGGAGCGGTCATCTCGGCGCGCATGGCTCGGAGTCCGTCCAGGAAGTCGGCGAGATTGTCGATCACGGAGTCAAACTCGGCCGCGTTCAGGAGGACGCCGTCCCCGCCGGAGTTGAAGGACACGCTCGGCCTCTCGTCGACGAGGTTCTCGTCCGATCCGAGTTGTGCGGACAGCAGCTCGTCACGGTGCACGCGCATGCCTGCGGGGATGGACAGGCGGAGCTCGGCGCCGATGTGCTCGGTGAGGATCACGCCGTCGTCGTAGCGGTGGCTGATGCAGGCGGATGGGACGCACCACGGGTAATGACGGGGCTCGGCAGGCGGGGGCTCGTCTCCCTCCAGGTGGGTGATGAGGCCGCGGACTACGTTCACGCGCATGTCAGGGTCTTGGTCGGCCGGGACGACGACGAGGTGGCGACCATCCCGCAGGGCCAGATAATGGGCGTGGGACTTGTCGCGGAGGCACTGGTCGAGACTGGTGGTGTCCTCCACGAGTTGCAGGTTGTACTCGGCGGCCAGGGCATGGAGGGCGCAGCCTGGGGTGGGGACGAGATCGGTCATCGTGGCGGGGGTCATGCCGGTACCTCGCCCTCGCCGCACTTCGCCAGGACGCGGCGGACGGCGGCCGTAGGGATGAAACTGGACTGGTCGCCGTTGGCGAGCCGGATTCGGCCGCCCGTCTCCTCCCGGCGGGTGGGCAGGCTGCCGATGGCAGCCACCATGCGCAGGGGCTTGACGGAGACGAGTGAGCAGTAGTCAGCGGGCACGGCTGGGAGGCGCTGATCGCTCGGGTGCGGCGTAGCCGTTGACACTTTGGTCTGTACTTTGGGGTTCACGAATGCGTCCGATCTGTCTATCTAGCGATGGGTGTGCTGGGGTACCTGATGGGAGCGGTCGGCTGAACTCCTGCTCAGCGCGGTGCGCGAACACCGGATCCGGTGATGGCTTCTGTCTTGTCCGCGTAGTCGCCCTAGTAAGGGCGATAGAGGGGTATACCCCTCTATCGAGGGATTCTGTGTCAACGTGAGCAAGGCGAGCTTCGCCTCGAAGGAGACAGATCAGTAGCTTCATGGCTGTTAGGAGGGGATGCCGTGATGTCGGTTTCCATACTTGAGCCCCGGCCTTCGTCCTCGCCTTCACTCCGGCGGTGACGAAGCCGCCAGGGTCTCGTCCAGTTCCGGGTGCCTTCAGCCCCAGGCGAGTTGCCCGGTGGGTGTCTGGCCGCGTGGGGTCGGCATGGTGGACGTGGCGTGGGTGATGCGGTGGGAAGGACCTGGCTGGCTCCTCCGGCCCCGTCCTGCTCGTCGACGACTACACCGATTCCGGCTGGACCGTCGCAGTCTCCGCCCGCCTGCTCCGCAAGGCAGGCAGCGAACAGGTCCTTCCGATGGTCCTCGCTGTGGCGGGCTGAGCTTCCCCACTCTGTGAGTGCGACGCCGGCGTTGACGTGGTCGAGCGCCGCGGCGGCTGTCGTCTCGCGCTCGAACCGGAGCTTGAGCCGCGCGGCCGGCGGGATCGTCGAGCACCCGAGGCGGAGGTCTTCGCGGGCACCCGGCGCAGCAGATGCTGGCCGAGACCGCGCCAGACCTGCCCATGGGGTCATGGGCCAGAGGCTTCTCAAAGGCGTAGCGCTCGCCGAGGACGGTTCCGTGCTCGATGCCTCCCCTGATCGGCGCTTCTGGCCGCCCGTGTAGGGGCGGCGGGAGCAGAAGAACGCTGAATCGACGAAATGCCTGTGAACTCAGTCAATGATTGACTTGGTGTAGAGTGGCTGAGATACGGTGATGGCGTCCCGTGCCGATCCGTCTGAAAATCGCCCCCCGCTCGGAGAAGCACATGCCAGACTCCATCGTCGCGCCCGTCACCCTGGCGGGAATCGCACGCATCGCGGGTGTTGGCCGAGCCGCGGTAAGTAACTGGCGGCGCCGCCACGACTCGTTCCCAACGCCGGTCGGCGGAACGGACACCAGCCCGCAGTTCTCCCTAGCCGATGTCGAACGATGGCTGTACGCCCATGGGAAGATCGAGGGGATCAGGCTGCGTGAGCGGCTGTGGCCGCACTACGAGGCGCTGGGGGAGCGTGCGGTCATGGGTGCGGCACTCGCGGAAGCCGGCCGCCGCCTTCTCGCCGCGGAAGGCGCGGACCCGGCACTGCCCGAACAGTCCTTCCTGCCAGAAGAGGCCGCCCGTGTGGTGGACGAGACGGTCGATGCCGCACGCCACGAAGGAGGCCGCGAGACCTTCGACTTCCTGCTTTCACGTTGGCTCGATGCCCATGTGCGGCAGGTCAGCACCACTCCGGCCCCACTCGCTCGGCTGATGGCAGACATTGCTCTGGCCGTCGGGGCCGGAGGCTCGGGGGGCATGGATGCGCGGACGACCGTCCTCGACCCCGCATGTGGCGTTGGTGGGCTGCTCCTGGCTGCCGGTGAGGGCATGGAGGGGCGGGGGGCCAAGGCCAACTCCACGGCTCCGGCGCTCCTCGGGACCGAACTCGACCCGGTGCTTGCCGCGCTGGCAGCCGTCCGGCTGGGCTTTGCCCGCGCAGGCGTGGGAGGGGTGGGCACGGAGATCAGAGCGGGAGACTCGCTCCGCGCAGACCCGCACGGTGTCGTGCGGGCCGACGTCGTCCTGTGCAATCCCCCATTCAACGCGCGCGACTGGGGTCATGAGGAACTGGCCACCGACCCCCGCTGGGTCTACGGCCTGCCGCCGAGGACAGAGCCCGAACTGGCTTGGATCGAGCATGCACTGGCTCGCCTGGCACCTGGGGGTGTGGCCGTACTCCTGTTGCCGCCGGCGGTGGCCTCCCGGCGTGCGGGCAGGCGCATCCGCGGGGCGTTGCTGCGCACGGGCGCGCTGCGGGGAGTCGTCGCGCTGCCAGCTGGAGCCGCGCAACCGCATAGCGTTTCACTCCAGTTGTGGATTCTCCGGGCGCCCGCCTCCGACGGCGGGACGGCTCCGAGTGAGCGGCTGTTCCTGCTCGACGCGGCGACCTCGCAGGGCACGGTCCGGGGAGCTCAGGGTATCGACTGGCCACGGTTGAGCGGTCAGGTCCTCGACGCTGTACAGGCCCACTCCTGGTCCGAGGGTCAGCAGGCGGGAGCGGGGGAGCGGCTACCTGAAGGGTGCGTCACCGTCCCCGTGATGGACCTGCTCGACGAGCAGACGGATCTCACGCCCGCGCGCTACGTGCCGGAGACGGCCATGGAGGCCCAGGTAAAGCTCCATGACTCCTGGGGGCGCCTGGACGGTTTGCTCGACGAGGTGCGCGGTCATTCCCGTACCCTCACCACGATCGACCTGTCGGGGGGCGGCGATGCCGCATCCACGGTTATGGTCTCGGACCTGGACCGCGCCCACGCGCTCAAGCTGCGGCAGGGGCAGACGCTTCCAGGCGAGCTCCTGCACGGCGATGCACTTCCGGACGGTGCAGTGCCAGTCCTGAGCATTCCCGACCTGGTACAGGGAAGGGGGCCGGGCGGCTGGCTTGCCGGGGCCGTGGTGGAGAAGGGTGCCAGAACCGGCGCGCTCACCGTGGCCGAGCCCGGAGACGTTGTCGTGGTGGGCGTCGAACGGGCCTATCGCGTATGGGTCCAGGTGGACACGCCCCTGGTGCTCGGGCCTCAGATGTACGCGCTGCACCCGGACCCCGAACTGCTCGACGCCTGGTTTCTCGCGGGCTGCCTGCGAGCTCCGGCCAACGCGCGGCAGGCCGGCTCACACACCTCCAGTTCGGCCCGCATCGACGTACGTAAATTGCAGGTACTCCAGCTTTCTCTCACCGAACAGCGGCCTTACGCGGCGGCCTTCAGGGAACTGCTTGCACTGGAGGAGTCACTTCGCTCCCTTGCGGCGGTGGGTGAGGGCCTTGTCCGGGGCCTCGGGGACGGGCTCGCGGCGGGAAGGCTGCACTGATCGCCCGGTGAGCCTGCCGGTCCCGCATCATCCAAGCGAGTGCGGAGGGGCACCCGCGCCAGATCGTCCGCCTACATCTCGTAGCCCAGCTCGTCGAGCTCGATACCGACGTCGTGGCATCGCTCTGCCAGCACCTGGGCGCGAGGGCCGGTGACGCGGGGCAGCTCTTCAAGCGCCATGGCCAGCGCCGATGCCGCAGGGAGCAGGTCACCGAACGGGATACGGCACTCCGCCGCGCCGAGCGTGCCTTCCAGGTAGTCGGCCAAATCGTTCGGGCTCACGCTGCCCTCCGCCCGCAGGGCCAGATCCTCGTAGAGCGCGATCGCCTCCTTGCAGCGCCCGGCAATGCGCATGCCGTTCGCGGCCACGCGGAGGGCCGCCCGGACCCCTGGGTCAAAGGCGCCCCAGTCCCGGCGGGCGGCCGGCAGCAGCTCCACCAGTTTGTCGACCGCGCTCGCTGGCTCACCGACATCGATCTCGGTCTCGGCCTCGGCCGTGAGTTCCTGAAACACCCTGCGGCTGAGGAACCCGGAAGCGCGGTGCCTCCTGTTTGGCCTGGTCACGATCGCCGGTGCCGCAGGCGCGGCGGGCAGGTCGTACTCAGCCGGCAGGCGCAACGGACGCGTAGGGTCCGGCTCCAACCGAGGGGAAGGCGCGGCGTCACCCGGGCGGGGCGCGTACTTCCGCAGCACCTCCGCGACCGCGCGGGCGTCAACCGGCCGGTCCTCCGGCTCCTTCGCCAGCAACTTCAGCACCAGAGCTTCCAGCTCCGCCGGGATGTGCCCGACGTGGCAGGTCGGCGGGATCGGAGCGTCCTTGACGTGCTGGTGCTTCAGGCCGTCCCCGGAGAATGGCGGGTGGCCGGTCAGCAGGTGGTAGAGGATGCAACCCAGCGCGTATAGGTCGGTCTTCGGGGTGATCTGGCGTTCCAGGATCTGTTCCGGGGCCTCGTACCCCCTGCTGCCCACAGTGGAACCGTGCTGGGTGTAGTCCGTGACGCCGGGCCAGAGTGGCTTGGCGATGCCGAAGTCGATGAGGACGACCACACCGCTCTCGTCGATGATCAAGTTGTACGGCTTGAGATCACGGTGCACGACCGGAACGTCATGGGCGCAGGCTAGCGCCTCGGCGATCTGGACTCCGATGGCTGCGGCGACGCCGACGGTGGGGGTGTACTGGTCCAGGAAGCGGTGCAGGGGCTTGCCGTCGACGAAGCGCATGACGAGGTAGGGCTCGGTGCCGTGGGATCCCTGGTCGTACAACTCGGGAATGCTCCTGTTGCGCATGCGTCCGAGAAGTGCGCCCTCGCGCCGGAACCGGCCACGCATCCGCCCCAGCTCCTCGTGTGCCTCGTCTTCGTCCAGTGAGTCCAGAAGATCGCTGTTCGTGCGCAGGCACTTGACGGCCACCAGCCTCTCGTCCCGCAGGTCCTCCGCCTGCCAGACCACAGCCATGCCGCCACTGCCCAGGTGCTTGCGCAGCTTGTACCGGCCGCCCAGCACGTCGTCCTTCTTCATGCCGCCCCTTGCCTCCGAAGCGTCCCTCGTCCGTCACGAAGAGAGGCGCGACGGTGATGGGTTTTCGGTTCCGCCGGACCGTTGCGTGGCGGATGCGCCCAGTGTAAAGCGATCGAGAGTGATTTCGTGCATGGACTGAGTTCACAGGTGTCATGTGTCATGCTGGAGTCACCCGGCACGCGGCAAGCCGCTCTCGATGGTGTCGCGTCGGGCCGCCCTGCCGTACCGCTTGGAGGAGCACATGAGTAACTGGCCGCGCCCCGCCGGAACCAGCGGTGACGCCAGGTTGGTACGTATGAACCTCGGCGCTGCGCGGCTCGACCCACGAGACTGCCCGACGATGCGCAGCAGCGACGCCCGCCCGATGTTGATCGCAGATCCCGAACCGCCCGAACTCGTCGAAAAATTTCAGGACTTCACTCTCAAGGTCTTTATGGATGCGCTCGACCTGATTGAACACGAGCGTAACGATCCGGAGTGGGTAATCGGAGAACTCTGGCGCACGAAGGGAACGTTCGGGCGCTACCGTCGTCGCGCGTCGCACCCTCTGCTCCTGTCCTGGTCGGCCGAAGCGGTCCGGCGTTATCTGGAGGCCAGGGCGGCGGACCAACACGCCCGCCAGGCAGCCGGCCTCACGCTCACCGTCCCGGTCCGTGACACCTGGGTGGTTGGCAAGGACCCCGGGCCGGTCGACGCCCGGGGCGCGGACACCTATGAGATGACCGCCTGGGGACGCCGCTACGCGGCCGTCGACGGCTCCACCAGGGATCTGTGGCTGCTCACCTTTGGCGCTGCCAAGGACGATCGCCCTGAGGGGGAGAAAGCTGCAGCCGCGTACGTCGCGGCCCGGGGGCGTCCGGCGGGCGGGGGCTGGCGGAAGCGACACACTCCAGTCCCCTTCGACAAGCTTCCGCCGTTCCGCACCAACCTGCCCACGCAGGTCAGGGTCATCGAATTCGGCTGTGGAGATGGAAAGCGCAAGGAGCTGCTCGACTGGAACAGGCAGCAGGCGCGGCAGCACTTTACGGCGGAGGCGTGGCCCGCGCTCCTCCAAGCCATCGACGGCACCGGGGCTCGCCCTGGATCCGGCTGCGTCGACTGCAAGGCGATGACCGGCTGCGACACCCTCCCGCGCACCCCGGAACTGCTGCGGATCACACCACCGAAACCCCGGCGGCCCCGGCGCAGCGCCTCGGTCACCGATTTGCGCGCCTACCGGGACTGCCCGGCGAAATACCACGTGACCCGACAGCTCAAACTGCGCTCCTCGAAACCCGAGAACCCGGAAGTGCGACGCGGCCGCGTAGTTGACGACATCCTGAACCAGCGGCACGGCAGCAAGCCCTACCGGAGCTGTGAGGCGCTCTCCGGTCCGGCGGACCCGGCGTCCTGGGGCGCGGGCGGCCTGCACTTGAGCGGACAGGAAGCACTCGACGGCGCCGCCATGCTCGAACAGCACGCCTTCTACTGCCCGCTGGACGGCCTTGCTGCAGAGGAAGAGGTGCGTGTGCAGTACCAGGCGGTCTGCTACGACCCCGAACTCGATCTCGTCCTGATAGCCACCCCCGATCTGCTCCACACTCGTCGCGGGGGCTGGATCTGGCGGGAGACCAAGACCGCGAGCGGGTACCTCTACGAGGGGGAGCCGCTGTTGAAGCGCTACCCCCAGCTGGCACTCGGCGTATTAATGCTGGCCGCCGGGGTCCTGGGCGGTGACGTCGTGCGCTCCAGGGTGGAGCTCGAACTGCTGCACACCGACGACGTGACCTTTGAGGAGCTGGACCCTTCGCGCCCGGCGACCGTCGATGAGGCGAGAGAGGTGATTGCGCAACTTGCCCAGCCCTGGGTCCGGGATCAGGACTACCCGACCACTCCAGGCCGGCACTGCGGCAGCTGCGAAGCCCTCGAATGGTGTCACCCGGGAATTGAACATATCGCCACGACGGAGCAGGAGACTCGATGACCACCGCCTCTGATGCCCACGCAGCTCAGCGCGGCGACTGGTTCGACTTCCCCGACGTACGGCTCGTCCGTACTCTGGCCGGCGCGGTAATCCAGCTCGCCGACCTCGGATCGCTCTCCTCCTTCAGGCTGCCCTACCCGGCCGAAGCCCAGCGCGCCCTCGACCGGACCGTCCTCGCCTGCCTCCTCAGAGGCGTCGAGGAGATCCCCCGCAGCCTCCCAGAACTGCTGTTCTGGTGCCACAGCCGCCCCCTGGAGGACTGGCCCCTCGACCTGCCGCCGGATGCCTTCGGGCCGGATGACTACCTGGTGGACCCCGAGGCACTGGTCCCCACCCAGCTGTGCCACGAGTGGTGGATCAGAGGCAAGGACGCCGGTGCCGCCCAATTCGACCGGGAGGTCATCCATACGGCGATGCGCCTGTGCCGCAAGGCGTCGTCGCCCGAGTCCTACGTAGCATTCCGGAGGCTCCTGGTGGAACGCCCGGTGCTCACCGGAGTCGAACGGTTCGAGACTGAGACCGACCTGTTCCTTGCCCCCGTGCAAGAACTCCTGGACCAGTGCTACGCGGCGGTCCCGGCCTCCTATGAAGACGAAGGAGCCTACGTCACCTGCGGTCGCTGTCTGACCCTGCTCACTCCGGTCGCGGGCGGCGCATCGTGGTGGTGCGAACGGGATCGATGCCGCCGACGGGGCGCGCCGCCGCACGGGCGGACCTTGGCCGGAGCGGACGCTGCCGGCTTGCTGCAACTCGTGCGACCGCTCAGGCAGTTCGTCACCAGCCCCGGGCGCGCCGAGGCCGAACTGGAGGCCAGGCTGAGCGCGCTCGGACTTGAAGTCCAGCTCTGGCCGGGCTTCGACGCCTACGACTTGCGCGTGACCTTCCCCGACGGGCACGTCTGGGCCATCGATGTCAAGGACTGGAAACATCCGGGTCTGCTCGGCCGTGCTGCGAAACCCGTCCGACCGGAGCCGCCCTACGACGAGTCGTGCTGGGTGGTCCCCCGAGAACAGGCCGAAGCCCATCGCGACTACCTCGGCACGTACCGGCGAAACCGGCCTGCCACGGCCGAGGGCCTGCTCCTGCTCACCGACGACCGGCTCGTCGCACTCGCCTCCGCCCGGCTCCGAGGGGAAGGCGGCCCTCACCTGATGGACTCCACACCGACGAACGGATCGCCCCGTGCGTAACAGCAGCGAGTGGTACCAGCCACTGGCTAAAGCCCTGGAGCCGGTCTGGCCCCAAGAGCATCAGGATGTGAAGCCCTCCCTGCTCTGCCAGGTGGAGCTCGGCCTCTACCTGATGGAAACCCTCGACCCGTCCCGCGACGCCCGAGGCGTCTACACCCTCTTGGGCGGCTACCCCTTCGCCGTAGCCGCGGGCCTCGTGACCACGCCGGCCCAGCGCGACCAGCTGGACGTGGCGCGCCACCTTCTGTGGAAGTTGCGCCGCCGACGCATGTGGCACCAGTGCCTGGAGACATATGCCCAGCTACCCGAACGACTCCGTGGATACCGACTGCCCGAAGGGGGAGGGCCGGCGCGGCGGGTCGAGCCGACGGTCGCAGGCGACCGCTTCGGCAAGTTCGATCGTGCGCTGTCCAGGCTTCCAGACTTCGACCAGCGCTTGCTGCCGCATGCCCCCGCGGGCCAGGCCCGGTTCACCGAGCGACACCGGCCGGCCTCCGTGACCATCCCCGAGCAGTTGTGCTTCCCTCCGGCGATCGGCCACGACCTGAGCCGGGTCCCGGGCACCGCCGGCCGGCCCCTGGACATCCCACTGGCCGAACTCGCCGAAACGGCACGCTGGATGGAGGAGGCCGAGACCGCTGGTGGTCTCCCCTCCGGGAAGTGGGTGCGACGCCTGGCGGATCTGCAGCTCGATGTCCTGTCCACCGACGGGCTGCGCTTCGAGAAGACGACAACACTGCGCCTGGACCAGCTGCTCCACCTGGTCGGCATGGTGGGTGCGGGGAAGAGCACCCTGATGAATCTCATCGCCGTCTGGGCTGCGCGCAAGGGATTGCGTACCACTCTGGTCGTCGGTGATGTCGCCGAACAGCTCACCTTGGTCGGCCAGTTCCGGGAGCTGGGGCTGAAGGCCGCCCCCGTCATTGGCGGCACCACCCGCGAGCAGCACGCGTCCCGGCTGCACCGCCGACTCGCCGCACGCGGTCAAGCCTCCCTTCTCCAGCACGACGATCCGGCCTTCGACGACCTGAGCACGGTGTGCGTCCTCGACGCACAGCGCGGACTGGAAGCCGCCGAACCCCTGCGCTATGTCGACGCCCCCTGCACGGAACTGCGCCCGGTCAAGAAGCCCGGTCCGACCGCCGCCGAGAACATCCCGATGCCCGTGTACCGGCACGACGAATCCGCGCGGCAGAGAGAGGAAGGCGCAGGGGCAACGGAGCCTGAGACCTCCCGGTCCGACCACGGCTGTCCGGTGTGGAGCGTCTGCCCCCGACACGCCACCGACCGAGAGCTGGTCGACGCCTTGATCTGGGTGGCCAACCCCGCCAGCTTGCTGCAGAGCGCCGTCCCGAACCACCTCAACGCGGAACGTCTGAGGCACCTCGAACTCGCCTGCCTACGCAGCGACATCGTCATCGTCGACGAAGCGGACCGCGTACAGATGCAGCTCGACACCGCCTTCGCCCCGTCCGCGACGCTGATCGTGCGAGGCCCGGAATCCTGGCTCGACCGGCTCGGCATTCACAAGATCGATGAATTGGCCCGGCAGGGCCGACTTCCCCTCTCGGCACGCGACGTCGAACGATGGTCGGCCTCCCTAGACCTCGTGCACATCGCCGCCAACCGCCTTTACCGCAGGCTGATCACCGAGGACGACCTCCGTGAGTGGGCCGACATCGAATACTTCAGCGCCTGGACCCTCCAGGAGAAACTGATCAATGAGTGGTACCCGCGGCCGCACGTCGATGGATCCGTCCTAGACGGGATCTCTTCCGACACTGAGGTGTACGACTCCGACGGCGACTCCGACGGTCTCGCCTCACCGCGCACCCCGGGCACGGCAGCGTGGGACGCACGCCGCAGCGAGGTGACCCAGGCCCTCGATGCCTTCCGTGACGACCCACTCGGTGATCGCGGCCCGCACGGTGAACTCACCGACAGCCTGATCCGCAGGGCCGGAGATCTCCTGCACAACCTCGACCAGGCGGCGACCAGCCAGCGTGTCCGCTCCGTCCTCGATGTCTTGCTCACAGGGTCGCCCATCATGGACGGTTCACTGCAACAAGAGGCACCGGGGCCGGGGAAGCCCGACCGGGACCCCGTGGATTCCTGGGGGACCGAGCCCTGGCTGGAACGGGCCACACGGCGCCTCGAGTTCACCCTGGTACTGGCCGCACTGCATCAGCGCCTCGAACGCGTCACTTTCCTGTGGCCGCAGGCCGAGGCGGCCCTCCACCTGGACACCGCCGACAACGAACTCTCCCGCAGACCGCCCCTGGACTACGCACCGGTCGTGCCGGAAGCCCCCATGGGTAACGTCCTCGGATTCCAGTACCTGCCCGAAGACCCGGAGCGAGGGCCGGAAGGCGACGAGCACCGCAGCGGCACCCTCCGCTTCTTCCGATGCGCCGGCGTCGGCCGGGAACTCCTGCTCAACCTTCCCGCCCTGGGGGCCGACCCCGCCGCGGGCCGACCGGGACCACACGTGGTGCTCATGTCGGGCACCAGCTGGGCCGGTACATCGACCCGCGCACACGTCATGGCTCCAGTCAAGGCGATCCTCAAACCCCACCAGGCCGCCGTCGACTCCATCCGGCAGACCCGCTTCACCACGCTGTTCCTCTACGACGGCGAAGGAACCCCGCTCACCCTCTCCGGAGCCAAACTCGACACCCGCGAACGGGTTCTGGCCCAGATGGTCACCCAACTCGGGAAGTCGGCCCCAGGCAGCACATCGCTCTTGGACCGGGAACTCCGGCAGATCGAGGACGGCGAACGCCGGCGGGCATTGCTCCTGGTCGGTAGCTACCACGACGCCAGGACGGCCGCCGACCTCCTTGAACGCATGCCCCGTTGGCGTGGCAAAGTCCGCGTCCTGGCCTCCGACAAGGCAGAGCTCGACCACACCGGCCCCGGTGACTCGGCCACGGACGACTTCACCAGCGCCTCCGCCGTACGACGAGGCGACCTGGCAGCCTTCGCCAAGGACGAGGACGCCGAAGTCCTGGTTGCCCCACTGATGGCGATCGAGCGCGGTCACAACATCCTCAACCAGAGCCACAAGGCCGCCTTCGGGACGGTGCTCTTCCTCGCCCGTCCCCACCCGCGCCCCGACGACCTCTCTCTGGCCGTCTTCGCCGTCAACGACTGGGTCACCAGGTTCGTCCGCGACCAACCGGATCCCGAAGCGGGAACCTTTGGCAAGCTCGTAGCCGACGCTGCGGACCTGGACGCCGCTGGGCTCGGCTTCCGGCTCGCCGCCCGGAAGGAATGGCGCCGCCTGCTCTCCCGGCGTTACATCTACTCCCGGCTGAGCGACGCAGAGAAGACGTCCTTCGCCTGGGACCAACTCGTCACCATCTGGCAGGTCATCGGCCGTCTGGTGCGAGGCGGAGTGCCCGCACGCGTCGTGTTCGTCGACGCAGCCTTCGCCCCCGCCCTTGCCGAGGCAGGGGCACCGCCCGCCGCCGCGACCCGGAGCGGACGCAGGCGCAACGACGACGGTCTGCTCATCAAACTCCGTGACGTCCTCGCGCCCTACTTCGACTACGAGACCGCCCCCGAATCGTTTCCCGACCCCGCCGACCCCGCCCTGGTGCGCACGCTCTACCACCCCCTCTACGACGCCCTGTGCGGCCTGAGCGCCGGAAACTGACCCCCGAGAACCGAAGGAGACCGTGGAGTCCCATGGCCACCAAATATCGTGACACCAGCCGGGCCGCCTACCTCCTCAAGCCCGACGCCACCCCCTGGACCGCCCGATACCGCGCGCTGCCCTTCCCCGAACAGTGGCACTCGAGCATCCTGGAGCTCTGCAACCTCGGACGCGACCCCGAAGCCGACCCTTACCGCACCGCGCCCGTCGCCCGCTTCAACGGAGTACTACAGAGCCTCGCCCCCGAACTGATCGTCCGGGGACGCCCCCGCGACCCGCTCCAGCAGGCCGAGGACTTCTGGCTCTACGCTCCGCTTGACGTCCCCCACCCCCTGCCGGGAGACACCCTTGACCGGCTGAACGGCTCCTGGCTCCAGGACATCCGTGCCGAGCCCGAGCACTACCGCGCCGTCCTGGACACGCACACGGCACTGCGCGCCTGCCCGCCGCAGTGGCAGGACGTCACCGTCGACCTACTCGGCTGCCCCACGACCGACGGCGGAACCGCAGCCCCGCGCGACCGGCAGTACCAACTCGCGACCGATGCTCTGGCCCGGCGCATCCTCGCTCTCGGCCCCTACGAGCACAGCGCCGGCAGCCTGCACTTCCGCGCCGTGCCACGAGGACCGCGCCAACAAGGGGCGGAGCTCCTCTCGCAGCCCCTCTCGCACGTGGTCAAGGGGCGCGAGTGGTGGTTCTCCATCGTGATCAACATTTCGCTGCACTCCGTCCCCCTCGACCCTCGCCCACGTCTCCACCTGCACACCGGAGTGCGCCGCTGGGCGACTCGCCTCGATGCGAAGAAGCAGCGGCTGCGGCTGCCGTACGGCCGCGACACCTCCGTATACCTGCTGCCGGGCATCCCCTGGCTGCCCGGCACACCCACCAGCGACCGCTACGCGGTGGCGCGTCTGACTTGGGATCGTGGCACCCAGGGCTACACCTGGAAGAACAACGGACCCGCCCAGATCCTCGGCAGGCTGGCACTCAACCGCCCCTTCCCCGACCCGGACAGCCTGCTCACCGAACCCGAGGAATGGATCGGCCATGGGGACGGCACCCGAGCCTCGGTCGTCCACAGCACACACATGGGTGCCCATGGCATCGGCACCGGCCTCATGTCGCACCAGCGTTCACAGATCGTCGAATGGGCCGAACAAGCGCTGCCCGAGCAGATGCGCCGGGTCCCCTCCCTCAGCCGGGCGAGCGCCGGCTCCAGCGCCCCCGCTAACGCCCGTCCCAAGCCCAAGGCGACCGAGAAGGCCGCCGAAGCGGAACGTGAAGCCCTTGCTCGCCGGACTGCACTAGCGGTGGCAGCCAGGATCAACGAGGGCCAGGACCTCGCTGAAGCGGTTAAGGGGAGCGGAGAAGCGGCGGTCGTCGAGGCTCGACTGTTGTGGCAGAGCCCCTCCTTCCGGGATGCGGCCATCGAGGCCGTCGCCGATGTCCTCGGGCTGGACGGTGACGGCGGCCGACCGGCGCCCGCCAACGCCGAGGAGGCATACGAGCTGGCTGCGCCCGGAAGCCCGGTCGTCCTCGAATGGAAGTCCCCAGAACTGACCCTTCGCCTTCGCTGCCTGCGCACCACAGATGGCATCACCGACACCCTGGGCATCGACCCCAAAGCGCGCCCGAGGGGCAAGGCCCTGGAGACGGGCATCAACACTCGGCGGAAGGCGGCCGAGGAGTTCCTCACCAAGGATGGCGCCGACCCGCTCTGCCCTAGCTTCGCACTCGTAGAGATCGACCGCCGTCAGGACTTCGCCCACCGCCTGGACGACCCCAAGTACGCCCTCCGCCTGGGCTGCGCGGATGCGGGCGTGCTCACACAGTTCGCTCTCGTCCCCAAGAAGGCCAAGGGGCACAACACCGAGAAGAACCTCTTGCACCGGGTCCACTCAGGATGGGAGGACGCCCTGCGCCAGTACGGCGTGCGCGTCCTGCCCGAGCACACGCTCGGCGAGGCGCTTCCCGCGGACCTGCGCTACGTCGCCACATACATGGTCAAGCGACGCAAGGACGGACCCACACGGCTTCCCCGCCACACCCCGGTGGCCGTCATGGTGACACCGCTCGCACCAGGCAGCGGCCTGGCCGCGGTCGCTGGCTGGGACGAGCGGACGGGACGCTGGATTCCCTACCCACGCTTCCTCCTCGGCCTGGTCAAGACGGCCGAGATTCCTGAGGTGATCGAACCCGCTGAGGCCGACGCCACCCCGGACTCCGAGGCTGCGGCCTTCGTACCCCGACAGCGTTCGAAGTACCGTATCTGGCACCAGAACATGGACCAGCAGCGCAAGGCCACTGCCCGCTACCTTCAAAAGATGATCCGCTCTCTCCGCGGCCGACCGACGGTCCTGCTGACCCATTCCCAGAACAGTCGGCTGCACTGGCCGTGGCTTCAGGACGGCCAAACCGAACGAGACCTGATCAAGACCGGACACGCACAGCCGGTTGGGCTCGACCCCGACCTCCGGCTGGTCCGCGTACGCACCGCAGCGGGTCGGGAGACCCCCCAGTGGTGGGGTAACGCGGCTCCCGGCGAGGTTAACGGCCTGCCTCAGGGGCTGTGGACGGAAGACGAAGACGCGATCCGGTCCTCGGGGCGGATCTTCTACAGCACCACTCCCAAGGCGGGCACCTTCCGGGACTCCGCCGTCGAGGCCGACAAGATCGCTCCCCGCCCTCTGCGTCAGGGCCCCAACAAGGGCAAACCCACCATCGACACGCACATCCCCGCCTGGAACCCTGGGCTGGTGGAAATCGCGGTCCTGGGCTGCCACCCGGACGCCGGCGACTCGCCCGAAGCCCTTGCCCTTGCCGTGCACCAGCTCCGTCAGGCTCCCGACTACCTGGACGCACTCTCGCTGCCCCTACCCCTGCACCTGGCGAGCCTCGCTCAGCACTACGTTCTGCCAACGGTCGCCGAGGGAGAGGACGAGGCCGATGAGACCTCTCCGGAGGAGTCAGCTGCTGACAAGGCGGAGAGCACCGTCGATGGGCAGCGTGTAGTCGCGGCGCTGGGTTTGATCACTGAGGAGGCGGACACCGAACTGGTGGACGTGGATCCGGAATACGCGCAGGATCCCGGTCTCGCGCAAGCCCCTGAGGACGAGCAGCTCGCGCTGTTCTCATGAAGGAACGGGCAGAGTCGGAATGAGAGGACCGTGCTCTGCCCGGTGACATCGATTCAGAGTACGTCCGGCAGACTTCGGGTACCGCCACCCGCCCACGTCAGCAAACGCTGCTGCCGTTCATCCAGATTCGGCAGCAACACCGCTAAACATCCTGCGAGTTCATCGCAGACCTCCTGTGATGTGCCCAATTCACACCACGAGCGACCGAACGGAAACAGCTGGTTGATTCTCTGTGATCCCTTTGAACGGCCTGCCATCTGCTCGCCTGCCGAGGTTTTTGTGACGCACCCATCGGGGTAACGGATCTGACGTGCAAAACCCTCATGCAACGGCTGTTGTGGCGGCCCGCCTGCGTTTGGACCGGAGGGCGCTGCGGGCTGTGGACTACCTGCGCGTGTCCACTGAGGAGCAGGCCAAGGGCTTCGGCATCGCGTACTCGGGCAAGAAGACGGGCGCGTACATCGGTCAAAAGGGCTGGGAACACGTTGGAACCTTCGTAGATGAGGGCGTCTCAGGGGCGCTGGAGGCCCATGAACGTCCGGCTCTGCGGCGGCTGATGGAGGATGCGCGGAAGGCGCCGCGTCCCTTCGACATCGTCGTCGTCAACGAAGGTCGTGCTATCGGTCGTACCGGGCGCGCCTTTTGGAAGTGGGTCTGGGAACTCCAGGAGATCGGCGTCTTCGTTGCCGTGGTCAAACGGGACTACGACAACAGCACTCCCGAAGGGGAGAGCAAGATGCGCAAGGATGCCGACTACGCCGAGGACGAGCGGGACATCATCCGAGAGCGCACCCAGGGCGGGATCCAGGAGAAGGCTGAGGCCGGAGGATACGTCGGCGGCAAGGTGCCCTACGGGTACCGCGTGGTCGATGGCCGCCTGGTCCTCGACGAGTGCCCCGACAGCAGAGACTGCGGGGCGAAGCATGAGGCGTGCGCCCTGCGCCGAGGGCGGTCGTTGTTCGTTGCGCTGCGTGACTGGGGCGAGGCGGCGGTTGCGCTGAACGCTGAGGGCTCTGCGAAGCGGGACGGTCGGCCGTGGGCTGGCCAGAGTCTGCGTCAACAGGTACTCAGCCCGATTGTGTTGGAGGCGCGGCAGGCGTTCAGGGGCTCAAGCGGGGTGAAGCGGGATCACGACGGCCGGCCTGTGAACGGAGATCCTGTGGTCATTCCTCTGCCTCCTGTCTTCACCCGCGCCGAGGTCGCGGAGGTCAGGGCCGCCAGCAGGTATCCGGTCCGCACGCCGCAGAAGGCTCGTGTCTACCCCCTCACCGGCCGGATCGTCAGCCCTTGTGGCAAGCGCTACATCGGTGGCGGAACGATCGGCCGGGTTCCGGCGTACAGGTGTCAAGGGCGGAGCGAGGCATACGCCGGCGCGCCCACCTGCTCGTGCCCCTACCTGGCCGCCGACCCGGTCGAAGAACAGACATGGCGACAGGTGAGGACGTCTTTCAGCGACGCCGACAGACTCAAGGCCGCGGCGGGTGACCAGACCGGGATGCCGGCCGGTCAGCGTGACGGACTCGAGGAACGCAGGACGGAACTCGACCGACAGATCAGGACCCAGAGGCGGGCAGTCACCATTGCCATCGGCGTAGCCGCGAAGGATGTCGCCGCGCGTGACCTGTCTCTGGCGGAGTCGGAGAAGGCAGTGGAGCGGGCGATCGCACCTCTGCAGGCGGAACTCGACGTCCTGCTGGCGTCCAGGAGAAGGACGACCGCCCAGCTAGGGGAAGCAGAGACGGCACAGGTGAGATCCGCCCAGCTGATTGAGCTGGCGACCATGGCACGCCGGACTCTGCACCGTATTCCGCTAGGAGAGCAGAAGAAGTTCCTAGCCGCGATCGACGCCAAGGTGTCCCTCCTGGAGCCCCCTCGACGCGGACGTAAGGGGCAACCGTGCGCACTGGCGGCATGGTTCACCGAGAGGCAGCTACCAGTCCCGCTGCTGACCGACGAGGGATGGGCAACGGTCGAGCCAATGATCACCCACAAGCCCCGGAGCGTCAGCCCCCGGCTGGTGATGACAGGAATCCTGTACAAGGTCCGCACAGGCACGCCCTGGAGCGACCTCCCGGCGCTCTTTGGCGAACCAGCGACTCTGCGGACCTACTCGGCCCGCTGGCGCCAATCCGGCTTCTGGACGAACGCGATACAGGCCCTCGCGGCTGTCGAGAGCACAGCACTGCCTGCACTGTCCGAGCTGACCATGCGAATCGAGTGCACCATCGAGCCACAGCACCTACTGAACAACAGACAGATCGCGGGCACGGGGAAGGGAACGTCTTGGGGTGACAGCACGGCCGATCTCTTCAACTTGCTGCTGACACTCGAGTGTTGACCTGTGGAAGTGCGTTGTGCGGCTGGAGTGGAGACCAGCGGGCTGGACTCTGACCGGACCCATTGAAGAGTGCGTAGAGCCCGATTTTGGATCAGGCGGACGTAGGGCCTTGACCTGCGTAAACGCGCTGCGCGAGGGGTGTCGGGGTCGAGTACGCGGCCGTTTTCGATCCATGCGTGGTCGGTGCCCCCATCGCGGGCATCGGCTGTCGTATCTTGCAGGTTGATCACCGCGCAACGGAGCCACAGCGATGCGGTACGTCCGTTGCCCTCTTTTAAGGGCGTGACGCCGAACAGCTCGGGCCCCGCCACGCCGCCCGCGCTCCGACCGTTGAAGACCGACAGGCTGAACGAGTCGACTCTCATGCGTCTGTTCGACGTTGATTTCACGGCGGCGTCTTGGTACCTTGTGGCCGCTATGCTGGACTGGGCTCAAGTGCCGGGCCGGACGGCAAACTGCCTCAATGACCATGCGAACGAATGTGTAGTTCGGTCGATACGTCGAGTTGCGGGCGGCTTCCATTAACTTGTGACGACACTGACGCGTAAGCGCGCTCTGTTGCCGTTTCTGAGACATCCGGTGAGGCAGACAGTGGTCTATTCATTCATCGCACACACGAGCCCGGGGCGCAGCAGGGTATTTGCTATTCGTAAGGGCTACCCCGATCGCTTGGAGGCGGTCACCACGCTGGGGGCAGCTGATCTCCATCTGACGGAGGAGTTCGTTGGAGGTCTGAATAGCTTCATGGCCGACCGGGATGATGCAGTTCTGCAAGCAGTGCTGGATCGTGTTCCAGGGCCGGTGGCTATGGCGGCACGGCAGTACCTGAAGGAAAATTGTGCCCCGGAGCTCGGTGCCTTCACGGAATGTGGGCCAGTCGAGGTCGTCCGTGAGGCCGTCTACTTCAGCCGGATTGACCATGAGCTTGAGGAATACCTCGATGGCGCTTACATGATCGGGCTCGGCATCCGTATGTCGAATGAGCTCAGCAGCGATGGCGACATCGGCTGGGTGCTCCAGTTGCGCAGCGACGAGGTCTCCGTGCCGGCCAGTTCTGAGCCGCGTACGTGGGCCCTTCCCGCAGGAGTACCGCTTTTGCGGACTTGGACGAGCGAGCAGCCGCTTGCTGGCCTCGGCCCCGTTCGTGGTGCGCTCGAGGTAGCAGAGGCTGCAAGTGCAGAGGGGTGCTGGGTCAGAGTTCACACGCTGCTTCACAGCAACCGGGACGTCGACTTCGAAGGAAACGGAACCTCGGAGTTCGTTGTCGATGTCTTCGATGCGCGAATCCCCTCGTCAGAGTTGGAAGAATAGGCGGATGTCCCTGCGGCGTCGTGTGTGACGGAGCGAGGCCACCTCCTTCGTCGCCCCTTGTGCGGACGCGCCCCGAGCCGGTCCGTATAGGGGGAGGCGGTGACCTGCCGCCGAACGGTAGAAATTTGGTGGGATCGAGATGATCATTGTGACTGGCGCTCAGCCCTGGATATCCTTGATCGGGCGTGGCTGGTAACCGCTTGGGGCTGGTTGTCACGTTGGGTGAAGCGGTCTTTCGAACCGCAGGTTCCGAGGGACGTGCGCCGTCCCCGAGTCACCTTCAGTCTCTTGAGTCGAATGCATGAACTCGTCGTGCGGACGATGGGCCGACCGGGGGAGGCGCGCAGCGACACCACCCTCCCAGGCGTGGCGCTGACGAACCTGGCAAGCAGCTGCGCTATGTACGACAGCATGGCCCTCCCAGAACGCGGTACGTCCTCCCACGTCAGTCTGTTCCCCATCTTCGCGGCGGTGACGTCTGGGTGGGCCTTCCTGGTTCTGTCGCGGATTGACAGTGGCATGAAACGCGTGCATGAGCCGCGAGAAGACTCATACGGAATCAGCGACCTGTCGGGCCCGATCTTCGGGGGGCCGGCAGATCTAGAGAAGATCTTGGAGGTCTGGCGCACATCGGACCTGGCGAGGTCGACCGAGGTATGGCGGTGGTCGTACGGCCTTATCGACGTGGTGCTTGTCGCCGCATATGTGGGTTTGCTCTGGTACTTGCTGGTGAGGGGGCCAGCGAGTAGTGATCCGGCGGTTCAGGCAACCCGAAGCTGGCACCTGCCCGTAGCTCTTATCGTCATCGAAGTCCTAGAGAACATTCTTCAGCTTGTGAAGCCCTTCCCAGGAGCCCGGGAATTTCTCTGGGGGGCCACTCGTCTCAAGTGGTTGTTGCTCGCAGTTCTCGTAGTGCTCGTTATTGTCGTATCGATCACGCGGGTCGTCGAACAACCAGACCGGCGTCAAATGATTGAGCGCCGACTGCAAGCGACCCTTGCTGTGGCCGGACAGCTGAAAATTCAGCTGATTGCGCTTGCCGTCTTTGCTCTGCTGCTACTCGTCCCTACGACGGATCAGGCCCCCGACATGCTGCGCCGATCCGTGGAGGACGGGTGGGTTTTGGCAGCAGCCCTCGTTGCGGTCTTCTTCCTCTCGGCCGTCCTCTACTTCAGTGACGCAAGCAGTCGTCCCAAGCACAGGAAACGATGGACGCCGCCCTGGTCACTGCTCCTGATGGGAGTGGTGCTGGTTGGGGTGTCCTTCGCTCCGCATGTGACCCGCTTGAGGGCACCCGGTATCCTGCTGCTCGCGATCTATGTTGTTGGCGGTCTCGCAGGGACGCGGTTCCACTACAAGGCTGCTCGTGAGCCTCAGCGGCCCCCTGACGGCGAACAGGCAGAGGCGCTTACGGCGGAAGACATGGCGCGTGCTCGTCGAGAAGCAGACGAAGAGAGGCTTGCGCTGCTATATAAGGGGCAGCGGGAGCGAGTCCGACGGATGCGCTGGTGGATCGCAGCGGTTCCGTTCGTCGTCTGTGGGCTCGCTCTGGGGGCCGCTGAGACCGACCCGGCGTTCTTCGTGGCCGAATCCTGCCTTCACCGGCTCGCACTTGTCCTGAGCCTGCCCATGACACTCGCTGCGGTGGCCTTGGCCGGCCTGTTGGTAACGAAGGCCCCAGACCCGCCGCGCGGTGACCGTGAGGACCACGGTGAGGGAAGCCGCGATGGCGACGCCGTTGACTCACGCTGGTACACGAACTTGCGTCGTGGAGCTCAGGCCGTCCCAGTGTCTCTGGCGATCGGTTTGGTGTTTTCTCACGAGTGGCTTCCCCTCCGACTGGGGGGTCTGGGAGTTTTGGCGGTATCACTCGCCGCGCTTGTGGTGGTGCTCGCCTATCTGCAAAGAGCTTCGAACCTTCTTGAGCCGCCCCGTGGGCTTGAAGTGATCGGCTTTCACCGCATTCCGATGCTCACTTTGCTGGTTGTGTGGGTAGCGCTGGCTGCAGCTATTGATGATCAAGGACCGCATCTGATTCGGGCGGGCTCGAGGCCCAAACAGGAACCTGCCCGCTCGACGGTGCCAGAGGCACTGGATACATGGGCCACGCGCTGTGCCGCAAAGAGCGGGCCCACACCGCTCGTGCTCGTGAGTGCCTCGGGCGGCGGGATCAGGGCCGCCTATTGGACGGCCAGTGTGCTGGATCGGCTCGCGCCGCCCGAGCAAAGCAGCACCTGCGGCCCTGCGGACAAGTTGTTTGTGGCCAGCGGTACTTCGGGCGGCGCAGTGGGACTGGTCGGATACAGCACCAGCTTCGATGGGCTGGATGCAAGACACGCGGGCAAATCAAGGTCGCCTTGGGCGCAGTTCGGGGAAGATAATCTGGCTCCGACACTCGCGGCCCTCTTCGTACGTGACCTACCGGCCGCATTTCTCTATAACGGAGGCTACGACCGGGCTAGAGCGCTGGAGGACAGTTGGAGCCGGTCGAACAGTCGACTCGACCAACCCTTCGCTTGGAGACAGGAGCCGTCGCAGCGCCGGCCCTACCTCATTCTCAACGGCACGATGACGAACGGATGCCGACTGGTAGTCAGCCCATTCGATCTCGGTGCCGGAGCCCCCTATCAGGATGACCCTGCCCGTTGTGCTACGGGCGAGCGCCCCCCTGTGAGCCCAGGAGCTCTTGACGCCGCAGATCTCTTGTGCGGTAGGCAGATTGACAGAAAGACCGCCGCGTTGTTGTCGGCGCGGTTCACGTATGTATCACCCTCAGGAGCGCTGCCCAGCTGCGACGGTACGGCACCGGTCCGAGTTGTCGATGGCGGATACGCCGAGAACAACGGGGCCCAGTCCCTCGTCGACCTCTATACGCGCCGACTGGAGCCGGAAGTCCGCGAATACAACGCTGATCACCGCAGTACATGCATTGTGCCGATTTACGTGCATGTATCCAATGGCTACCAGACCCTGACTCCCGATATCGTCGGTCGCCGCTCGTCCGAGGTTATGACCCCCTTGCGCACCGCGGGTGCTGTTCGTGGCCAGCTTGATGATGTGGCCCTGCAGCGCGCCAAGGTGGCCATGGACGGGGACGTGGGCTGCGATCCAGCGCTCTCCAACAAGATCTCCCGGCGTTTCTTCGTCATCCACCCAAGCCAGCACCCGGGCGTGCAGGCGCCGCTCGGCTGGACCTTGTCGCGTGCCGCGCGCAATGACATGGACCGGCAGCTCTCGGCCATCGCGTGCGACAAACCGTGGCAGTCACATCTCCATGAGGACTGGACAGCACTCACAAGTGTGCTTGGTGCATCGCCGAAAGGCGGATGCGAGTCAGAGACGCAGGACGATTAAGACGGAGTCGTCGGTGTTGCCGGTGAGGGGAAGGAGGCCAGCCAGGAGGGCGTCGGCCAGGGTCTCGGTTTGACTGCCGGTGACGCGTGAGGGAGTCCGCGAGGAGGGTCAGTCCCGTGTCCTCGGTACGGCGCTCGATCAGGCCGTCGATGTACACAGGACGAGGGTGACGCACTCGGCGTTCTTGTTACCTCCCCATGCCACTACTGCGGGGCACCGAAGGCGCACGTCGAGCATGTCGTGCGCGACCTGGACGAGGAGGCTTACAAACGGCTCATGCTGTTCATCCTGAAGGTCGCCCTTGTCGTCGAGGCCGTCTGTGAGCCGGAGCGGACGTACCTCTACTCGCTCGCCAGCCAGCAGGGCAATGCGCATCTGCACTGGCATGTCGCCCTCTGCCGTCCGGCGTCCCCTACCCTCAGCAGCAGTTTCACGCTCTGATGACGGAGAATGGTGTCCTGTCGCTGCCGCCGGACCAGGCGCCCGAGATGGCTGCACGCCTGCGCGAGGCGGTCATCGCCCGATGCGCCCTCAAGGAGGGATGACCGGCGGCGTCCGCACTGTCCCCAGTCGGCCGCACCCGCACATGAGTTCGAGGATCAGCGGTGGAATCTGGCCCGAGAGCAGACGGTGGCGGTATCCGTTGGCGGCGTGGTTTGCTGAGAGGCAACTACGGGTCCCGCTGCTGACAGATGAGGGATGGGCGAAGGTCGAGCCGATGATCGCCTACAGGCCCCGAGGAGTCTGCCCCCGGCTGGTGATGACAGGAATTCTCTACAAGGCCCGCACGGGCACCCCTGGAGGGATCTCCCCGCACTGTTCGGCCAGCCAGCGACCCTGCGGATTTACTCGGCACGCTGGCGTGAGCCCGGCTTCTGGGAGGACGCGATGCAGACCCTCGCGGCTGCCGTGAGCACACACCACCCCCTGCACCGTCTGGGCTGGGCACCCGGATTGAGTGCTCCATCCAGCCGCAGAACCTGCTGAACAGCTGACTGAGCGCGAGTGTGGAGAGAACAGCGCTTCGGGGCTGACCAGCAGCACGTCCACCTCACCGGCGGCGACCTCTGCCTGGACCGTTTCCCACTCCTCGGTGTTGGAGGAGTTGATCGTACGGGCGTGGATGCCGGCGCGGGCTGCGGCTTCGACCTGGTTGCGCATGAGCGCGAGGAGCGGCGAGACGATCACAGTGGGGCCCGCGCCGCGCTCGCGCAACAGCGCGGTGGCCACGAAGTACACGGCGGACTTGCCCCAGCCGGTTCGCTGGACGACCAGCGCTCTGCGCTTGTCGGCGACGAGAGCCTCGATGGCCAGCCATTGGTCCTCGCGCAGCCGGGCGGTGCCGCTGGTGTCCCCGACGAGGCGGGCGAGTACGGAATCGGCCGAGGACCTGAGCTCTGCGTTGGTCATGCCCCCATGCAACCTGATGGTTCGGACATTGTGCGAATGCGGCCTCCAGCCTGTGGATAAAGTTATCCACAGGGTTGGCGGAGCGGGCGGTCTCTGCGGGACCGTCGAGCCATGAACAAGCACCACGAACCCACAGGCCCCTCCGCCGACGACCAGATCACCCTGCGCGGCCCCGCCGAACTCGCCGACGCCCTCCCGTACCTCATGGGTTTCCACCCGACCGACAGCGTGGTGATGGTCGCGCTGCACGGCCGCCGCGGCCGTTTCGGCGGGCGGCTCAGGCTCGGCATCCCCCGCTCGCCGAGGGAATGGCCGTTCGTTTCCGACCAGCTCGCCGAGTGCCTGGTGACCGGAAGTGAGCGCCGGGGAGGCCGCCCCGACGGCATCGTCGTCTTCCTCTGCCAGGACCCGGCCGACGGGGAGTCGGCCCGGCAGGTGATGGAGCGGCTGCGCCCCTTCGCGCAACGGCTGCGCACCGCGTGCGGCGCGCTCGATGTGCCCGTGTTCGAAGCGCTGTGCATTTCCGACGGGAGGTACTGGTCCTACTGCTGCCCCGATGAACGCTGCTGCCCGCCCGACGGCAACGTACTGGCCCTGCCGGGCACCTCGGTGATGGCTGCGGCCGCTGCCTACGCCGGTATCCAAGTGCGCGGAACCCTGCGGGACATGGAGGCGAGGCTCGCGCCGCGGCAGCCGGCCGACCAGGAGCAGGTGCGGGCTCTGGACGCCGCAGGGCTCGCGCTGGTACCCCGGATCCTCGGCGGGGCCGAGCGTGAGCAGGTCGGAGCCGAGACGCTCGGGCTGGCGCGCCGGCTCATGAAGCGCCTCGGTGAGAACAACCCGGCCTCTGCGAGCTGGCCCGAGGCGGACGCCGGGGACGACACACTCATCTCCCATGACGAGGCCGCCGCCGTCATCCTCGGCCTTCAGGACCGCGAGACCAGGGACCGGGCCGCGGAGTGGATGGAAGGCCCCGACGCCGAGCCCGCACTGCGGCTGTGGCGGGCACTGGCCCGTCGGTGCGCCGGAGCGTACGAAACCCATGCCCCGGCCCCGCTCACCCTCGCGGGATGGGTCGCCTGGTCGACCGGCGACGAGCCGGGGGCCAGAGTCGCGCTCGGCCGCGCACTGCGCTCCGACCCCGAGTACACCTTCGCGCAGCTCCTGCACCAAGCGTGCAACGAGGGCCTCGACCCCGAAGCCCTACGGCGCTGCCTGCGCCAGGAGCGCGCGGAGCGCAAGCGGCCCCACCCCCGCCCCGTACGCACGCGGCCGGTGACACGGTCCGTACGGCCGCAGGCAGCCGCCAGGCGCAGTACGCCGCCCGCCAAGGCGCGGTCCGGAGCGGCCGCCGCGCGAGGCCGCACTCGCCGACAGGACGGGCAGCGCGGGAGGAGCGAGCGGTGACGGCCGTGACCAGGGCGGCGATGCGGACGTTCACACGGGTGGCCGTACCGCGAACGCCCCGCGCCCATCCGGCCGGTGCGGCTGTCACGAGCGCAGAGGAGGCACCGTATGACCCTCACCGCCCCGCCCCCCGCCGCCGCCGCGGGAAGGCCACTCAAGGGAGGTACCCGGCCTCCCGGTGAGCTTCCCTCCGTCCATGCCCTGCTGATCTGTGCGGACCTGCCGGGACTGGTGCTCTCCCCTGAACACGGGCAGCTCACCGGTCACGGACTGGAGGGCTTCTACCAGTCGGGGCGCCGGCTGCTCTCCCGCTGCCACCTGCGCATCGCGGGGCGCGAACCGGTCGCGGTGCAGGGCAGGCTGGTCTCGGCCGGTCGTGCCCGGTTCGTGGGTGTGGTGCGTACGCCGGGCAGCGCGGGACCGGACCCCGAGATCGCCGTGGAGCGGCTGCGGCACGCCGAGGGCACGGAACGGATCATCCTGCGCAGCTCGGCACGCCACACCATGCGGCTCCGGGTGGAGATCGGGCTCGGCACCGATCTGGCGGAACTCGGCGCCGTCGCGGCGGGTCGCTCGGGACCTCAGCTGCCTGCCAGTGTGCACGCCTCTGGCATGCGCTGGTCGGCGGCCGGAGCCCAGGCCGTGGTCACCGCCGACCCGCCTCCCGAGGACGCGATTGCCTCCGCCGGCCTGCTGCGGTGGGAGATCGAGCTGCTGCCCGGCGCCTCGCGCGTCATCGAGCTGCGGATCCGTACGGACCGTGGGGCCCGGGCGCCGGTGAAGACCGGGACTGGACCGCTCTCCGAGGCGACGGCGGAGGGAGACGATCCGCGGGTACGGGAGCTGCTGCGGACCAGCATCGGCGATCTGCGGGCCTTGTTGATGCGCGACCCCCGCCATCCGGCGGATGTGTATCTGGCGGCGGGAGTGCCCTGGCGCTGCGGGCTCGCACCCGCCGAGGCGCTGTGGGCGGCGCGGATGACGCTGCCGCTCGGCACGCGGCTCGCCGCGTCGACGCTGCGTGCGCTTGCCCGCACCCAACTGCCCGGCCCGGGGCCGGACCAGGGGCGGCTGCCGGGCCCGCTCAGGGACGCGGGCCCGCATCTCCCGCCCAGCTGCACGGGCGTGGAGGCGACGCTCGCCTTCCCGGTGGTCCTCGCTGAAGCGAGGCGGTGGGGGCTGCCCGAGCAGGACCTGGAGGAGCTGCTTCCCGTGGCCGAGCGCTGTCTGCTCTGGCTGCGCAGAGCCGCGGACCACGACGGCTGTCTGCGGGAGCGGGGGCCCGACCGGCCCCGGCGCAGCGAGACCCAGGCGCACGCCCACCGCGCGGCGGTACTCGGCGCCGACCTGCTGGCCGAGTGCGGCAGGCCGGGCGCCGAAGGATGGCGCGAGTGGGCGGCGGTGCTGCGCCGTACGTTCCGGGAGACCTTCTGGATCGACGACCCCGCGGGCGGGCGGCCGGCGGCAGGCACAGCACGGGGACGGCTCGTCCCGCATCTGGGCGGCGCCGTCGCGCACCTCCTGGACACCGGCCTGCTCGGCGGGGGGCGACTCGCACCCGGTCTGCTGGACAAGGCGCAGACCGAGCAGGTGGCGAGGCTGCTCGGCGGCCCCGCGATGGACTCGGGCTGGGGGCTGCGCAGCCTGGGAGCCAAGGAGACGGGCCACAACCCCTTCGGCCACCGAGGCGGCGCTGTGCGCGTCCACGAAACGGCCGTCGCCGTCACGGGGCTCGCGGCGGCGGGGTACGAGCGGGAGGCGGCGGCGTTGCTGCGCGGGGTCCTCGACGCGGCGGGAGCGTTCGGCAACCGGCTGCCGGAGATGTACTCCGGCGAGCAGCGCACCACGGACAGTCTTCCCGTGCCGCATCCGGCCGCGTGCCGGCCCGCGGCGGTGGCCGCCGCTGCCGGTGTCCACCTGCTCACCGCGCTCGCGGGCGTCCGCCCGGACGCTCCCGCCGGCACGGTCGCGCTGTTCCCCGTACGCAGTGCGCCGCTCGGTGCCGTGCAGTTCTCCGGACTGCGCGTGGCAGGGGAGCCTTTCGCCGTACGGATCAACAGGCTCGGCCTCGGCATGATCGAGGAAGCCGCCGGCGCACTCCAGTTGGGGGTCTGAGCCGTGGACGCCGACGAGCAGCGCGAAGAGGCCGCCGCGGACGGCGGCTTCCTCGGCAAGAGGACTGTTTATCGTCAGGCAGACGACTATGATCACGGCATGTCGCCCTACGACCCATCGGCCTTTCCTCCCTTCGCCGTCACCGTGGATCTGGTCGTGCTCACCGTGCGCCGTCACGCGCTCTGCGCGCTGGTCGTACGCCGCGGCGAGCAGCCCTACCAGGGCCGGTGGGCGCTGCCTGGTGGCTTCGTGCGGGCGGAGGAGGACCTCGGGGCGGCGGCGGCGCGCGAACTCGCCGAGGAGACGGGGCTGTGCGCGCACGAGCCCGGCACACCCTCGATCGGGAACGGGGCGCACCTCGAACAGCTCGCCACGTACGGAGATCCGAAACGCGACCCCCGGATGCGCGTGGTGAGCGTGGCCTATCTGGTGCTCGCGCCGGACCTTCCCGCCCCGCGGGCCGGTGGCGACGCGCACAGCGCGCGCTGGGCGCCCGTGGAGGCCCTGCTCGGCCAGGAGGATGACTACAGCCGCGAGGACGAGCCGCCGGCGCCGCTCGCCTTCGACCATGCCCAGATCCTCGCGGACGGCGTGGAACGCGCCCGCTCCAAGATCGAGTACTCGTCGCTCGCCACCGCTTTCTGCCCGCCGGAGTTCACGGTCGGCGAGCTGCGTCGTGTGTACGAAGCCGTCTGGGGCGTCGCCCTCGACCCCCGGAACTTCCACCGCAAGGTCACCGGCACCCCAGGATTCCTGGTCCCCTCGGGCGGGACCACGACCCGGCAGGGCGGTAGGCCCGCGCAGTTGTTCCGGGCGGGCGGAGCGACGCTGCTCAATCCGCCGATGCTGCGTCCCGAGGTCTGACGCAGAGGTCCGACACGGGCTGACTCAAGCCTGGGACTCATGGCTCTGACACCCGCACGCCCTTCGATGCACGAAAAGTCGCATATGTCGCGTTATCTTGCTGCGGTACCGCCCTGCCGCCGAGCGGTCTCCCCTTTCCGCGAGAGAAGCGATGCTCCAGGCCATCGGACTCACCAGCGCCCCCCGCCGACGTCTCCCGCCCGCCGTCGACGACCTCACCTTCGAGGCGCGGCCGGGGCAGGTCACGGCCCTCCTCGGTGCGGCCGGATCCGGCAAGACCACGGCGCTCAAGCTGATGCTCGACCTCGCGCCCGGCCGCGGTGTCACGTACTTCCGGGGCCGCCCCCTATACCGGATCGCCCACCCCGCGCGTGAGGTCGGGGCACTCCTGGGTGATGTGCCGGGCCACCCCGCGCGTACCGCCCGCGGCCAGCTCCGTATGCTCTGCGCCGCGGTCGGGGTGCCCGCCGCGCGCGCGAACGACATGCTCGACCTCGTCGGCCTTGCCGCCCTCGCCGACCAGCGCCTCAGCACGCTCTCCCTCGGCATGGACCGCCGACTCGGCCTCGCCTCCGCCTTGTTGGCGGACCCGCACACACTCCTCCTCGACGAGCCCGCCAAGGGCCTGTCGCCGCGAGAGCACAGCTGGCTGTTCGGGCTGCTGCGCGGCCACGCCGCCCAGGGCGGCACCGTCCTGTACACCACGAGCGACGCCAAGGAAGCCGCCCGTACCGCCGACCGGGTCGTCACCATCGAGGGTGGCCGCCTCGTCGCGGACCAGACGGCCGCCGAGTTCGCCAGGACCAGGCTCCGCCCCCGCGTCGCCGTCAGGACGCCGCACGCCGCCCGCCTAGGCGCCCTGGTCGCCCGCGAGGCCCGCGCCGCCCGGCGCTCCGTCGAAGTCGTGGCCGAGGGCGGCACACGCCTGTCCGTCTACGGCAGCGACTGCGCGCAGATCGGCGAGACCGCCTTCCGGCACGGCATCCTGATCCACCGGCTCGCCGACGAGACCCTCGACACGGGGCCGGCCCCCGCGCAGCAGCCGCAGCCGGCCCCCACCGCCTCCGGGGGCGCCGGACGGGCCGAAGCCGGCGCCCGGACAGCGGCCCCGCCGCAGACACCCCTCCGCCCGTCCCGCGGCCCGCTCCACCCCCTGCGCTACGAACTGCACCGCCTCCTCGGTACGAGGACGACCCTCCTCATCGCCACCGCCGCCCTGGTCGCCTCCGTGGCGATCTCCGTACTGCTGGCCCGCGAGGGCAGCACCCCCCTGCCCGCCCTTCTCGCCGCCTGGCCCGACCTCCTCCCCCTGCCGCCCGCCGCGTTCGGCGCCGGACTGCTCGGCGCCATCGCGTTCGGTGAGGAGTTCCGGTACCCGGCCCTCGCGACCGCCCGCGGCACGGTCCCCCGCCGTGTCGGACTACTCCTCGCCAAGCTGGCCGTCTCGGCCACCGCCGCGCTCCTGCTGGGCTTCCTCGTGGCGGTGGCCGACGCCCAGGCGCTGAGACTGGTGTACGGCGAAGATCTGCTGCGCGTCCCGGACAAATGGGCCTCCATGGCGGTCAGTTGGTCCGGCCTGACCGTCGGCTGCGCCTGGGCCGGGCTGCTCGGCGCGGCGGTTTTCCGCGCCACGGCAGCCGGAGTGGCCGCGGTACTCGCCGTACCGGTTCTGGTGGTGCCGGTCGCGCAGCGAATCGTCGTGGGCCCGTCCGCGCGTTCGGTGGCCGGACTCCCGGGCAGACTGCGCGAGGTGGCGTGGCTGCAGTGGCCGTACGAGATCGATCCGTGGTTGGTGGCTGCGATGAGGGTCGCGGCCCAACCGGTCGGTGCGGCACTGATGTTGTCGCTGTGTGCCCTGCTTTGCGCATATCTGTTCACTGGCCTTCGCCGCAGGACCTATTGGTGATCGGCCCGGGCTGTGATGGCTGACGCGCGGTCACGGCTACCTGGGGAAAGCCCGTTTCTTTCCGATAAGTCGTCAATTGCAGGGTGGGCGGCGATCACCCTTTCGTGTGCTTTTCACCAAAGACCTCAAGGGGTGCGGGAGTCCCGCCGACAAAGGATCCGTGAGTACCCTTGCGCACACCATGATGACCGCCTCCCGCCCCGCCGATTCCGGCCTCGCCGGGCCGGGTGAACTCGACCGCTACCCCTACGCGGAGGCGCCGGGCGCCGATCGCGTCGGCGTGCCCTCCTGGGACGGGGCCGACACGGACCTGGGCCGGATGGGCCGCCGCTCGGCGGGCAGCCGGGGCCGCGGGCTCCACGGCCAACTCGTCCAGCAGCTCGGCCAGATGATCGTCTCCGGCGACCTCGGCGCCGACCGTCCGCTCGTCCCCGAGGAGATCGGCCAGCGCTTCGAGGTCTCCCGTACCGTCGTACGTGAATCCCTGCGCGTCCTCGAGGCGAAGGGCCTGGTCAGCGCCCGTCCCAACGTCGGCACCCGGGTCCGCCCCGTCAGCGACTGGAACCTGCTCGACCCCGACATCATCGAGTGGCGGGCCTTCGGTCCGCAGCGCGACGACCAGCGTCGCGAACTGAGTGAACTGCGGTGGATGATCGAGCCGCTCGCCGCCCGCCTCGCGGCTGGTCACGGCCGCGAGGACCTCCAGCAGCGGCTCGGCGACATGGTCGAGATCATGGGCCACGCCCTCACTCAGGGCGACTCCCTGACGTTCTCCCGCGCCGACTCCGAGTTCCACTCCCTGCTCATCCAGCTCGCGGGCAACCGCATGCTCGAACACCTCTCCGGCATCGTCTCCGCCGCCCTCCAGGTGTCCGGCGGTCCTGTCACCGGATGTGACCGGCCCACCGAGGCCGCTCTCGTCCACCACTCCCGCACCGTCGACGCGCTCGCCACGGGCGACGCGATGGCCGCCGAAACCGCCATGCGCCAACTGCTCACCGTTCACCCGGAAGTGGAGCGTGTGGTGCCGGCGCCGCGCGAGCACTGACCGCGGAATACGGACCACGGACCACGGCCGGGGTGTGTGCCTTGCGGCCCGACTGCACTGACGAACCTCGTGTCGCCGGATCCCATGGGGGTCCGGCGACACGATTGTGAGCCGATTGCGAGCCGATGTCCCTTCTGTTGTTCCTCATTTCGGCCGGGGTGTGACTCGGGCCACGCAGATTGGGCGTAACACTCCGCGGGACTGTGCGATGACCTAAGAGGTGACAGCCGAAGAGGGAATACAGCCGTCGAACGTGGCGCTGTAACCAGTCCGAGGTTCAACCTGCGCCGTCGGTACATCCCCAGCCGATGTCGTCGGTCGTGGCCCGTACTCAGGGCGAGGCCGGAAGCCGTTTCCATCGTTCCGAGAGGTTGTTCGTGTCGGCCAGCACATCCCGTACGCTCCCGCCGGAGATCGCCGAGTCCGAGTCTGTGATGGCGCTCATCGAGCGGGGAAAGGCTGATGGGCAGATCGCGGGCGATGACGTGCGCCAGGCATTCTTGGCCGACCAGATTCCGGCGGCCCAGTGGAAGAACGTTCTGCGCAGCCTCAACCAGATCCTCGAGGAAGAGGGTGTGACGCTGATGGTCACCGCCGCGGAGTCGCCCAAGCGCCCGCGCAAGAGCGTCGCAGCGAAGAGCCCGGCCAAGCGCACCGCCACCAAGTCCGTCGCGGCCAACGGGGCCCAGCCGGCCCCCGCCAAGACGGTCGCCGCCACTGCCGCTCCGGCACCGGAAACCGTGGACGCCCTGGCCGACGACGATGTCGTCGCCCCGGAGCCGGCGAAGAAGGCAGCCGCCAAGAAGACGGCAGCCAAGAAGACCACTGCGAAGAAGACCGCGGCCAAGAAGACGGCCGCGAAGAAGACCTCCGCCAAGAAGGACGCCGACGAGGCCGCCGACGCTGAGGACTCCACCGAGGAGACCCCGGTCAAGCCGGGCGCCGACGAAGAGGAAGAGGGCGGGGAGAAGGGCTTCGTTCTCTCCGACGAGGACGAGGACGACGCGCCCGCGCAGCAGGTCGCCGTCGCCGGCGCCACCGCCGACCCCGTCAAGGACTACCTCAAGCAGATCGGCAAGGTCCCGCTCCTCAACGCCGAGCAGGAGGTGGAGCTCGCCAAGCGCATCGAGGCGGGCCTGTTCGCCGAGGACAAGCTGGCCAACAGCGACAAGCTCGCGCCGAAGCTCAAGCGCGAGCTGGAGATCATCGCCGAGGACGGCCGCCGCGCCAAGAACCACCTGCTGGAGGCCAACCTCCGCCTGGTGGTCTCACTGGCCAAGCGCTACACCGGCCGCGGCATGCTCTTCCTGGACCTCATCCAGGAGGGCAACCTGGGTCTGATCCGGGCCGTGGAGAAGTTCGACTACACCAAGGGCTACAAGTTCTCGACGTACGCCACCTGGTGGATCCGGCAGGCGATCACCCGCGCGATGGCCGACCAGGCCCGCACCATCCGTATCCCGGTGCACATGGTCGAGGTCATCAACAAGCTGGCCCGTGTCCAGCGCCAGATGCTCCAGGACCTGGGCCGCGAGCCCACCCCGGAGGAGCTGGCCAAGGAACTCGACATGACCCCCGAGAAGGTCATCGAGGTCCAGAAGTACGGCCGCGAGCCCATCTCGCTGCACACCCCGCTCGGTGAGGACGGCGACAGCGAGTTCGGCGACCTCATCGAGGACTCCGAGGCGGTCGTCCCGGCCGACGCGGTCTCCTTCACCCTCCTGCAGGAGCAGCTGCACTCGGTGCTCGACACCCTCTCCGAGCGCGAGGCGGGTGTCGTTTCCATGCGGTTCGGTCTCACGGACGGCCAGCCGAAGACGCTGGACGAGATCGGCAAGGTCTACGGCGTGACGCGTGAGCGCATCCGTCAGATCGAGTCGAAGACCATGTCGAAGCTGCGCCATCCGTCGCGCTCGCAGGTCCTGCGCGACTACCTCGACTAGGGCGTACCCGGTCGTTCGCCGCTCGGGCCGGGGGCCCGGAGTCTCACGTACGAGGCTCCGGGCCCCCGGCCTTTCGTCGCCTTTCGCGGGTGCGGCGCGCAGGTGTCCGGCTGAGGCTGGGAGTGCCATTGCACGACCGAGCCAGGAGGCCGCATGCGTCGCTCTTTTGCCGGATCACTGACAGGGGCGCTGGCCCTGACGGCCATGGCCGTTGCGGCGCCACAGGCCTCAGGAGGGACCACCACCCCGGACGGTGTGGTCGTCGGGGGCCAGCCGGTACAGATCTCGCAGTCGCCGTGGGTGGTGGCCCTCTCGAGCCGTGACCGGTTCGGAGGTACGCGAGCGGGGCAATTCTGCGGGGGAGTGCTGGTGGCACCGGTCAAGGTGCTGACGGCGGCACACTGCGTGAGTTCCGAGGTGCTCGGCGTACCGCTCGCGCAGGTGCGCGACCTGGAGGTCATCGCGGGCCGCAGCGAACTGAAGGGCGCGGGTGGCCGGGAGATCGCGGTGAGTGAGGTCACGCTGAATCCGGCGTACGACAGCAAGACCAACGCGGGGGACTTCGCGCTGCTGACGCTGTCGAGCCCGCTCCCTGCGGCCGACACCATCAAGGCGGCGGGGAGCGGCCACGCGGCGTACACGGCCGGTACGGGCGCGGTCGTCTATGGCTGGGGCGATACCACCGGCGCAGGGTCGTACGCGGATGAGCTGCGGGCGGCGCCGGTGAAGGTGCTGCCCGACAGCGCCTGCGAGCGCGCTTATCCCGGGCACGTGGGCGGCACGTACCGCGCGGACACCATGCTGTGTGCCGGGGACGAGAACGGCGGCCACGACGCCTGCCAGGGGGACAGTGGCGGGCCGCTGGTGGCCGACGGCAGGCTGATCGGGCTCGTCTCCTGGGGGAGCGGCTGCGGTCAGGCTAGGAATCCCGGCGTGTACGCACGCCTCTCGGCGGCCCCTGAAACATGGGCCGAAAGAAGCTGATTACGCTTGCAGCGTACGAGTACGGGCGGCCTTCCCGGCCTGGCCGGGGAGACCGCCCGTCGGCCGGTCTGGGACCGGCCCTTGGCTCGTCGTGGTCGCGAGGAGGTGTCAGCGTTCCTCGTCTTCCGGGGACGGCGGCACGGGGGTCAGCCGGTCGGTCTCGTCCTGTATTTCAGCGGCGATCTTCTTGAGTTCCGGCTCGAACTTGCGTCCGTGGTGGGCGCAAAAGAGCAGTTCGCCGCCGCTGGCCAGGACAACGCGCAGGTAGGCCTGGGCGCCGCATCGGTCGCATCGGTCAGCGGCCGTCAGGGGGCTCGCGGGGGTCAGAACAGTAGTCACGTCGCCTCTTCTCTAGCTCGACGAGCTGTCGTACCAGGGTCAACATCCAACCAGGCCGAAAACGTTCCCGCTCGTGGCTTTTCCTTGAAAATTCTTCCGAGGTGGCTGTCTGCTGCCGGTTAGCGGCGAAGGAGCCGTATTGCGTCGCTCTACGGTTTCGCGTCGATTATTGGGTATTTGCCCTCCCGGCTGGCTTGCCGGTTGTTCATGAGGACGTGCCCGGAGCCTAAATGGTTCATGCCTCGAAGGGAACGTGATGTCCACGTCACTCCAACGAGGGATCGAACGTGCATACGACTCTGGACTAGCATGACTTTTCCTGAGGGTGGCGTTACATCGGCTCTACCAGGCCTCGGTACCCTCTGACCGGCGACCCACGCCGGGCCCGTACCCCATCGGGACACATTTGAAATTCAGCGAGGAGCGAACCGCGTGACCGCCGAGACGTCCGTGCCGTCCACTGCGCTTCTGACCGGTGCAGACCGTGACGGCTCCAACTACACCGCGCGGCACCTGCTCGTACTCGAGGGGCTCGAGGCCGTCCGCAAACGCCCCGGCATGTACATCGGGTCCACCGACAGCCGCGGTCTCATGCACTGCCTCTGGGAGATCATCGACAACTCCGTCGACGAAGCCCTCGGCGGTTACTGCGACCACATTGAGGTCATCCTCCACGACGACGACTCCGTCGAGGTCCGGGACAACGGCCGCGGCATCCCGGTCGACGTCGAGCCCAAGACAGGCCTGTCCGGCGTCGAGGTCGTGATGACCAAGCTGCACGCCGGCGGAAAGTTCGGCGGCGGCTCGTACGCGGCCTCCGGCGGCCTGCACGGCGTCGGCGCCTCCGTCGTCAACGCCCTCTCCGCCCGCCTGGACGTCGAGGTCGACCGCAACAGCGCGACGCACGCCATCAGCTTCCGGCGCGGCGTCCCCGGCATGTTCACCGAGTCCGGCCCCGATGCCCCCTTCGACCCGGCGAACGGGCTGCGCAAGGGCAAGCGGGTCCCCAAGACGCGCACCGGCACGCGCGTGCGCTACTGGGCCGACCACCAGATCTTCCTCAAGGACGCCA
>NZ_JAGGPC010000061.1:0-44672 GCF_018614005.1 Streptomyces sp. ISL-99
CGGCGGGCACGGCGGGCACGGCAAACGCCTACTTCTTCGGCATCCAGGTCTTCCACGTCGACTCGTTCGCCTTGACCCACTTCTCGGCCGCGGCCTCGGGTGACAGCTTCTCGTCCGCGATCATCAGGGCGACCTCGTTCTGCTGCTCGGTCGTCCACTTGAAGTTCTTCAGGAACTCCGCCGCCTTGCCGCCGTTCTTCGCGAAGTCCGCGTTGAAGAACTTCTGCAGCGGCGTGTTCGGGTACGCGCAGGCGACCTTCTCCGGGTCGGCGTCGCAGCCTTCCTTGTACTCCGGCAGCTTGACCTCGACCATGTCGATCTCGGCGTTCAGCCACTGCGGCGTCCACCAGTACGTCAGGAACGGCTTCTTCGCCTTGGCGTACTTCTTCATGGCCGTGATCTGGCTGGCCTCGGAACCCGAGTAGTTCGTCTTGAGGTTCAGCTTCAGGTTCTTGATGATCGCGTCGTCGTTGGTGACGTAGTCGGGCGACCCTTCGAGGATCTCGCCCTTGTCACCGCTCTCCGCGGTCTTGAACTCGTCGGCGTACTTGTTGAGGTTCTTCCAGTCCGTGACGTCCGGGTGCTTGTCCGCGAAGTACTTCGGCACGAACCAGCCGATGTGCCCGGTGACACCGAGGTCGCCGCCCTTGACGACGGTCTTCTTGGTGTCGACGTAACTCTTCTCCTCCTTGGGGTGGCCCCAGTCCTCCAGGATCCCGTCGATGTCGCCCTTCGACAGCGCGTCCCACGCGAGGACCTCGCCCATCTGCTGGGTCTTGACGGTGTAGCCGAGCTCCTTCTCCAGGAGGTACGCCGCGACAGCGGTGTTGGCCTGCGCGCCGACCCACGACGGGACGGTCAGCTTCACGGTCTTCTTGTCACCGGCCTCCTGGCTCTTGCCGGTGTCGGCGGCGCCGCACCCGCTGAGGGCGAGCAGGCCGAGGGCGGCGGCGGCAGCGGTGGCCGTGCGGAGTACTCGGGTATTTCGCGTATTCATGCGCATGGTGAGGGTGACTCTCTTCTCTGGCAGGAATGAGGCAAAAGGAGGGGGCGTCAGCCGTCGTTACGGCCGCGGGAGCGGCCCGCGCCCGGCTGGGTGAGGCGGTCCAGTACGAGACCGAGGCAGACGATCGCGGCGCCGGCCGTCATGCCGACACCCATCTCGCCGCGCGAGAGGCCCTTGACCACGTCGTAACCGAGCGCGCCACCGCCGACGAGACCGCCGACGACGACCACGGCGAGCACCAGCACGACGCCCTGGTTGACGGCGAGCTGCAACGCCGGGCGGGCCAGCGGGAGCTGCACCTGGAGGAGTTGCTGCCGGGATCCGGCGCCCAGGGAGCGCGAGGCCTCCAGGGCGGACGGGTCGACCTCCCTGATGCCCTGGGTGGTGATGCGGACGACGGCCGGCAGGGCGTACACGACGGCCGCGATGATCGCGGACGCGCGCGTGACACCGAACAGCGCGACCACCGGGATCAGGTACACGAACTGCGGCATCGTCTGCATCGCGTCGAGCACCGGCCTCATCCACCGCTCGAAGCGCCCCGCCCGCGCCGCCGCGATGCCGAGCGCGAAGCCCAGCAGCAGCGTCACGAAGAGCGCCGCGATCACCTGGGAGAGCGTGTCGAGGGACTTCGTCCATACGCCGAGTACGCCGATGGCGCCCATGGCGAGCGTCGAGGTGAGCGCGGTCGCCCACGACCCCACCAGCCACGCCAGCGCCGCCACGGTCAGCAGCAGGGCCCACCAGGGCAGCCACACCAGGCCGTCACGCAGCGGGTTGAGCACCCACAGGGTGAAGTTCTCCGACCACACCTCCGTGCCGCCGAGGACCGGGATGCCCGAGGCGAGGTGCTCGGTGACCCAGTCCTGCGCCTTGTTGACGGGCGTGGAGATGTCGTACGTCCAGCCTTCCGGCCAGGTCAGCGGCGCCAGCGCCCGGTTGGCCGCGGCGACCGCCGCGGTGACCGCGGCGACCAGCGCCCAGGCGCGCCAGCCGTGCAGCAGCCGCGAGCCGCCCGGCACGGACGTGCCGATGCGCTCGCCCGCCGCCGCGGTCGTACGGTCGAGCCAGACCGCGATCAGCACGATCGGGATGCCGGCCGCGAGGGCCTTGCCGACGTCGACCGTGGACAGCGCCGAGTAGACCTCTTCGCCGAGGCCGCCGGCGCCGACGAGCGCCGCGATGACGACCATCGACAGCGCCATCATGATCGTCTGGTTGAGGCCGAGCAGCATTTCCTTGCGGGCGAGCGGCAGCCGCGCCGTCCACAGCCGCTGCCAGCCGCCGGCGCCGAGCGAGGCCGAGGCCTCAAGCACCCCGGCGTCGGCGCCGCGCAGGCCGAGGGCCGTGAGGCGGGCCATCGGCGGGGCGGCGTAGATGACCGTACAGAAGAGGGCGGCGGGCGTACCGGTGCCGAAGACGAGCACGAACGGCAGCAGGTACGCGAAGGCCGGCATGACCTGCATGGTGTCGAGCACCGGTCGCAGCATCCGGTGGAAGCGGTCGGACAGTCCGGCCGCGAGGCCGAGCAGGATGCCGAGCACGGAGGCGACCGCGACGGCCACGACCATCAGCGCGATGGTGAGCAGCGTGGCGTCCCACATGCCGAGCAGCCCGCACACGGCGAACACGACGGCCGCGATGCCCGCGGTCTTCGCGCCGCGCCGGCCGAGTCCGGCGGCACGCCATGCGAAGAGGACCGCCATGGCGGCGAACCCGGCCCAGCCGAGCGCGTCCAGGCCGCTGTAGACGGCGTCGACGGCGTCGGTGGCGGTGTTGGACAGATGCAGCAGGAAGTACAGGAAGAGGGGGTGCGTCTCGCGGTTGTCGATGACCCACTCGTTGGCGTCGTCGAGCGGACCCGACACGTCGACGGTCAGGCCGGCGGGCCAGCTGCCGCCGCCCCACAGCGCGGCGCCGAGCGGTACGAGCACGAACGCGGCGACGGCGAGCGCCAGCAGCTTCCGGCCGGCGCGGTGACGTACGACGGCGGCGAACCCCCCAGGAGCGGCCGCTGCCGTGTCCTTCACGGGCGCGGTGACGGCCGCCGTCATGCGGCGACCGCCTTCGCTGTGTCGATGCCCGCGACCACGGCGAGCAGCCCCTGGTGGTCGACGATGCCGATGCAGCGTCCGTTCTCCATGACGCGGGCGGGCTCGCCGGTGCGGGCGACGGCCTCGATGGCGGCGGAGACGGTGGCGTCGGGAGAGACGGAGGCGCCGGTCTCGGTCTCGTGCGCGTCGTCGGCGGGGCGCATGGCCGTGCGTACGGTCATGACCTGCTCGCGCGCCACGTCGCGGACGAAGTCGCGCACGTAGTCGTCGGCGGGCGAGCCGACGATCTCCTCGGGGGTGCCGAGCTGCACGATCCGGCCGTCGCGCATCAGCGCGATCCGGTCACCGAGCCGCAGCGCCTCGCTGAGGTCGTGGGTGATAAAGACCATGGTGCGGCCCTCTTCGCGGTGCAGGCGGATGACTTCTTCCTGCATGTCGCGGCGGATCAGCGGGTCGAGCGCGCTGAACGGCTCGTCGAAGAGCAGGACTTCGGGGTCGACGGCGAGGGCGCGGGCGAGGCCCACGCGCTGCTGCTGCCCGCCGGAGAGCTGCCCGGGACGGCGCTCCTCCATTCCGGCGAGGCCGACCTTCTCGACGACCTCGGCGGCCTTGGCGCGGCGCTCGGCCCGCCCCATGCCCTGGATCTCCAGGCCGTAGGCGACGTTGTCGACGACCGAGCGGTGCGGCAGCAGGCCGAAGTGCTGGAAGACCATGGAGGCGCGGTGCCGGCGCAGTTCGCGCAGCCGCGACTTGTCCATGGACAGGACGTCCTCGCCGTCGATGGCGATGGCGCCGGAGGTCGGCTCGATGAGGCGGGTCAGGCAGCGTACGAGGGTGGACTTGCCGGAGCCCGAGAGCCCCATGACGACGAAGACCTCACCCTTGTGCACGTCGAAGGAGACGTCACGCACGGCGGCGGTGCAGCCGGTGCGGGCCCGCAGTTCCTCGGCGGACAGTTCGGCGCAGTCCGGGTTCGCCGGTATTCGGTCGGCCTTCGGCCCGAAGACCTTCCACAGGTTCCGTACGGAGAAGACCGGTTCGGCGGCGTTCGTGTCTTTCGTGTGTTGCGTATGTTCAGCAGCGGTCATCACGCATCACCTCCCGGTGCTGTCGTTGCGGCAAGCAGTTCGGCGCACTTCTCCCCGACCATCAGGACCCCGATCATCGGGTTCACGGCGGGCATCGTCGGGAAGACGGATGCGTCGGCGATACGGATGCCTTCGAGGCCACGGATTTTCAAGTCCGGTGACACTACGGCAAGTTCATCAGCGGGATCACCCATGCGGCAGGTACCCGCCGGGTGGTACACGGTGTGCGCGACCTTGCGGGCGTACTCGCTGATGTCCTCGTCGGAGGTGACCTCGGGGCCGGGGCAGACCTCACGCTTGAGCCACTTCGCGAGCGGCTCGCTCTTCGCTATCTCGCGGGCGATCCGGATGCCGTCGACGAGCGTCCGGGCGTCGTAGTCGTCCTCGTCCGTGAAGTAACGGAAGTCCAGCGAGGGCTTCACGGCCGGATCGGCGCTGGTCAGGAAGAGCCGGCCGCGGCTGTGCGGCTTGGGGATGTTCGGGGTCATCGACACGCCGTGCTCGGGCCGCTCGTAGCCGAGCCGCTCCGGGTTGTCGGTGAACGGGATCTGGTAGAAGTGGAACATCAGGTCCGGGCCGCGGCTCGCCGGGTCCCGCCGTACGAACAGACCCGCGTCGGAGTCCATCGCCGAGTTCTCGGGTATCGGCCCGTCCGTCTCCCAGACGATGACCGACTCGGGGTGGTCGAGCAGGTTCTCACCGACGCCGGGCAGGTCGAGCACGACCGGGATCCCGAGCGCTTCCAGGTCCTTCTTGGGCCCGATGCCGGAGTGCAGCAGCAGCCGCGGGGTGTCCACCGCGCCCGCGCACACGAGGACCTCACGGCTCGCCTCGACGAGGACCTCCTCGCCGTCCTTCGTCCGGACCCGCACACCGGTGGCGCGCGTCCCGTCGAGCTCCAGCTTGTACGCCCAGGTCTCCAGCATGAGGTGGAGGTTCGGCCGGTCGAGGAACGGGTGCAGGTACGCGACCGAGGCGGAGGAGCGCTTGTTGTCCTCGGGGTGGTACGCGAGGTCGAAGAAGCCGACGCCCTCGTGGAAGGGCTTCTTGTTGAACCCTTCGACGCGCGGTACGCCGATCGCGTCCTGCGCCGCGTCGACGAAGTCGCGGGCGATGGCGTTCCGGTCCTTCTCGTCGACCGGCACGATGTTGTTGCGCAGCTTGTGGAAGTACGGCGCCATGGAAGCGGCGCCCCAGCCCTTGGCGCCCGCGGTCTCCCACTCGTCCCAGTCGGACGGCAGGGGCTGGAAGGCTATGAGGGTGTTGTGCGAGGAGCAGCCGCCCAGGACGCGGGCCCGGCTGTGCCGGATGTGGGAGTTGCCGCGTGGCTGCTCGGTGGTGGGGTAGTCGTAGTCGAGGTCACCGCCGAGCAGGCCCATCCAGCGGCGCAGGGTCAGGACGTCGGGCCGGTCGATGTCGGTCGGCCCGCCCTCGATGACGGCGACGCTGACCGACGGGTCCTCGGTCAGCCGGGACGCGATCACCGAACCTGCGGTGCCGCCCCCGACGACGACGTAGTCGTATACGGGCATGGGTTGCTGCTCCTCTTTCGTGCGGTCCCGGTCATCGGCCGCCGAACGCGCTGACACTTTCAGCCGTCCGGCATTTGAGGACCGGGGTCCGGGGCGGAGCCCCGGTTGTGGGAAGGGGCGGGCAGGGGAAAGCCCCTCAGCCCGCGAACCAGCGCACCGGACGGGGCTCCAGGTTCTGGTAGATGTGCTTCGCCTCGCGGTACTCGGCAAGGCCCGAAGGACCGAGCTCGCGCCCGATCCCGGACTTGCCGAACCCACCCCACTCCGCCTGCGGCAGGTAGGGATGGAAGTCGTTGATCCACACCGTGCCGTGCCGCAGCCGCCCCGCGACGCGCCGTGCACGCCCCGCGTCGGCCGTCCACACGCCACCGGCCAGCCCGTACTCGGTGTCATTGGCCAGCGCGACGGCCTCGTCCTCGGTACGGAAGGTCTCCACCGTCAGGACGGGCCCGAAGACCTCTTCCCGTACGACGCGCATCTCGCGGTGGCACTGGTCGAGGACGGTCGGCGCGTAGAAGTACCCGTCGGCCGGCCGTACGTCGGACGGCTCGGGCCGGGTGCCGCCGGAGCGCAGGACCGCGCCCTCTTCCAGCGCGGAAGCGACGTACATCTCCGTCTTCGCCAACTGCTGCGCGGAGACGAGCGGTCCGCACTCCACGCCGTCGGCCGTTCCTCGTCCGAGGCGGATCTTCGCGGCCCGGCGGGCGAGTTCGGCGACGAAGCGCTCGCGTACCGATTCCTCGACGATGAGCCGGGAGCCGGCCGAGCAGACCTGGCCGCTGTGGATGAACGCGGCGTTCAGCGCCTGGTCGACGGCGGTGTCGAAGCCTTCCTCGGTGGCGCAGGCGTCGGCGAAGACGACGTTGGGGTTCTTGCCGCCGAGCTCCAGCGCGACCTTCTTCACGCTCACAGCCGCGGCCTGCATGACCTTCGTACCGCTGGCGAGGCCGCCCGTGAACGACACGAGGTCGACATCCGGGTGCTCGGACATCCGTGCGCCGACGGGGTCGCCCGCGCCGGTCACGAGGTTGGCGACACCGGCCGGAAGACCGGCCTCCACCAGCAGCTCGATCAGCGCGACGGTCGTCAGCGGGGTGATCTCGCTCGGCTTGATCACAAAAGTGTTGCCCGCGGCCAGGGCCGGGGCGATCTTCCAGCTTGCCTGGAGCAGCGGATAGTTCCACGGCGCGATGAGCGCGCAGACGCCGACCGGCTCGTGCACGACGACGCTGTGGATCTCGGGCGAACCGGCGTCGACGACCCGGCCGCCGCTCTCGCCCATGACGAGGTCGGCGAAGTACCGGAAGGCGTCGGTCACGCAGTCGACGTCGACCCGGCCCTCTTCCAGCGTCTTGCCCGCGTCTCGGCTTTCGAGGAGCGCGATCTCCTCGCGGTCCCGCTGGAGCAGCTCACCGACGCGCCGCAGCAGCGCGGCCCGCTCGGCCACCGGGGTACGGGGCCACTCGCCCGTGTCGAATGCCCTGCGGGCCGCCGCCACCGCTGCATCGACGTCGGCGGCACCGCCCTCGGCGACGACGGCGAAGGGCTTGGCGTCCGCGGGGTCGATGATCTCGCGTGTGGCGCCGGAAGCGGCTGCTCGCCACTTCCCGTCCACATGAATGGTCTGTTGTGCCGACACGTCGCGTTTCGCCTTCCGTTCCCGATATGTTCCGCCAGTAAAGAGACGGGCATCCGGGAGCCCTCCCCCAGGGACCGGGAACCATGCGCAATAGATGGCCGAAAGTGCCCTGCATCACGACTGGAGTGAAGCAAAACCGGTCAGAACGTGTCATTTAGCTGGAAGTGTTCGATCGCCGTGTCCAGCACCTTCTGCTGCCGCGGCCACTCCCCGGCGGGCGCCGCGACCAGTACGGCCCACAGCTCGCCGCTGGAGACCTGGAAGACACGCTCGACGCCGCGCCTGCGCCCGCCGCTCTCCTCGCTGTCGTACTCGTAGACCAGCTCGGCCGACTGTCCCTCGTTCACGGCGCCGTCCACCGGGCCGACGCGGATCTCGTCGTAGCCTTCGGTGCCGTCCCGCAGCCCCTGGGAGGCCAGGCGCACCGCCTTGCCGGGGGTCATGCCCGCCTCGGTGACCTGGAAGACCTGCACCAGGGAGGCCCGGTCGGCCGTCCGGTAGAAGACGCGGTCGTTCTCCAGGCTGCGTTCCCAGCCCTCGGGGACGGCGATGGAGAAGCCCCCGGAGTCCACCACCAGCCGGTAGCCCGCGGGCACCTGCGGGGCGGCCGTCGCGTCCGGGCCGGTCGCGTCCGCCGTAACCGACTCCTCCGCGGTGGTCTCGTCCGTCGCGGTCCCACCGGGGAGAACCTCCTGCGGGGACGAGGTGCTCTCGGCCGACTGGACGGCCTGCGGCCCTTCCGCCCCCGTACGTGCCTGGTCGCCGCCGCTGGTGCCCACGGTGAACCACACCGTCACCGTGCCCAGCGCCAGTGCGACGACGGCGACCCCGGCGGCAAACGGCGAAATCCAGCCCCGTAAGGAACGCGCGGCGGGGGCGGGGGCGAAGGGCCGGCCGGGGTCGGAGCCGGGGCCGCCGTCGTACGACGGCGGCCCATAGGAAGGGGCGAGCGGATCCGTCGGCGGCGGCGGTACCGACGGCAGGGGCGGCAGCGGCGGAGGTGAGACAGGGGGCGCGGGCGTCCCCTCGTCACCGCTCTCCCAACGCTGCGTCTCCGCGTTCCAGTACGGCCCGGCCATCGGTTCAGCCTCCCAGCAGAGAGCCGACCGCGGCCACGGCGGCGGCTCCGGAGGCCAGGACCTCGACGCTCGGGCCGGCTGCCGTGAGCGCGTCACGCAGCCGGGCGAGGCGCCCGGGGGTGACCTGTCCCGCCTCCTCGATCTCTTCCTCCGCGGAGACGAGTTCGGCGTCGAGGACGGTGGTGGTGTCGGTGGCGACGAGCCGGTCCAGGTCCGCCCGGAGCTGCCGTACGGCGAGCAGCAGCTCCTCGTGGGCCGGGTCGCGGGCCGGGACGGCGCTGTTGTGGGTAGTGGTGTTGGTGTTGGTCACGGTGTTGCCGCTGCCGATACCGATGGCGCTGCTGTTCACGGTCCCGACGTGGACCGACGGCTGCTCGTCAGGCTTTCCCACTGCGCGCTCCCCCATTTTTGCCTGCACTGTTGCTGTTGCTGTTGCTGCTGCCGCTGCCGCTGCCGCTGCCACCACTGTTGTTGTTGGTGGTGACGGTGTTCTTGTCGCCGATTCCAATGGCGCTTCCGTGCGCGGACTCGATGAAGACTCCGCCGGACCCCACGTTCACGATCTTCTGCTCGAACTCGTCGGTCTGCCAGCCCGCTTCGTGCAGCGCCAGCCGCACCCCCGCGGCCACCCGGTCCTGGACGCTCTTCAGGTAGCGGTTGATGTCCATGTCCTGGAAGAGCGAAGCGTCCCAGTCGGAGCCGAGCTCGCGCACCGACCGGGCGGGCCCGTCCGGCAGCGCGCCGCCACTTCCGCCGGTGAGCATCTTCCACCCGCTGATGGCGCCACGTCCGAGGGACTCGAGCGCGCGTCCGAGCGAGCGGGGGGTGCGGGTGAGTGCCCAGACGGCCTTGCCGAACCAGTTGTTGTTGCGGTGCCGGTGGGCGATCCGGTCGGCGTCCTGGAACAACTGCCGTACGGGGAGCAGCACATGGGGCGCCACTTCCAGCATCAGCATCCCGCCCTGGGTGTGGACCCGTACGAAGACCGTGACCACGACCTCCTCGCTCCAGCCGCCCACCCGGATCCGCAGGAAGTGCCGACGGCTCTCGCCACCCTCCTCCACGGCGCCGCTCCGGTGGGCCTCGAACCCCACGGGGTCGTACGGCGCCTGGTCGCGCCGGGTCAGCCCGGTGACCGGCAGGAAGACGCATTCGTCGGTCTGGAGCTCACGCAACCGGTCGCGCACGGCGGCCGCGAGCTGCGGCGATCCGTGCGGCGAGGGAATGCGCAGCGCCTCGACCAGCGGCACGATGCGGTGGATGATCTTCGCGTTGTCGATCGCCTCCGGGGTGCTGTCCTTGCGCGGACGGAGCTCCACGGAGAGATTCCACGGCTGGTACGGAATCCCGGCGCCGCAGAAGGGCTGCGAGGCGTTGTACATGACCAGCGGAGCGTGCTGCTCGACGCGGATGAACCGCACGAGCCGGCCGAAGCGCGCCCCCTGGCCGCGCTCGGCGGGGTCGGCCGCGTGGTTGGGGAACTGCTGAGGGGAGAGCTCGCTGGTCAGCATCCGCGCGAACTGCCCGCGCTGCACCGCCACGACGGCGGTGAGGACGGCGAGCAGCGCGAGGATGCCCCATGCGGTGCCGGCATCGCCCAGGGAGAGCTCGGAAGCAGGTCCGAAGAGGTCGTTCGCGCCGAAGGAGTCCGTAGACCCGAACGGACCGGAGTCCCCGTAGCCGTCGCCGTACCCGTCACTGCCGCTGTACCCGTAACCGCCGGAGTCCCCGGAGCCCTCGGAGTCGTCGAAGCCGAAGGCGGTGACGACCAGGCCCGCGAGGATGAGGGCGAGCAGGATGCGCCCGTACCAGCGCAGCAGGAACGCCGGGATCCGGCGGTACAGCGGCGGCCGCCGGCTGCTTCCCCTGAGCCATCCGGCGATGCTGAGCATGAGGCACGGGCCGACGAGTACGACGAAGACGCCCCCGGTCAGCAGGACGGCGAAGACCCACAGCGCCACCACCCCGGCGGCCCAGGCGAGTTCGGTAAGCCGGGCGCGCAGCGCGTGCGCGAGGACGCGGGCGGCGTCGAAGCCGTACGACGGGGCGGCGATGCGCTCCTCGTGGACGTACAACTCGTCGATGACCGCGTCCCGGTAGCCGTCGTCGAGGTAGACCCCCGCGCACAGCAGCCGGGTCGCCTCACTGGCGGCGGGGGCCACGGGATCTCTCCCGCGCAGATCGTCCTGGCCGCCGGGCTGGGTGGGTAAGGCGGTTCGAGGCACCATGCCCCTTTCGCTGTACGAGCTGCACTGCGCGAACGACCGTTCGAGCGGGGCGAGTTCAGATGGAAAGGGGTGACATTCTAAACCCACCGGGACGCATGCGGCGACACGAAATTCGCGCTGTGATCAGGCGTTCGCGAACTGGCCGCCGGCGTCGTCGGCCGGCTCGTCCCGCACCATCAGACCGGCCACCCACAGCGGCATCAGCCAGTGCACGGCCAGGACGGCGATCAGTACGGGAGCGATCAGCCCTTCGACCTGTACGTCGCCGAACCAGCCGGCCGCACCGACCCCGAGGGCGGCGGCCAGCAGCAGTCCGGAGGTGAGCCGGTGCGCACGGGCGCGGGCCCGGTCGCGCTCGGCGAGCTGCCGCTCGTCGAGTACGCGGCCACGCAGTTCGAGCAGGCCACGGGTGGCGCTGTTGATGACGCCGGTCACGAAGCACCAGGGCAGGAGCAGGGCCAGTGTGGCGACGAGCGCCCACACGTGCCGCTCGCCGAAGACCACGACGTTCCAGCACACCACCCAGGGGACCGTCATGAGGATGTGCGCGCCGACGAAGAACCGTCGGCGCGCGGCGGTGGCGTAAAGGGCGGCGCCTTCCTCGCGGTTCATCAGCGCGAACATGCGCCGGTCGTGCCTGGTGACTTTCACTGTCTGCTGCCCTGCGGTCATTACCGCTTCCTCCCGTAGACCTCGTCGGTGAGCGGCCGGAACGGCCGGAGGGAGAACAGCGCCTCCACCGGCAACTCGAAGAACTCGGCGATTTTCAGGGCGAGATCGAGACTCGGGTTGTACTGGCCCCGTTCGATGTACCCGACGGTCTGGTAGTGCGCCCCGACAGCCTCGGCCAACGCCTGCCGCGACACCCCACGCTCAGCCCGAACCATCGCCAGCCTGTTGTGCACCTGCTCGCTCATGTATAAGAAGTACTACATTCGGATGGAGAACTGCAAGACCGAGCCCACAAGCTCGTTGCCGGCCGGGAAGAAGCGCGGTGCCGTGCGGGAGGTCATGCCGAAGCAGCCCGGCTATGTGCAGGCCAATACTCACCGGGGTCTTGAGGCACTCGAGTGGCCAACTACAACCAGTGGCGCTCGCAGGCGGATCTGGCGGCAGCGCGCGAAGACGCGGACGTGCGCGCGTGCATGGAGGAAGTACCGAAAATCGCGACACTCGACCTCGTACCGTACGAGGTCGTGTCCGTACACCGGCGTCAGGTGTAGCGCCCGGGACGGTTCACCGGGCTGTCATGCTCGCGCCGTTGGAAGGCGGGGCATCGGGATGGCGGGAAACACCCCCGGCGTGCGGCGCGCCCGGATGTCCGCAGACAAGCCGGGCGCGCCGCACGCCGGGAGGCTAAGACACTAGATCAGGCCGAGCTCGCGCACCGCGTCGCGCTCTTCCTTGAGCTCCTGGACCGACGCGTCGATGCGCGCGCGGGAGAACTCGTTGATGTCCAGGCCCTGGACGATCTCGTACTTGCCGTCCTTGCAGGTGACCGGGAAGGAGGAGATGAGGCCCTCCGGCACGCCGTACGAACCGTCCGACGGGATACCCATCGACGTCCAGTCGCCGGCCGCCGTGCCGTTGACCCACGTGTGCACGTGGTCGATGGCCGCGTTGGCGGCCGAGGCGGCCGAGGACGCGCCGCGCGCCTCGATGATCGCCGCACCGCGCTTGGCGACGGTCGGGATGAAGGTGTCGGCGAGCCACTTCTCGTCGTTGACGACCTCGGCGGCGTTCTTGCCGGCGATCTCCGCGTGGAAGATGTCCGGGTACTGCGTGGCCGAGTGGTTGCCCCAAATCGTGAGGCGCTTGATGTCGGAGACCGAGGAACCGGTCTTCTTCGCGAGCTGCGAGAGCGCGCGGTTGTGGTCGAGGCGCGTCATCGCGGTGAAGCGCTCGGCCGGTACGTCCGGGGCCGCCGCCTGGGCGATGAGCGCGTTGGTGTTGGCCGGGTTGCCGACGACGAGGACCTTGATGTCGTCCGCGGCGTTGTCGTTGATGGCCTTGCCCTGCGGCTTGAAGATGCCGCCGTTGGCCGACAGCAGGTCGCCGCGCTCCATGCCCTTGGTACGGGGGCGGGCGCCGACGAGGAGGGCTACGTTCGCGCCGTCGAAGCCGACGTTCGGGTCGTCGGTGATCTCGATGCCCTGGAGCAGCGGGAAGGCGCAGTCGTCGAGCTCCATGGCGGTGCCCTCGGCGGCCTTCAGGCCCTGCGGGATTTCCAGGAGACGCAGCTTGACCGGCACATCCGCGCCGAGCAGGTGGCCGGAGGCGATGCGGAAGAGCAGCGCGTAACCGATCTGGCCGGCCGCGCCGGTGACGGTGACATTCACGGGAGTGCGGGTCATGGCGATCTCCGTAAGACAGCTGGCGGTGGGGGCCCTTGCCCCTCGTTGCTGATATCCCGGCACGCCCAGGCGTCTGTTCGGCGTCTGAATCTTGACGTGAAGAGATATCCAGCGGTCAGGCTATCCGACCCCGGGAGCCCCGGTCTCCCGACCCCGTGTGGTCCGGCGCACATACCCCCGAACGCCAGGCGGCCGCCCGCGCCGGGGGAGGAGCGCGGGCGGCCGTCCGACCGGGGTGCTGTACACCCGTGGGGGGATACCGTCCGCCTTCCCCGTTCGGGCTCGGGCATTCCCCCCTCTTCAACACCTCTTCAATTCATCACCGCTATTGCTGAGTGGTGCAGCCCTTCACGCCCGACATGAGCGTCGCGCACGCCTTCGAGTCAGCGGCCTTGGTGACGGCGACCATTGGGGTGTACGCGTCCTTGTCCGCGTCGACCAGGCCGTTCTGGGCCTTCGGCTTCTCGCCCTCGCTCTCGCCCGTCCCGGCCGCGGCTTCCGAGGCGATCTGCACCTGGTCACCCTCCGTCGCCTGCGTGATACGGGCCCACGCCGCCCCGCACGTCTTGCTGTACCGGACCTCGACGAAGGCGGTACCCACCGTCGCGCTGGCCGTCGTCCTGGCGAACTCGCCGCCGCAGCCCATGGCCTCGGGGTCCTCACCCGTACAGTCGTCGCCGCTGCACTTGACGCCGGCGGGCAGCTCGGGGGCCGAAGTGGTCGGTGCGGCCGTCGGCTTGCGCTTCGCCACGGGGTCCTTGTCCTTGCCGCCGAGGTCGGTCAGCAGCACGGCGGCGGCTATCACCAGCAGCGCGCCCACGACGCCCGCGAGGAACATCGTGATCTTCCTGCCCCTGCGACTGCCGTCCGGCGAGCCCGGACCCCGCCCTGATCCCGCCCCCGCTCCCCCGCCGGGCTGCTGCGGCGATATGGCAAAGCCCTGCGGCGCGCCAGTCGGCGTACGCCCGCCCGCCCCATTGGCCACCGCACCCGAGCCCGGACCGATGGAGTCCGCGCCGGGGCCCATCGCCGTCGACCGGCCGCCCTTGGCGGGCGCCGGAGTCTGGTCGAACTCGCCCAGCGCGGCCCGCGCCTGTGAGATCCGGATCGCTTCCATGGTCATGTCGTGACGCATCTCGGAACGGCTCCAGGCGCGCTCCGCGAGCTCCCACATGGTGGTCAGGTGGTTCGTGTTCGTACCGGTCACGTCGGCCAGTGCGACGACCGCCCCCTTGGGCGCGAGCAGCCGGCCGTTCAGATAGCGCTCCCAGGACGTCTTGCTGTACCCGGTCCGGTCCGCGACCGCCGCGATGCTGAGCCCGCTGCGGTCGACGAGCCGACGCAGCTGGCTCGCGAACTCCTTGACCTGCGGATCCAGCTCCTCCGGTAGAGCTTTCCAACGAGGCATTGCTTCCCCCTAGTCCCCCCGTACGTGCCTGATGTGCCCCTTGCTCTCGTGTCCCCCTGCCACGCCACCCCTTCGCGGCCCAGGTTGCGGGCCAACAAGAGGGATGCGCGAAGCCAGGATGTCAGTTCCTTGGGTAGGAGCGCACGGGAGCATCCGGGAGTCCGGCGCGCCCCTTGCGCGCCCCCTCCCGATTCCCCGGAACAGTGTCCCATCGAGGCGGCCCGCCGCGATCCGTAGCCCCTTCTGTCGCCCGGTGATCAGGCGGTGGCGGAATGGTCACCTCCGTGCCACAGGGATCCGGCACCCCTTGATCGGATTTGACGCTTCCCTGACGCTGAAAACCGTGACGGCGCCCGTCCTGCCTCGGGGGAGAGGACGGGCGCCGTCGTGATTCCAGCGCGCCCGGCGACCGCGCTCGCCCTAGCGCACCGTGAAGCGGACCGCCGACTCCAGGAGCGGGATCTCGAGCCACGGATCGGGCTGCGCCATCAGCGCGAGCAGCACGATGGCGAAGCCGAGCAGGCCGTACGTCGCCATGTCGGTGAAGCGCGAGCGCACGGCCAGCATGCCGACCGACGGGATGAACCGGCGCAGCACGGCGCCGGAGATCAGGGCCAGGCCGATCAGCAGCGTACCGAGACGGAAGCCGATGCCGAACGCGTCGACCGCGACGAGCAGCAGCCCGAGCCCGGTGGTGCCGAGGACGACCAGGAACGGCCACTGCCTGACGGGAGCGGCGGCGTCACCGGGGGCGGCGCGGCCACCGCCCTCGGGCCGCGCGGTGTCCCGGGTGAACATCGGAAAGCGCCGCGTGGTGCGGACGGGGCCTTCCGGCCCCGGGGCACTGACGACACCCTTGGCGGCGGGCTCGGGCTCGCCGGCCTCACCGGTCCCGGCCGTCTCACCCGTCGCGCCCGCCGCGCCCGTCCGGTCCGTGGCCTGTGCGTCTTCAGCGACTTGCGCGGCCCGCGCGTCCTGCGCGGCCGCGTCCACGGTGACGTCCCCGGTGGTGGCCGGTTCGTCCGGACTCGTAGCAGCACCCATCGGTGGCGCTTCCTTCCCGCTCAGCCCGTGGCCGCGTCAGCGGCGCCGGCCGCTGCGCGCTCCGCCGCCTCGACGACGTTGACCAGCAGCTGGGCGCGGGTCATCGGGCCGACGCCGCCCGGGTTGGGGGCGACCCAGCCGGCCACCTCCGCGACGCCCGGGTGGACATCGCCGACGATCTTGCCGTCCTCGTCCCGGCTGACGCCGACGTCGAGCACGGCCGCGCCCGGCTTGACGTCCTCGGGCTTGATGAGGTGCGGCACACCGGCCGCGGCGATGATGATGTCCGCCTGCCGGAGGTGCGCGGACAGGTCGCGCGTACCGGTGTGGCACTGCGTCACCGTCGCGTTCTCGGACTTGCGGGTCAGGACCAGCGGCATCGGGCGGCCGATGGTGATGCCGCGGCCGACGACCACGACGTTCGCTCCCTTGATCTCCACGTCGTGGTGGCGCAGGAGCTGGACGATGCCGTACGGCGTGCACGGCAGCGGACCGGTCTCGCCGATCACGAGCTTGCCGAGGCTCATCGGGTGCAGGCCGTCGGCGTCCTTGTCCGGGTCCATCAGGGCCAGGACGCGGTTGGTGTCGATGCCCTTGGGGAGCGGGAGTTGGACGATGTAACCCGTGCACTCCGGGTTCTCGTTGAGCTCGCGTACCACTGCCTCGATCTCCTCCTGGGAGGCGGTCGCGGGCAGTTCGCGCTGGATCGAAGCGATGCCGACCTGCGCGCAGTCGCGGTGCTTGCCCGCGACGTACCACTTGCTGCCCGGGTCGTCACCGACCAGCAGGGTGCCGAGCCCGGGGACGATGCCCTTGGACTTCAGCGCCGCCACGCGGGCGGTCAGCTCGGACTTGATCGCGGCTGCGGTGGCCTTGCCATCGAGAATCTGGGCAGTCATGCCCCCATCCTCGCGGATGAACCCGCCCTGGTTCCAATCAGGCCGCCTGGCCGAGGTTGCACTTGCACAACACATAGGGACGCCGACTGGACAAAGAGACGAGTGAACTACAACGATGATCGGCGCAGTGCCGCGGACAGCGGCGGGGGGCACCGCTCGTTCTTCTTGTGACGTTCCTCCGCTCGGGCCGCGACGTCCCCAGCACTTCCAACGGAGGAACACCGCCATGAGTTTCGGCGACCCGAACAACCCCTACGGCCAGCAGCCGCAGCAGCCCCCGCAGGGCCAGCCCGGTTACGGCTACCCGCAGCAGGCCCCGCAGGGCGTGCCGCCGCAGCAGGGTTACGGCTACCCCCAGCAGGGCGGCCAGCAGCCGGGCCAGCCGTACGGCGCGTACCCGCAGCAGCCGGGGCAGCCCTACGGCGGCATGCAGCAGCCCGGCCAGCCCTACGGCGGCATGCCGCCGTTCGCCCACTGGGGCCTGCGGTTCCTCGGCTACCTGCTTGACATGGTCATCATCCTCGGCCCGATGTACGCCCTGATCGGCATCGGCGCGGCCATGGGTCCCGAATCGGCCGGGGCTTCGATCCTCTCGATCATCGGGTTCCTGTACTTCATCGGCATGCTCGTTTTCCAGCTGTACAAGGAAGGCACCACCGGTCAGTCGATCGGCAAGCGCGCCATGGGCATCAGCCTGCTGCGCGAGGCAGACGGCCGCCCGCTCGGGTTCGGCATGGCCTTCGTCCGCAAGCTGGCCCACTTCCTCGACAGTCTCGCCTGCTACATCGGCTGGCTGTGGCCGCTGTGGGACGACAAGAAGCAGACGTTCGCGGACAAGGTGTGCTCCTCGGTCGTCGTCAAAATCAAGTGACGACCAGCCAAGTGACCACCTGACGTCGGTCCGCGCGAAGGCCGCGCCCCTGGAAGAGGGGCGCGGCCTTCGCGTTTGTGCGGCCTTCGTGCGTACCGCGTCAGTGGAAGAAGTGGCGCGTGCCCGTGAAGTACATCGTCGCGCCCGCCTTCTTCGCGGCCTCGACGACCTGCTCGTCGCGGACCGAACCGCCGGGCTGGACCACGGCCTTGACGCCCGCGTTCAGCAGGATCTCCAGCCCGTCCGGGAACGGGAAGAACGCGTCGGAGGCGGCGTACGCGCCCTGCGCCCGCTCCTCGCCCGCGCGCTCCACCGCGAGCTTCGCGGAGTCGACGCGGTTGACCTGCCCCATGCCGACGCCGACCGACGCACCGCCCTTGGCGAGCAGGATCGCGTTGGACTTCACGGCGCGGCAGGCGCGCCAGGCGAAGGCCAGCTCGGCGAGTTCGCCGTCGGAGAGCGCCTCACCCGTGGCGAGCGTCCAGGTCGACGGGTCGTCGCCGTCGGCCTGGAGCCGGTCGGTGACCTGAAGCAGCGCGCCGCCGTCGATCGCCTTGACCTCCACCACATCCGACGGGGCGTCGGGGCAGACCAGCACGCGGATGTTCTTCTTACGGGCCAGCACCTCGACGGCGCCGTCCTCGTATCCCGGAGCGACGATGACCTCGGTGAAGATCTCGGCGACCTGCTCGGCCATCTCCACGGACACCGGCCGGTTGACGGCGATCACACCACCGAACGCGGACAGCGGGTCACAGGCATGAGCCTTGCGGTGCGCCTCCGCGACGTCCGCGCCGACGGCGATGCCGCACGGGTTGGCGTGCTTGATGATCGCGACACACGGCTCGGTCTGGTCGTACGCGGCGCGCCGCGCGGCCTCCGTGTCCGTGAAGTTGTTGTACGACATCTCCTTGCCGTGCAGCTGCTGCGCCTCGGCGAGGCCGCCCGTACCGGAGGTGTAGAGAGCGGCCGGCTGGTGCGGGTTCTCGCCGTACCGCAGCACGTTCTTGCGCGCGTACGTCGAGCCGAGGAAGTCCGGGAAGCCGGTGTCGTCCGCCGCCGCGTAATCCGCGGCGAACCACGACGCGACCGCGACGTCGTACGCCGCCGTGTGCTGGAAGGCCTCGGCCGCGAGCCGCTTGCGGGTCGTCAGGTCGAAACCGCCGCCCTTGACCGCGTCGAGGACATCGGCGTACCGCTCGGGGCTGGTGACAACCGCCACAGAGGGGTGGTTCTTGGCGGCGGCGCGGACCATCGAGGGACCGCCGATGTCGATCTGCTCGACGCACTCGTCCGGAGTCGCGCCGGAGGCGACGGTCTCCTTGAACGGGTACAGATTGACGACCACGAGGTCGAAGGGCTCGACGCCCAGCTCCTCCAGCTGCGCGCGGTGCGCGTCGAGCCGCAGGTCGGCGAGGATACCGGCGTGTACGCGCGGGTGCAGCGTCTTGACCCGGCCGTCGAGGCACTCGGGGAAGCCGGTGAGCTCCTCGACCTTGGTGACCGGGACGCCGGCCGCGGCGATCTTCCCGGCGGTGGAGCCGGTGGAGACCAGGGTGACGCCCGCCTCGTGCAGGCCGCGGGCCAGCTCCTCAAGGCCCGTCTTGTCGTAGACGCTGACCAACGCGCGGCGGATGGGCCGCTTCGTACCTTCGGCGGTCACTGGATAACTACCTTTCGTCCCTCAATGTGAAAGCCGTTACGGGCCAGACGCCCCACGACATCGACGAGCAGCCGTCGCTCGACTTCCTTGATGCGCTCATGAAGAGCGACACCACCATCTGCGTAATCCCCGTCCCGGATCTCGACCACGCCCTGCGCGATGATCGGGCCGGTGTCGACACCGTCGTCGACGAAGTGGACCGTGCATCCGGTGACCTTCGCGCCGTACGCGAGTGCGTCGCGTACGCCGTGGGCGCCGGGAAAGCTGGGCAGCAGGGCGGGGTGGGTGTTCACGAACCGGCCGCCGAAGCGCGCGAGGAATTCCTTCCCCACGATCTTCATGAAGCCGGCCGAGACAACCAGATCGGGCTCGTACGCCGCCGTGGCCTCGGCCAGGGCCAGGTCCCATTCCTCGCGCGACGCGTAGTCCTTCACGCGGCGGACGAAGGTCGGCAGCCCGGCGCGCGCGGCACGCTCCAGGCCCGCGATCCCGTCCCGGTCCGCGCCGACGGCCACGATCTGCGCGCCGTACGCCGCCGGGTCGTCGCCGATGGCGTCGAGCAGGGCCTGGAGGTTCGTACCGGAACCGGAGACCAGCACGACGAGGCGGGCGGGCGTGCCGGGAGGGCGGGAGGAAGGGGGCGGGGAGGCCACGGCGGGTCTCTTTCTCGCGTGGTGCGGTTTGTGTGGTCGTACGAACGAATCGCGCCCCCTGATACGGGGAACTCTACGAAGACGCCAACCGTCGGCAACGATACCGGCACACCGAGCGGCCCCCACGGGACGGGTGCGTGGCCGGGAGGTAGCGTCAGGGACAGGTTCGTTCTGCGAACTGGGACAATCCGTCTCCGGACGGGAACAGATCGACACACAAGACCCTCTGTGCACCGGGTCTGAGGGGAAGACGTTCACCAGATGACGGACCGACGCCGCCGCGCGGCTCTCCGCCTGCCGCTTTCCGCGACGCATGCCGGACAGCGGGGTTCTCAGTTGCTGCTGCGGGACCGCCAGTCCTCGTCGACCCCGCCTCCGTCGCCCCAGGGCGACGACAATCCCTTCGCGCCGCCGCCCGAGGGGCGGCCGGACCAGCCCTGGCAGCCGCGCAAGCCGGCGAACGGGGGCGGCCAGGACGACGGCCAGGACCAGCAGGACAATCCGCCGTCCTCTCCGGGAGGGTGGAGCCCCCGCCAGCCGGGCCGCCAGAGCGGCGGATTCGGGGGGCCCGGACGTCAGGGCGGCCCCGAGGGTCCGGGCGGCGGCGGCAACGGCCCGGCACTGCGCTGGGACCCGACGGACCCGGCGCAGCGGCGGGCGCGTTACGCGCTGCTGTCCGGCATGTGGGCCTTCTTCTTCGCGCTGTTCGACCTCCCCGAGGTCGCGCTGCTGCTGGGGGCGCTGGCGCTGTACTGGGGCATCAGCTCACTGCGCGCGAAGCCCCGCCGCGGCCAGGACGCCACAACGGGCACCTCCGCCGCACCGAACACGGGCGCACCTGCGCCGACGGCCGCCAGCACCAGGCCGCAGACGACGGCGGCGGTGAGCGGCCTGGTCACGGCGGCGCTCGCGCTGACGATCGTGGCGACGACGTTCACAGTGCAGCTGGTCTACCGCGACTACTACACGTGCGTGCAGGACTCCCTGACCCAGTCCGCGCAGGTGTCCTGCAACGACCTGCTTCCGAAGCCCCTGCGCCCGGTCTTCGGCGTAAAGGAGTAGCCGCCGCCTCGGCATCTATCGCGGTTCCTCCGGGGCGGCAGGGCCGTCACCGGCCGGAGCAGTGGAGGCGGGCGGGGTCGACTCCGGCGGCACCACGCTCTTCGAGGGCCGGCCGCCGGAGGAAGAGTCGCCGGACGCCTCCTTCAGGGCGGCCCATCTCACCTCGCGGGCCCCGCTGTCGTGCCAGTCCACACCGACGGTGGCGGCGGGATCCCCGATGGGCAGGAAATCGGCTTCGCTGTCGTACGGTCCGGAGACGTCGTCTCCCACGGCACCGCGCCCGCCGGGACGCCACCACGCCGCGACTTCCACCGGACCGCGGGTGGCAGCCTCCTCACCACCACCGCCCCCTCCCTCGGCGCCCCGCGTCGACCACCCACGGGGGGTACGGTCGCGCAACCGCCACGCCCGCAGGGTGAGGGCGGCCGGGACGCCCAGCGTCACGGTCCACACCCCCGCCGCCCCGCCCGTACGCCACCACACAGGCCCGAACTCCGACAGCGCCCCCACCCCCAGCGACCCCCCGGCCAGCGCGGCCAGTACCGCCATCGCCATCCCGCACGCCACTCCGGCGAGCGCCGCCGCGACGGCCGTTTCCCGGAGCGACCAGGCTTCCTCGCGCAGGGCGAAGGGCGGCGCGGCCGTGCGTACCGTGAACCACGCCACCACGACCGCCGCCACGACCGGCACGGCCAGCGTCGCCCAGTGGACCGGCATAGCGCCCTCCCCGACCGGCAGCGCCGCGACCAGCGGGAAGTGCGGCAGCGCCGGTGTCCCCACGACACCCAGCGGCGTGGCGGTCGCGCCCGCGCCGAGGGCGAACCCGGGACCCAGCCCATACGCGGCGCCCCACACAGCGGCGTTCGGCGCGAGCGCCAAAACCAGCAGCGCTACGGCGAGCCGCCCCGGCCAATCCCCCGCGAGCTGAAAGAACGCCCCGTGCGCCGCTCCCGCGTGCCAGACCAGCGACGCCAGCGCGAGTACCGCACCGCCGCCGACCAGCGCCACGACACCTGCCCCGGCGGCCCGGAGCGCGACCCGGAACCGGGGGCGCACAGCGGCCTCCCGCACGCCCCGCGGCGCCCACCCCGGCAGCGACCCACGCGGCCGGCCGTCGGCCGTCCACACGCCTCCGGCGGCGCCCGCCGCCGCGACGAGGGGCACATGGAGCGCCGCGCTGACGGCGCTCGCGGGAAGCGGCCCAGCGTAGGCGTACAGGAGCGCTGCGGCTCCGACGGCCACATACCCGGCGACGACACCAAAGAAGGCGCCCCCCACAGAAGACACCACAACTTCACCCCCCACATCCCCCTCCTCATCCCCGTCCATCGCATGCCGTGCGGCCCGGTGGGTGAGCCACACCGGCAGCGCGACGAGCAGCATCGGAGTCAGCCCCACGGGTGCGGGCACACCGGAGAGCGTGTCGTACCGGACGAGATCGGCCCCGTGGGCGAGCAGCCACAGCCCGGCGGCGACGCGCAGCGCCTCGCCGGGTCCGCTGTCGGGGTACGGCGAACTGATCCACAGCACCATCACCAGGACGGCGAGCGAGCCGAGACCGAGCCCCGCAGCGATCACACCCCGCACGAAGCAGGCGGCCTGCGCCGAGGAGCGGCTCCGCGCGGATGGCAACCACGTACCGCGATGGGTCACTTGAGTCACCCGGCCATGCTGTCAACGACACGCGCTTAATTCATGTAACGGGCGAATGACTGCCGTGTCGCTCAATATACGTTTATGTACTTTTTCGCCCGGTGTAGCGCTGCGGGGGGACTTTCATGACGCAGAGCACCGAAACCGCCCCCGCCGCCGCACTGCCCTCGCCCGAAGAGAGGCGCAGGCTGCGCGAAGCGAAATCGCTGACTCAGGAGCAGGTAGCGGCCGCCCTGGGCGTGTCCCGCGAGACGGTCAAGGCATGGGAATCCGGCCGCGCAAACCCGAAGCGCCGCAAGCGCGCGGCGTACGCCAGACTGCTGGCCGCGGACGAGACCACCCCCGCCGACCAGCCAACGGTGCCGGGAGGGAACACCCCGGTCAGCTCCCCCAGCGCCCCCGCCCAGCAACCAACGGTGCCGGGAGGGGACGTGCCGGGGCGCTCCCCGCAGGGCGTTGAACGCAACCACCACGAACGAACCAACGCAGTACCCGAACGTTCGACGCCCGAGGAGACGCCCCGGCGCGGCACCGACCCCGAAGCCACCGCAACAGCACCCGCACCCGCACCCCCCAACGCCCCCGCCCCCGCCCCCGCGAAAGACGCGCCCCCCACACCGCTAACCCCCGCCCAGGCCTTCGACGCCCTCTACGCGTACTGCGCCCAAGCCCTGGTGAGCCAGGCCTACCTCCTGACAGGTAGCCGGCCCCTAGCCCGGGAATCGGTCGAGCACGCCTTCCGCCTGGCCTGGCAGCGCTGGCCCGAAGTAGCCACCGACCGGGACCCGGCGAGCTGGGTCAGGGCAGCGGCGTACGACTACGCGCTCTCCCCCTGGCACCGCTTGCGCCGCCGCGCGCACAAACGCCCCGAACAGCCCCCCGCCGACCGTGACCGCAAGGTGCTGCTCAAGGCGCTGCTGGACCTGCCACCCGCGCACCGCCGCACCCTGCTGCTGTACGACGGCCTGGGCCTCGATCTCCCCGACACGGCGGCCGAGACGGAGGCGAGCACCCCCGCGACAGCGAACCGCCTGCTCAACGCGCGTGCCGCGATCGCCCAGCGGCTGCCGGAACTCGCCGCCGCCGGCACCCCCGCCGAACAGTCCGCGCTGCTCCAGGAACGCCTCGGCCACCTCGCCGAGATCGGCATGGCGCCACCCATCAAGCTGTCGCCCGCCCGAGCCGTACGCACGGGAAGCGAGCGCAGGACGAGGTTCTGGACGCGCGCCGCCCTCTTCTTCACCGCGATGATCGTCAGCGCCACGGGTTTCACACTGGTCACGGCCCCCACCCGGTACGAGCCCCCGCAGGCCCCCGGCGAACCGGTGCGCGGCGTCCCGGTGCACGCCGGCCCGCAGCCGCTGACCCCCGAGGACGAGGAGCTGCGCAGCCTGCTCCACTCGGCGCCCGTGACCGGCCCGGCCCGCCTGGTCCCGGAAGGCCGCTGACCGAACGCGGGCGGGCCCGTACCCCCTGACCAGGGGATACGGGCCCGCACCAGATCACCGCGCCGCCGAAACGGCAGCGGCGTACTAACCCGCCAGAATCGCGCGAGCCAGCTTGGCCGTCTCGGTCGGCGTCTTGCCGACCTTGACGCCGGCGGCCTCGAGGGCCTCCTTCTTGGCCTGTGCGGTGCCAGAAGAACCGGACACGATCGCGCCGGCGTGCCCCATGGTCTTGCCCTCGGGCGCGGTGAAGCCAGCGACGTAACCAACAACGGGCTTGGTCACGTTCTTGGCGATGTAGTCCGCGGCACGCTCCTCGGCGTCGCCACCGATCTCACCGATCATCACAATGAGATCGGTGTCAGCGTCGGCCTCGAACGCGGCCAGAGCATCAATATGCGTGGTCCCGATGACCGGGTCGCCACCAATACCAACGGCGGACGAGAAGCCGATGTCACGGAGCTCGTACATCATCTGGTAGGTCAGCGTGCCGGACTTCGACACGAGACCGATGCGGCCGGGCTTGGTGATGTCGCCCGGGATGATGCCGGCGTTGGACTGGCCCGGCGTGATGAGACCGGGGCAGTTCGGGCCGATGATCCGGGTCTTGTTGCCCTTGGCACCGGCGTACGCCCAGAAGGCCGCGGAGTCGTGGACGGCGATGCCCTCGGTGATCACGACGGCCAGCGGGATCTCGGCGTCGATCGCCTCGACGACGGCGGCCTTCGCGAAGGCCGGCGGCACGAAGAGAACCGACACGTCGGCGCCGGTCTTCTCCATCGCTTCCTTGACGGAGCCGAAGACCGGGACCTCGGTGCCGTCGAAGTCGACGGACGTACCGGCCTTGCGCGGGTTCACGCCGCCGACGATGTTGGTGCCATCGGCCAGCATGAGCTTGGTGTGCTTCATGCCCGTGGCGCCGGTCATCCCCTGGACGATGACCTTGCTGTCCTTGGTGAGGAAGATAGCCATGGTGTTGGAGTCCCTCGTCCCTTACTTCGCAGCCGCGGCGAGCTCGGCGGCCTTGTCGGCCGCGCCGTCCATGGTGTCCACGCGCTGAACGAGCGGGTGGTTCGCGTCGGAGAGGATCTTGCGACCCAGCTCCGCGTTGTTGCCGTCCAGTCGCACGACGAGCGGCTTGGTGACCGCCTCACCCTTCGACTTCAGCAGCTCAAGAGCCTGGACGATGCCGTTGGCGACCTCGTCGCAGGCGGTGATGCCACCGAAGACGTTGACGAACACGGACTTGACGTCCGGGTCGCCGAGGATGATCTCCAGGCCGTTCGCCATGACCTCGGCGGAGGCGCCGCCACCGATGTCGAGGAAGTTGGCGGGCTTCACGTTGCCATGGTTCTCACCGGCGTACGCGACGACGTCCAGGGTCGACATCACCAGACCGGCACCGTTACCGATGATGCCGACCTCGCCGTCGAGCTTGACGTAGTTGAGGTTCTTGGCCTTGGCAGCAGCCTCGAGCGGGTTGGCTGCGGCGTGGTCCACGAACTCCTCGTGGCCCGGCTGGCGGAACTCGGCGTTCTCGTCGAGAGACACCTTGCCGTCGAGCGCGATGATGCGGCCGTCGGCGACCTTCGCGAGGGGGTTGACCTCGACGAGGAGCGCGTCCTCGGCGACGAAGGTGTCCCACAGCGTCACCAGGACCTCGGCGACCTGCTCCGCGACCTCGGCCGGGAACTTCGCCTGGGCGACGATCTCGCGAGCCTTCTCGATCGTCACGCCGTCGTTGGCGTTGACCGGAACCTTCGCGAGCGCCTCGGGGGTCTTCTCCGCGACCTCCTCGATGTCCATGCCGCCCTGTACGGACGCCATGGCGAGGAAGGTGCGGTTGGTGCGGTCGAGGAGGTACGAGACGTAGTACTCCTCGGCGATCTCGGGTGCGGTCTCGGCGATCATCACCTTGTGGACCGTGTGGCCCTTGATGTCCATCCCGAGGATGTCCGTCGCCCGGGCGACGGCCTCGTCCGGCGTCGCGGCGAGCTTGACGCCGCCGGCCTTGCCGCGGCCGCCGACCTTCACCTGCGCCTTGACGACCGACTTGCCGCCCAGCCGCTCAGTGGCCTCGCGCGCCGCCTCAGGCGTTTCGATGACTTCACCGGCCAGCACCGGTACACCGTGCTTGGCGAAGAGGTCCCTCGCCTGGTACTCGAACAGGTCCACGCGCGTCCGTCCCTTTTCTGGTGATCGCGGTTCGTTGCGTTGTCTCCATGTGGGCGTGCCGCGAAGGGCAACGTGACGGCGCTGTCACAAGGGAGGCGTAACGGTGTCCGGTACGCGGCATGTCCGTCTCGCAGGTTATCCCCGTGGGCCGTGGGACCCTAAATCGCAGATCACACCTGGGCGGTGATACCGGTCACAGCCGGTCACGGAGCGCACGTGCTACGCGTCGGCGGTCGCCCCGCAGGGCGGACACGGAGACGGAGACGGAGCCGGATACGAAGCCGGATACGAAGCCGGGCGGCCTCCACCCCAATGGAGACCGCCCGAGGAACACCCGACCCGCCTGCCGGATGCCCTGCTTCAGATGCCGCGCGTCACATTCAGCGCGTCAGATGCCCTGCGTCAGATGCCCTGCGTCAGGTAAGACGCGTAGCCAGGGGTGACCGAGTCGGCGGCGTCCTGGGCGCCGTAGACGGCGTTGCCGGCGAGCGGCGTCGAGGTGACCGTGCCGGACAGGTCGTGCGCGAACGGCTGAACGTCGGACACGACGCCACCGGCGAACGGCGACACGTCGCCGACGACCCCGTGCGCGAGGGTGTGGGCGCTGCCGCCGACGCCGTACGCGACCGGCTCGACGTGGTCGACGACGGTCTGGACGAACGGCTGGACCGCACCGTGGACCCCACCCGTGAACGGGCCGACCTCGGAGACGACGCCACCGGCGAACGGCTGCACGTCGCTCACGACACCGCCCGCGAAGGGCGCCACGTCACCGACCGCGCCCTGGGCGAGGCCGCCGGCGTCACCGACCGCCTGACCGGCGACCGGGAGCACGCCGTGCACGGCGCGGGCGGCGATGGGCGGCAGGGTGTCCTGGGCGACGGCGTGGGCGAGCGGGGTGGCGTGGCCGGGGACCTGGCCGGCGTACGCCTGAGCCTGGCCCGGCGCCTGCTCGACCTCGGACGCGAAGGCGGACAGCGGCCCGAAGAGGTAGTCGACCTCGGCCTCGGCGTCGGCCTGGGCGTCAGCGTGGACGTCGGACGCGGCATCGGCCCCCGCGTGGGCGGCGTCGGTCACGTCGGTCACGGAGGGGGTGGCCGGCAGACCGACCTCGGCGTCGTGCCGCACGTCCTGGACGTCGGCCTTCGCGGTGACCTTGGCTTCGGAGGCCGCACCGGCGGCCTCGTCGGCGACCCCGGACGTGACGTCCTGGACGTCCGCTACGGCGTCGGACGCCTGGTCGGGCGTCGACAGCGGCACCGAGACGGGCAGCTCGGCCGCGCTCGCGGCGGCGGTGCCGAGGGCCCACATGCCGCCGGCGGTGGCGGCGACGGCGATGGAACGGCGGATGTTCTTGTTCATGCTGGTGTCAGATCCTTCGAAATTCATTCGGCTGTCCGGATTTCCGGATGGCGGGCAGACCTGTCCCGCCCCCGCGCGGCAGGTCATTGAGCGGGGACGGTCTGCCCTAGCCGGGGAATTCGAGGACTTCGTGCGGTCGGTCGTACGTCGGTGCGGCAGTCGTCGGCAGCGTTGCCCCGCGCACCAGCCCGAACCGGGCGCCGTCCGCGAACGCGGCGGCGTGCTTGTCGCCGGAGCGCGACGGATTCGCGTCACCGGCCGACTGCCGTACGCCGTCGCCGCACGGCCCGGAAGGCGCCGGTACGGGCGCCTCCCCGCACTCCGGGCGGCCCGGACCCCGGTGTGCGTCATCGCGCTGCGGCCCGGCGAGGCCGTACGAGTACGCGCCCTGCTCGGCAACGCCCGCGATAGCGGTCAGGGACCCACTCCCGTCCAGCAGGACCCGTTCGCCGGAGCCCTGGCGCACGGATTGCTCCGCCTCCACCGGGGACTCCGTACCACCATCGGCGGACGGCACCTGTACCACGGGCACTGCGGGCACGGGCACTGCGGGCACTGCGGGCGCTCCAGGCGCGGGAACTTCGGGCACGGGAACTTCGTGTGCGGGCACTTCGTGTGCGGGCAACGCGGGCACCGGCAGGCCGGGCGACGGCAGCTCGGGCGTCGCCGCCGGCTGTTGCTGGACGACGCGGTCCTTCAGCTCACCGACGGGCCGCGTGACGCCCTGTACGACATCGGCCGGCGGCTCCGCGACGTCAGGCACGGCCTGCGCGGCGGCCGGGGCCACCGGCGTCACCCGGTCGACTGCGTTCACCGCGCTCACCGCGTCCACCGCGTTCACCGCGGCAGTGGAGTCACGCGGCGGCAGCGGCGCCTCGGCTGCGTACGCCTGGCCGCCCCACAGGAACCCCAACGCCAGCAGGCCTCCCAGGAAGAACACCACCCGCAGCGCACGCCGCCGACCCGCCCGGCGCAGTACGCGCAGAGCGGCAAGGGGGTGAGCAACCACGGCAGTCAAGAGGGACAGCGCCTTCACAAGGGGGAGGAAACGACGGGCTGATGCTCGCACGAGCCTCCTGGGGTCGCGCAAGTCGGATGTTACTGATGAGTCGCCATGTCCGGTATGGGTAGTGGTCGTTTCTCGATCGCCGCCGCCATCACCTCCGGAAACAGGTCCGGCGTACAGGCGAAGGCGGGGGCGCCGAGGGCCGCGAGAGCCGCCGCGTGCTCCCGGTCGTACGCGGGAGCGCCTTCGTCGGAGAGCGCGAGCAGTGCCACGAACTGCACTCCCGACGCCTTCATCGCCGCGACCCGCTTCAGCATCTCGTCGCGTATGCCGCCCTCGTAGAGGTCGCTGATCAGCACGACGACGGTGTCGGCTGGCCGGGTGATCCGCGACTGGCAGTACGCGAGGGCGCGGTTGATGTCCGTCCCCCCGCCGAGCCGGGTGCCGAAGAGGACGTCGACCGGGTCGTCCAGCTGGTCGGTGAGGTCGACGACGGCGGTGTCGAAGACGACGAGGCGGGTGTCGACCGAGCGCATGGAGGCGAGGACCGCGCCGAAGACCGACGCGTAGACCACGGACGCCGCCATGGACCCCGACTGGTCGATGCACAGGACGATGTCCTTCTTCACGGACTGCGAGGCGCGCCCGTACCCGACGAGCCGCTCGGGAACGACCGTCCGGTACTCAGGAAGGTAATTTTTCAGGTTGGCTCGGATGGTCCGGTCCCAGTCGATGTCCCGGTGGCGTGGGCGGCTGACGCGGGCGCTGCGGTCGAGAGCGCCGGTGAGGGTGGCCCTGGTGCGGGTGGCGAGACGCTTCTCCAGGTCTGCGACGACCTTGCGGACGACGGCGCGCGCCGTTTCCCTGGTCGTCTCCGGCATCGCCTTGTTGAGCGAGAGCAGCGTCCCGACGAGGTGGACGTCCGCCTCCACGGCCTCCAGCATCTCGGGTTCAAGGAGCAGCGCCGACAGGCCCAGGCGCTCAATGGCGTCGCGCTGCATGACCTGCACGACGGAGTTCGGGAAGTACGTACGGATGTCGCCGAGCCAGCGCGCGACGGACGGCGCGGAGGCGCCGAGCCCGGCCGAGCGGCCGGACGAACGCTCCGCGTCGCGCCCGCTGCCGTACAGCGCGCCCAACGCACCGTCCATGGCGGCGTCCTGACCGCCGAGCGACACCCCGGTCCCGTCGGCCGCTTCCCCGCCGAGCACGAGCCGCCAGCGCCGGAGCCGCTCGCCGCTGCCCTCGCTCGTGTTCCCCAAGCCGCCCCTTCCCGCCACATGTGCGGCCCCACCGCACGGCGGGGCCGCAGCCCCCGGACAGGCCGGCAGTCGCCGCAACTCGACACCCTCCACCGCACCCGCACTCGCACGCCCCACGACCAAGCCCGCACCCACCGGACGGGCCGCATCGGCCGTCCCGTCGCCGAGCAGCAGCCCCAGCACCGGCAGCACCGCGTCGGCGCGCTCCTCGTCAAGACCCGGGCCGAAGCCGGGTGTCCCGGACTCCGTCCGCGCCGGGTGTGCGGCGGACGGGCCGCGCCGGACCAGTTCGCCCAGAGTGCGCCGTACTCCCGGCTCGTACGCCGAGAACGTGCGGCGCAGCAGCGGCAGTACGCCGGTGAAGGCGTCGGCGGAGACACCGGTCAGCCAGGTGTCGACCAGGCCGAGCAGCCGTTCGTCGTGCACGAGGAGCATTCCCCCGCCCGATGCTCCGCCGACGAATCCCTCGATCCAGGCCGCGGCGTCGGCCGGCGGTGTCCCGGGTGACAGCGCGAGCGACATGAGGCGCGCCGCGTCCTCCTCCGCGAGCCGCCCGTCGTCCAGCAGTAACCGCGCCGCCCGGCCGCGGATCACGCCACCCACGCTGTCCCGCCCGGCGAGTCTGCTCAGCACCGCCGACCAACGCCCGCGCACGTCACGGCGCTCGCCCGGCGCGGTCCCGGCCAGGAGGCCGACCGCCGCGTGGACCGCGTCGAGGTGGCGGCGCATGTCCGCCGTGCCGTCCGCGTCGAGGCCGGTGCAGGCGGGCGGCAGCCCGACGCAGATCCGCTCGGCGAGTCCGGCCGCGACCTCGCCGAGCGCGACCGTGTCCGTGCCACGGACGTCGCCGTACCGCAGCGATCGGGCGAGCGCGGGCAGCGCCTGGGCGAGGTGGCCGACGTCGGCGTCCAGCGCCGCGCGGTCGGCGAGTGCCCGCATGACCACCGGGAGGGCGTCGGGGAGTTCGGCCAGGAGGCACTGTTCGGCGAGTGCGGTGACGTCGGCGAGCGCGGTGGCCGACACGGCCTGGGTCTCGGCCTTGGCGGTGGCCGCGGAGAGCACCGTGGTGCCCCACACCCCGGCCTCGGCGACACGCACCGGCAACTCGGGCTCCCAGCGCAGCCGCCAGGCCTCCCGGAACGTCCCCGTGCTCCCCCGCGCCTCGGCCGGCTCGCCCCAGCCGATGGACAGCAGCCGCAGCCGGTGCAGCAGCCGGCTGCGCGCCGCGTCGGTCTCCTTCCGCAGATCGAACTCCACGTCGCGTTCCTGTGCTTCCGGTTTGAGCCGCAGACTGCGCTGCGTCCGGGTCAGGTCGCGTTGCAGCGGTACGGCGGGCGCCGTGTCCGGGACCTCGCCGAGAACGTCACCGACGACGAGCCGGTCGTGCACGAGCGCGAGCGGTACGTCGGAGCCCTCGCACATCACGGCCCGCACCGCGTCCATCGTCTCGGTGAGCCCGGCGAGCGGCCGGCCCCGCATGACGGCGAGCGTTTCGGCCAGCCGTACGGCCTCGATGACGTGGGCGGAGGAGACCAGTCGGTCCTCGGCCCGCAGCAGCCCGGCGACCTTGGTCATCCAGCGCTCGACAGGCCGGTCGGGGGCGCCGAAGAGATGGCCGTACCAGCCGGGCGACTCGATGCCCGCACCGTAACCGCTGCGCCGGGCCAGCCTGCGGTAGGTCCACGGCACCCAGGTCATTTCGGCCCTGACCTTGGGCAGGCCTTTGAGCAGCGCACGGTCGGCGGTGGCGGTCGCCACCTTCTCGCCGAGCGCCGGCAGGTGCCACGCGCCGCAGACCACGGCGAAGTCGTCGCCGAATTCCTTGCGCGCGGCTCGCAGCCGGAGCCTCATGTGGGCCTCGCGCACGCGGTCGCGGGGGTGCCCTCCGTCTCCGTACGTCTCGCGCAGGGCCCCCATGGCCTCGGTGAGCGCCCCGAACGGTGCGAACGGGTCGGCAGCCCCGTCCCCGCGATGCTCGACGACGTCCTCCCACCACCGCTCCGGATCGTCGTACCCGGCAGCCTCGGCGAGCACCCCCACCGGATCGACGACGAGGGACTCAGCCACACCCTCCCCACCCCCACGGTCCTCCTCCCCCTCCTCCGTCAGCGCCAACGAGTGCGCCGCGGGGAGGTCGATGAAGCGGACCGGTACGCCGTGCCCGAGCGCCCAGCGGATCGCGACCCACTCCGGGGAGAACTCGGCCAGCGGCCAGAACGCGGCCCGGCGCGGGTCGTCCGCGACGTGCGCGAGCAGGGCCACGGGCGGGCGCATCGCCTCGTCGGCCGCGAGCGGCAGCAGCGCATCGGCCTCGGGCGGCCCTTCGATCAGTACGGCCCGGGGCCGCGCCGCTTGGAGCGCCGCGCGCACCGCGCGGGCCGAGCCGGGCCCGTGGTGGCGAACGCCCAGCAACAGGGGGCCGGGCGTCATCCCGAGACCTCCCGGCAGGCGCGGTAGAAGTCCTTCCAGCCGTCCCGTTCGCGGACGACCGTTTCCAGGTATTCCTGCCAGATGACACGGTCCGCGGCCGGGTCGCGCACGACCGCCCCGAGGATGCCGGCCGCCACGTCGCCGGAGCGCAGCACTCCGTCCCCGAAGTGAGCGGCGAGGGCCAGACCACCCGTGACGACGGAGATCGCCTCGGCCGTCGACAGTGTCCCCGAGGGCGACTTGACCTTGGTACGCCCGTCGGCGGTAACACCCGCACGCAGCTCGCGGAAGACGGTGACGACACGCCGGATCTCGTCGAACCCGTCGGGCGTGGCCGGCAGGTCGAGCGAGCGCCCGATCTGATCGACGCGCCGCGCGACGATGTCGACCTCGGCCTCCGCCGTCTCGGGCAACGGCAGCACCACCGTGTTGAACCGGCGCCGCAGCGCGCTGGACAGGTCATTGACCCCGCGGTCGCGGTCGTTGGCGGTGGCGATGAGGTTGAAGCCGCGGACGGCCTGCTGTTCCTGCCCCAGCTCTGGGATGGGCAGCGTCTTTTCCGACAGGATCGTGATCAGCGTGTCCTGTACGTCGGTCGGGATGCGGGTGAGCTCCTCGACCCGCGCGGTCATGCCTTCGGCCATGGCCCGCATGACGGGGCTGGGCACAAGCGCGTCGCGGCTCGGCCCGTGCGCGAGCAGCCGGGCGTAGTTCCAGCCGTAGCGGATGGCTTCCTCGGGCGTCCCGGCCGTGCCCTGCACGAGCAGGGTCGAGTCACCGCTGACGGCCGCCGCGAGATGCTCGGACACCCAGGTCTTGGCGGTGCCGGGCACACCGAGCAGCAGCAGTGCCCGGTCGGTGGCGAGCGTGGTCACGGCGACTTCGACGATCCGGCGCGGCCCCACGTACTTGGGCGTGATCACCGTGCCGTCGGGCAGCGTCCCGCCGAGCAGGTACGTCGCCACGGCCCACGGCGACAGCAGCCACCTGGCGGGCCGCGGACGGTCGTCGGCCGCGGCCAGCGCCTTGAGCTCGTCGGCGAAGGCGTCCTCGGCGTGCGGCCGCAGGGCCTCGCCGGTGTCCGCACTTGCGCCGGCCTTGGTTTCGGGCACGGTCATGGATCCCCCTCCAGATTTCCCGGATGTGGGATCCACCGTGCACCACGCCACTGACAATCGGCCGTCGCCGCAGGTCAGGGCCCAATTGGTGGCCTGTGAGCGTTACTTCACGATCGGGGAGACCGCGATGCAGCCGAGCAGGGCCTTCTCGCCCTTCGCTTCCTTGATCGTCTCGCCCTTGTAAACGACCTTGCAGGTCAGGTCGGCCGTGTTCTCAAAACCGATCGGGGAGACGGCGGGCGGCATGATGCCGCGCAGCGTGACCGTCTTCTTCCACGGCAGCGTGGGCTTCTTGACCGACTCCATCTTCGGGTCCATGGCCGTGCCCTTGCCGCCCGCGAACTCGATGGACTCGACGCTCTTGCCCGTGACCTCGTACGTGACCTCGTACTTCTCGTCGATGGACTTGTCGACCTGATCGACGGCCTCGTCCTTCGCGGCTTCGGTCGCCTCGCAGGCGCCCACGCCGAAGGTGAGACCGGTGACGGCAACAGCACAGACTGCGGTACGGATGAAGCGGTTCATGTGGGATCCCCCCGGATCTGGATGTGTGTCAGGGCTCGCACCCAATCGCAAAGGAGAAGTCGAGTCAAGTCATGGCGACCCGACGAAATCGCAGGTGAGAGCCGATTGTCAGTGGCGCCCCGTAGCGTCTTGCCCATGAATCAGCAGGGGGTGCGCTGGACTGCGGAACAGGTGCTGGCCTTGGCTCCTGACGATGCGTCACGCAAAACGGGAAGCAGGCTCGGCACGGCCGGGCCCTGGTCGGAGGCGGGGAGCAGCGGTTCGGGGGCGGTGTGGGGACTGTGCAAGGGCAGTGGCAGCACCCCGTACCGGACGGTGGTCGACACGACGGGCGGCAGCCCCGCCTACAAGTGCAGTTGCCCGAGCCGCAAGTTCCCCTGCAAACACGCGCTGGGGCTGCTGCTGCTCTGGGCCGCCGACGAGCCGGCCGTTCGGGACGCCGAGGTGCCGGGCTGGGCCGAGGAGTGGCTGGAGGCGCGCAGAAAGAAGGCAGACGAACCGGATACGTCCGCGAGGACGGCAGACCCCGAGGCGGCGAGGCGCAGAGCCGAACAGCGCGCCGAGCGGATCACCATGGGGGCTTCGGAGCTGGAGCAGCGCCTGAACGACCTGCTGCGCGGCGGTCTGGCCGCCGCCGAGCAGACCGGTTACGGGCTGTGGGAGGAGACGGCCCGCCGCATGGTCGACGCCCAGGCACCGGGGCTGGCCGCGCGGGTGAGGGAGCTGGGCACCGTACCGGCGTCCGGGCCCGGCTGGCCGGGGCGGCTGCTGGAGGAGTGCGCGCTGCTGCACCTGCTGGACGCGGCCTGGCTGGCGCGCGACCGGCTGCCGGAGCCACTGGCCGCGACCGTGCGGACCCGCGTCGGCCTGACCGCGTCCGCCGGCGGACCGCCGGTCCGGGACCGCTGGATGGTGCTCTCCCAGCACGACACCGCGACCAGCAAACTCATCACGCGCCGCATATGGCTGTACGGCCGGGAGTCGGAACGCACGGCGCTGGTGCTGTCCTTCGGGGCCGGGGGCCGGACCCCCGAAGTCGCGCTGCCCACAGGCCTGATGTTCGACATGGAGCTCACCTTCCACCCGGGCGGACAGCTGAGGGCCGACGTGGGCGAACGGCCGCCCCTTCCGGCCCCGATCGACACCCCGCCACCCGGCATCGGCCCCAGCGAAGCGGTCCACGCCTACGGCAGGGCACTAAGGAACGACCCATGGCTCGACTCCTGGCCGGTAACGCTCAGCCGCGTCATACCGACCCCCTCGGACAACACCTGGCAACTCACCGACGCGAAGAGTGACTTCGCTCTACCCATCACTGCCACAGCGCTGTCCCGCCCCGGCCTGTGGAAGCTCGCCGCCCTGTCCGGCGGCAGCCCCGTCACGGTCTTCGGCGAGTGCGGCCACCAAGGCTTCACGCCACTGACGGCCTGGTCCGACGACTCGACGGAAACCGTCCCGCTGACCGACCCCTGACCGCACGGAGGGCCCGATGACCAGCACGCCAGCACCCGCCACCACGTCACCCGCAGCCCCTGCCTCGCGATCCAAGGTGCCGGGAGGGGACGTGCCGGGGCGCTCCCCGCAGGGCGTTGAACGCAACCACCGCGAACGGACCGACGCAGTACCCGAACGTTCGACGCCCGAGGAGACGCCCCGGCGCGGCACCGACCCCGAAGCCACCGCCACCGCACCGGCAACCGCACCCGCACCGGTCACGTGGGAAGAGCTCGTCACCGCCGCCCTGCTCGGCACCGACCGCCGTACGCTGCCGCCCGGCGTCGCAGCACCCGGCAAGGACGCCCCGGCCGCGCTGCTCGACGCCGCAGCACGGCAGACCGTACGACGCAGGGCGGGCCTCCTCCCCGCGCGCGCCGCCACGCGCCCCGACCATGCCCCGCACGATCCGCGCCCCCCACTGCCCGCCGCAGCCCGCCGCCGCCTCGCGCAGCTGCTGGCCGGCCGCTCCTCGCCCCCCGCCGCCGGAGGACGACGCGGCACCGCGCCCGATCTCACGGAGCTGCTCCCCCAGTGGCTCGCCGCCGCGAACCGGCGCCGCTTCCAGGCGCCGCCGGCCCTGCTCCCCGCGCTGCTGGACGCCGCCCGCGCCCGTACCGACCTACGGCCGCAGGCCCTCGCCTTCGCCGGGCCGCGCGGCCTGTGGCTGGCCCGGCTGAACCCGGACTGGCGGTTCGCGCTGCGCGGCGCGTCCGGTGGCAGCGCGCTGCCCGACCCCCACGACGCGGCAGCAGTGAAGAGCCTGTGGGAGGAGGGTCTGTTCGCGGAGCGCGTCGGCCTCCTCGCCGCCGTCCGCGCCCAGGACCCCGCGGCCGCGCTCGAACTGCTCGCCGGCACGTGGCCCACCGAGCGCGCCGAGGACCGCCTGATGTTCCTCGATTCCCTGCGCTCCGGCCTGTCCGACGCCGACGAGCCCTTCCTGGAACAAGCCCTGTCGGACCGCAGCCGCAATGTTCGGGCCACCGCCGCCGAGCTGCTGTCCGCGCTGCCGGGTTCCGCGCTGGCCGCGCGGATGGCGACGCGCGCCGCCAGCTGCGTCAGCCTGGACCGTTCCGGCCGCGCGACCGGCGGCGAGCGCATCGCCGTGGAGGCCCCGCACGAATGCGACGCGGACATGCGGCGCGACGGCGTGTCGCCCAACCCCCCGGGGGGCCGGGGTGAGCGGTCCTGGTGGCTGGGCCAGTTGGTCGAGTCCGCACCGTTGCGCACGTGGCCGCACCGGCTGGGCGACCGTACGCCGCAGGAGATCGTCGCCCTGCCCGTGGACGACGACTGGAAGGAGGAGCTGCACGCCGCCTGGTGCCGCGCGGCGATACGCCAGCGGGACGCCACCTGGGCCCGCGCGCTGCTCGGCGCGCCGTCCGCACCGCCGGCGACCGGCCCCGGTACGTCGTCCCTGGCCGAGCGCGCGAAGCTGCTGACCACGCTGCCGGACGACGAACGGGCGGAGTGGGTGGCCGCGTTCGTCGCGGCGCACGGCCTCTCCGAGGCGTTCCAGCTGCTCGGGGTGTGCACCGTGCCCTGGGCGGAGCCGCTCGGCCGCGCGGTGGTCGACGCACTGGACATCGCGCGGGACGCGGGGAGCTACCCGTGGAGCTTCAGCGGGGTCATGGGGCTGGCGGAGCGCTGCCTGGACCCCGGCGAGGCGGGTCGCCTCCAGATACTCACGACAACGCCGGACGAGCAGGAGGATGCGTCGCCCGGCGCGGCCGGCTACTGGTCGGAGGCCTTCCAGCGCCTGGTCGGCACGCTCCGCCTCAGAGCGGCGATGCTGTCGGAGCTGTCGGAGGGCTAGGCCGTCGGGCCGGCGAGCTCCGGGACCCTGCCCAGACCCAGCCGGAGCCCCGCCCCCAACCCCAGCCCGAGCCCCCAGCCCCGGCTTACGCCTGCGCCGCCTGGCGGACGTGAGTGTTGACCCACTCCACGATCGACTGCGTCGTAGCGCCCGGCGTGAAGATCTCCGCGACGCCCTTCTCCTTCAGCGGAGCGATGTCCGCCTCCGGGATGATGCCGCCGCCGAAGACCTTGATGTCCTCCGCGTCGCGCTGCTTGAGCAGCTCGATGACCTTCACGAAGAGCGTGTTGTGCGCGCCCGAGAGGATGGACAGGCCGATGGCGTCGGCGTCCTCCTGAATGGCGGTGTCCACGATCTGCTCGGGCGTCTGGTGAAGCCCGGTGTAGATGACCTCCATGCCGGCGTCGCGCAGAGCCCGCGCGATGACCTTCGCCCCGCGATCGTGTCCGTCGAGTCCCGGCTTGGCGACCACCACACGGATCGGCCCGGTCACACCCATCACTGCCTCCATGTACCGACTGCGCCGTCATTGGCACGCGCCCCGCACCTGAAAGGACGGGGAAGTGAACGAACGTTATCGCCAGCATCCCGCACCGGCCCGTTTCACGGTGGACAGGGAGGGGGAAATCACACATGGGACATGTTCGCCAAGCGTCGTTCCTGCCGCATCAGGCGCTGCGGCGGCACCAGCCGCAGCAACTGGGACGACCGCGAGGGGAGCCGCAAACGAGGTCGCCGTTCCACCGTGCCGTCAGCCGCGGGCAGGGTGGAACGGCCAGCCGAGTTCTTCAGTACGGCACCCCATGAGGGCACACGGGGGACGGAGCCGCCTCCCAGCGTGCCGTTCGGGAGGTCGGCCATGAGGCTCCTGCCCTACTTCTTTCCGCCCCTTCCGCGCCGGCTGCGTCCGTCGGCCGCGCTCCTGAGAGCCACCGCCCTGGAGCTCGCGATCCTGGCCGGGCACCTGGTCCTCTACCCGTCCGGCATCGCCCAGGAGCGCCGCCGGAGCGCGGACGCGCTCCCCGACCCGGCGCCCGTACCGCCCGAGACCGAGGCGACCCGGCTTCCCACCACCGGCCGGGACCGCCCGCCCGTCGTGCTGCTTCACGGATTCGTCGACAACCGGTCGGTCTTCGTCGTGCTGCGCCGCTCCCTGGCCCGGCACGGCTGGCACCGGCTGGAATCCCTCAACTACTCCCCGCTCACGTGCGACATCCGCACAGCGGCCGAGCTGCTCGGCCGCCACGTGGAGGAAATCTGCGACCGTACGGGCCACCCCCGTGTGGACATCGTCGGCCACAGCCTCGGCGGCCTGATCGCCCGCTATTACGTGCAACGGCTGGGCGGAGACGTGCGCGTACGCACTCTCGTCACCCTCGGCACCCCGCATGCGGGCACCAGCGTCGCCCCGCCGATGAGCGCCCACCCCATCGTGCGCCAAATGCGGCCCGGCTCCGATGTGATCGAGGAGCTGCGCAGGCCCGCGCCCTCCTGTCGTACGCGGTTCGTGAGTTTCTGGAGCGATCTCGACCAGTTGATGCTGCCGGTCGAAACCGCGTGCATCGACCACCCGGATCTCATCGCCCAGAACGTACGGGTGACAGGAATCGGCCACCTTGCCCTGCCCGTCCATCCGGCGGTCGCCGTCGGCATCCGGCAGGCGCTCGAGGAGCAGGACGCGGCAGCGGGCTCCGCAGGCACGGTCTCGGTCGCCTGAACTCACTGAACCGAGGTCGAACATCCGTCGAACGCAGCACCAAAGCTGTGCCCGGCGTCCGCCAAAAGACGGCCGAATGCCCGTTTCGAGAGCGCGCAAAATCTGGCGAAGATTGTCGCCGTCCCTTACCGCCGGGTACAGTCGCGCCACTGCTTTGCCTCTGGGGCCCCCTCCCGGGACCCCAGCCCCCACAGGTCCTGCATTGCCGAGGCGAGAGAGAAGTTGGTGGACGACCAGCACGCCCACGCCGGGTACGACGGCTACTCCACCGGCAGCTTTCAGACAGATCCCCTGTTCGGAGCCCTTCCCACCCAGGGAAGCCACTACGAGGCAGGCCACAGCGGCCAGTACGACACCACCCAGTGGGACGCCACGGGCGCCCATCAGACGGTCGGTTACGACGCGTACGGCACGCACCAGCAGTACGACGCCACCGGAGCGTGGCCCACGGCCGGCTATCAGACGGCGGCCGACATCCCGGCACAGTCCACCGGCCAGTGGGACTCCAACACCTGGAACCAGACAGGCCAGTTCGACACCAGCCACTTCACCACCGGCCAGCACGAGACGGGCCAGTACGAAACGGCGCAGTTCAGCCAGGCCGCCGATGCCACCGGGCAGTGGAGCACGACGCCGGCCTACGACACCGGCGCCTACGACGCCACCGCCTGGAACTCCGGCCACACGGACGGCCACACCGGCGTGTACGAGACCGTCCCGCCCCAGCAAGTCTTCTACGGGACAGCCGAGTTCCCGTCGGTCGACCTGGCCGAGGCCCCTGCGGCGTACGAGCCGAACGAAGAGCACCACGAACCGCACGAGGCGGCCGACAGCGTCGGCGACGGCCCCGGCGACACGCCCGGCGCCGAGCACGAATACGCCCCGGAGTACGCATCCGAACACGAGCCTGAACCCGGACCGGAAACCGACCCGGACTTCGAACACGCCCCGGCCGCCGCCGCGACAGCGGCCACGGTTGCCGCGGCAGCCACCCCCGGCCCCCGCTCGGCCCGCCGCAGCGCGGGCAACTCCGGCCGCGGCCGCCGCCGTACCCCCGCCAAGCGCTCCGCCCTCCTCACCGTCGCCGTGCCCTCCGCCTGCGTGATGGGCGTGGCCGGCATCGCCGCCGCCTCGGTCGGCAGCGTCGGCGGCGGCGCGCCCGCCGAGGAGAAGAAGGACACCACCACGACGGCGTCGGCGGCCGATCCCGGCTCGGTGAAGCCCGTCGCGGTCAACAACAAGCTCGACACGCAGTTCGCCAACCTCAGCACGAAGGCCGAGGACTTCGCCGACCGCGCCAGCCGCACGCAGGAACGTATCGACCTCAGGGAGCGCCAGGCGGCCGAGAAGAAGCGCAGGGCCGAGGAGGCCGCCCGCAAGGAGGCCGCCCGCCCGAAGTTCGCGCTCCCGGTCCAGCAGCACGGTCTCAGTGCGTACTACGGCCAGGCCGGCGTCAACTGGATGTCCGTGCACTCCGGCATCGACTTCCCCGTGTCGTACGGCACCCCGGTGATGGCCGCGACCGACGGCACGGTCCGCACGCAGTACAACACCGCCTACGGAAACATGGCGATAGTGACCGCCGCCGACGGTACGGAGACCTGGTACTGCCACCTCAGCAGCACCAAGATCCGCTCAGGCTCGGTCCAGGCCGGCGACGTCATCGCGTACTCCGGCAACTCGGGCAACTCCACAGGGCCGCACCTCCACTTCGAGGTGCGCCCCGGCGGCGGCTCGGCGATCGACCCTCTGCCCTGGTTCCGCAGCCACGGCCTCAGCCCGACCTAGGCGGCGCCCGGCATTCCCGCTTCGCGCTCCCCGCGCGCGGTCGCCGCCCCTAAAGCTTCTCGACCGGCGCGTACCTGAGCAGCAGCTTCTTCGGCCGCTCGTCGCCGAAGTCGATGGTCGCCTGCGCGTCCGACCCCGTCCCCGTCACCGTCATCACGGTGCCGAGCCCGAACTGGTCGTGCGTGACCCGGTCTCCGACCGACAGCGCGACCACCGGCTTGTCCGAGGTCCGCCGCGTGGCGAATCCCGAAGCGCTGCCGCCCGCGCCCCGCGACCGCGAGGCCAGCGAGGACGACAGCGAGGAGGCGACGCCCGACACCGGCCCGGCCGGAATCTGCGCGCCCTTGCGCTTCCACGTCAGGTACGTCTCAGGGATCTCCTCCAGGAACCGCGACGGCGGGTTGTACGACGGCTGTCCCCACGCGCTGCGCATCGACGCCCGGGTCAGGTAGAGCCGCTCGCGGGCGCGCGTGATGCCGACGTACGCGAGCCGCCGCTCCTCCTCCAGCTCCTTGGTCTGACCGAGCGCGCGCATGTGCGGGAAGACGCCGTCCTCCATGCCCGTCAGGAACACCACGGGGAACTCCAGTCCCTTGGCGGTGTGCAGCGTCATCAGCGTGATGACGCCCGACCCTTCCTCGTCCTCGTCGGGGATCTGGTCGGAGTCGGCGACGAGCGCGACCTTCTCCAGGAATTCGGCCAGCGTGCCGGGCTCGTCGCCCTCCCGCTCCTGCTCGAACTCCAGGGCCACGGCGGCGAGCTCCTGGAGGTTCTCGATGCGCGTTTCGTCCTGCGGGTCGGTCGACGCCTGCAACTCGGCGAGGTAACCGGTCCGTTCGAAGACCGCTTCGAGGACCGTGGCGGGGCCGGCGCCCGACTCGACGATCGTGCGGAGCTCCTCCATCAGCGTGTTGAAGCGCTTCACGGCGTTCGCCGAGCGGGCGGCCATGCCGTACGCCTCGTCCACGCGCCGCAGCGCCTGCGGGAAGCTGATCTTCTCGCGCAGCGACAGCGCGTCGATCATCGCCTCGGCCCGGTCGCCGATGCCCCGCTTCGGTACGTTCAGAATGCGGCGCAGCGGAACGGTGTCCTCGGGGTTCGCCAGGACGCGCAGGTACGCGAGCACATCCCGGACCTCCTTGCGCTCGTAGAAGCGCACGCCGCCGACGACCTTGTAGGGCAGCCCGACGCGGATGAAGATCTCTTCGAAGACACGGGACTGGGCGTTCGTACGGTAGAAAACGGCGACGTCACCGGCCTTCGCGTCGCCCGCGTCCGTCAGCCGGTCGATCTCCTCGGCGACGAACTGCGCCTCGTCGTGCTCGGTGTCCGCGACGTACCCGGTGATCAGGGAGCCGGCGCCGGCTTCCGTCCACAGGTTCTTCGGCCGGCGGTTCTCGTTGCGCTCGATGACGGCGTTGGCCGCGGTGAGAATGGTCTGCGTCGAGCGGTAGTTCTGCTCCAGCAGGATCGTCTTCGCGTCCGGGTAGTCCTCCTCGAACTGGAGGATGTTACGGATGGTGGCTCCGCGGAAGGCGTAGATCGACTGGTCTGCGTCGCCCACGACGCACAGCTCACCCGGCGCCCGGCCCTCGCCCGAGGGACCCACCAGTTCGCGTACGAGCGTGTACTGAGCGTGGTTGGTGTCCTGGTACTCGTCGACCATGACGTGACGGAAGCGCATCCGGTAGTGCTCGGCGACATCGGGGAACGCCTGGAGCAGGTGCACCGTGGTCATGATGATGTCGTCGAAGTCCAGGGCGTTGGCCTCACGCAGCCGCGCCTGGTACATCGCGTACGCCTGCGCCAGGGTCTTCTCGAAGCCGTCGGCGGCCTGACCGGCGAAGGTCTCTTCGTCTATCAGCTCGTTCTTCAGGTTCGAGACCTTGGCGCTGAACGCCTTCGGCGGGAAGCGCTTCGGGTCGAGGTCCAGATCGCGGCAGACGAGCGCCATGAGGCGCTTCGAGTCGGCGGCGTCGTAGATCGAGAACGAGGACGTGAAGCCGAGCTTCTTCGACTCGCGGCGCAGGATGCGCACGCACGCGCTGTGGAAGGTGGAGACCCACATGTGACCGGCGCGCGGGCCGACGAGCTGCTCCACCCGCTCCTTCATCTCACCGGCGGCCTTGTTGGTGAAGGTGATCGCGAGGATCTGCCCGGGGTGCACACCCCGCTTGGCCAGCAGGTACGCGATCCGGTGGGTCAGGACGCGGGTCTTGCCCGAGCCCGCGCCGGCCACGATGAGCAGCGGTGACCCGGTGTGCACGACGGCGGCGCGCTGCTCTTCGTTCAGCCCTTCGAGCAGCGCGGAGGCGTCCACGACCGGGCGCGGCGCGCCGTCCCTGTAGTGCGCGTCCCTGGGGGCCGGGGGCGCGTCGAAGGCACCGCCGAAGAGGTCGTGCGGGACCTCCTCCGGGGCGTGGTCCTCGGGGGGCGGCGGGGCTGTGTCCTTTGCGTACTCCGAGTGCTGGAGGTCGGCCAGGAAGCTGTCGTCAAAGAGGCTGCTCATCGTCTACCAAGCTTAGGCGGGACCACCGACAGCCCGCCCCGGATTCACCACGGCCACACGCATCGGGGCGGAAGGAGAACCGGCCCTCCGCACGTCCGTGCGTCCCTTGCCGCCGCGTGTGACCTTGCGCACGCGCTGTGACCCTGCCGACGCCCTCCGCGCCCTTGCAACCCCCGCAACGGAATCAACTCGGCCAGGTCACGAAAATGTATCGGGCATATCGAACATCGGGCTTCCCAGCAGCCACGACTCTTGGCTAGCGTGCCGACTCGGGCAGCTCGTACCCCCACCGGCGAACAGCGCTGGAGCGGGCGGCCCACGCCGAATCCGGTCTGTCCTCAGGGCAGTTCGGAACCGGGGACCCACGCGCATCACCTGGGGTGAATCGGTCCGCAGTCCCACGGACCGTAGGGCACCTTCCGTTCCGCCCGAACCCGACAGCTAACCCGGTAGGCGGTCCACGGAAGGAGATGCCGGCCTTGGCGTCGCATCGCAAGCCGCGTACCCGGGTACGCACCACCGCTCCCGCCCTGGGCATCACGACGGCCGCATTCGCCTCAGTCGGCCTGCTCGCCCAGACAGCGGGTGCGGCACCCGCCGCGCCGACGGCTCCCAAGCCGACCGTCGAAGAGGTGCAGAAGAAGGTCGACGACCTCTACCGGCAGGCCGGTACGGCCACGCAGAAGTACAACCTGGCCAAAGAGAAGACCGAGCAGCAGCGCAAGTCCGTGGACGGCCTGCTCGACGCCGTGGCCAAGCGCACGGAGAGGCTGAACGAGGCGCGGCGCAAGCTGGGCAACTACGCGGCCGCGCAGTATCGGTCGGGGTCGGTCACCCCGACCGCCGCGCTGCTCCTGGCGGACAGCCCGCAGGCGTACTTCGACCAGAACCGGCTGATGGACCGGATGACGGAACGCCAGAAGACGGACGTGACCGACTTCGAGCAGCAGCAGGCGGCGGCATCGCAGAAGCGCGCCGAGGCGACGCGGAGCCTGGAGACCCTCACCGAGTCGCAGGCCTCCCTCAAGGCCTCGAAGCAGGACGTACAGAGGAAGCTCGGGGAGGCACGCGAGCTGCTGTCCCGGCTGACCGCCGAGGAGAAGGCGCGGCTGGCGGAGCTTGAGAAGAAGCGGGAGGCGGAGGCGAGGCGCAAGGCCGAGGCGGAGCGCAAGCGCCAGCAGGAAGAGGCCCAGAAGGCCGAGAGCGATACGGAAACAGATACGGCCACAGGCACGGGCACGGGCACCGCCCCCGGATCCGGCACCGGCACAGCCCCTGGATCCGGCGCCGGCTCCACCGATGCGTACGCCGTCAAGGCCGAGAAGGTCCTCGCCTTCGCCCGTGCCCAGATCGGCAAGCCGTACGTCTGGGGCGCGGCAGGCCCCAGTTCGTACGACTGCTCCGGCCTGACCCAGGGCGCCTGGAAGGCCGCCGGCGTCGCTCTCCCCCGTACCACCTGGGACCAGGTGAACGTCGGCACCCGCGTCGCGACCGACAACCTCAGGCCGGGCGACCTCGTCTTCTTCTACGACGACATCAGCCACGTCGGCATCTACATCGGCGGCGGCAAGATGATCCACGCCCCCAAGCCCGGCGCGTACGTCCGCGAGGAGTCGGTCTACTACATGCCGATCTACGGCAGCGTCCGCCCCGCGTAGCGACGAGAGGCCGGACGGGGCTCGTGCCGACGCTGTTGGTTTATTCCGGCTCTCGCGTGACGTCGGCTCCCAAGACCTGGTTGTGGTCTTGGGAGCCGACGTTGTCGTTTGGGGAGGGTGTCGATGTCGATGCA
>NZ_JAGGPC010000062.1:0-25221 GCF_018614005.1 Streptomyces sp. ISL-99
GGAGCCGCCCGAGCCGCCGCCGGCCACGGAGCCGCCGCCTCCGGAGCCGTCCGAGCCGGAGCCGACCCCGCCGCCGCCGTCGGCGTCGCCGGCGGCGGACACGCAGACGGCGGCGATGGGGCAGCGGCGGGAGATGGAGCGCGAGCCGGCGGCATCGCCGCAGGTGGGGCCGGTGTAGCGACCCCGGTTTGCCAGAAGTGGGGGAGGGTGCGTATGGTTATAGATCGTTTGATCCCATTGCCCGGCGCCGTTGAGTTCTCGTAAAAGACGAGGGCCTTGAGCGCCCCGTGGCGCGTACTCTCCCTTACCGTGACTGACCGCACTGAGGCGGTCGAATTTGCGATTGATTTGCGATTTCACGGAGTTTGGGCGCGTGCCGAGACTCCGAGAGGTTTCGCATTTCGTATGTCCATTTCCAGCACTGACCGCACCGCCATGCCCGAGAACGCCGAGACGGTCGTAGAGACCGCCGACGTCATCGAGGCCACCGAGCTCACCGCAGAGATCCCGGCCGAGATCACCGAGCTCGACGACGCGGTCGAGGCCGCTGAGGCCACTGAGGCAGACGACGCCGAGGCCGCGGCCGACGCCGACGCCGACGCCGAGCCCACTGTGACCTTCGCCTCCCTGGGCCTGCCGGACGGCATCGTCCGCAAGCTCGCGCAGAACGGCGTCACCGCCCCCTTCCCGATCCAGGCCGCGACCATCCCGGACGCCCTGGCCGGCAAGGACATCCTCGGCCGTGGCCGCACCGGCTCCGGCAAGACGCTCTCCTTCGGTCTGCCGACCCTGGCCCAGCTGGCCGGCGGTCACACCGAGAAGAAGAAGCCCCGCGCGATCATCCTCACGCCGACCCGTGAGCTCGCGATGCAGGTCGCGGACGCCCTTCAGCCGTACGGCGACGTACTCGGCCTGAAGATGAAGGTCGTCTGCGGCGGTACGTCCATGAGCAACCAGATCTACGCCCTGGAGCGCGGCGTCGACGTCCTCGTCGCCACCCCGGGCCGGCTGCGCGACCTCCTCAACCGAGGCGCCGCGTCGCTCGCGAACGTCCAGGTCGCCGTCCTCGACGAGGCCGACCAGATGTCCGACCTGGGCTTCCTGCCCGAGGTCACCGAGCTGCTCGACCAGATCCCCGGCGGCGGCCAGCGGATGCTCTTCTCCGCCACCATGGAGAACGAGATCAGCACGCTGGTCAAGCGCTACCTGACCAACCCGGTCACCCACGAGGTCGACAGCGCCCAGGGCAACGTCTCGACCATGACCCACCACGTCCTCGTCGTGAAGCCGAAGGACAAGGCGCCGGTCACGGCCGCGATCGCCGCCCGCAAGGGCCGCACGATCATCTTCGTACGTACCCAGCTGGGCGCGGACCGCATCGCCGAGCAGCTCCAGGACTCGGGCGTCAAGGCCGACGCGCTGCACGGCGGCATGACGCAGGGCGCCCGTACGCGCGTTCTTGAGGACTTCAAGAAGGGTTACGTCAACGCCCTGGTCGCCACCGACGTCGCCGCTCGCGGTATTCACGTCGACGGCATCGACCTGGTGCTGAACGTGGACCCGGCCGGTGACCACAAGGACTACCTGCACCGCTCGGGCCGTACGGCACGTGCGGGCAAGTCCGGCGTCGTCGTCTCGCTCTCCCTGCCGCACCAGCGCCGCCAGATCTTCCGCCTGATGGAGGACGCGGGCGTCGACGCCTCGCGCCACATCGTCGGCGGTGCGGGCGCGTTCGAGCCGGAGGTCGCCGAGATCACCGGCGCCCGTTCGCTGACCGAGGTCCAGGCCGACTCCGCGAACAACGCCGCCAAGCAGGCGGAGCGCGAGGCCAAGGAGCTCACCCGCGAGCTGGAGCGCGTCCAGCGCCGGGCGACCGAACTCCGCGAGGAGGCCGACCGTCTGGTGGCCCGCGCGGCGCGCGAGCGTGGCGAGGACCCGGACGAGGCTGTCGCCGAGGCGGCCAAGGCCGCCGAGGCCGAGCTGGCTGCCGCTGAGGCTGCCGCCGCTGTTCCGGCCCAGGCGCCGGAGCGCCGTGACGACCGCGGCAACTTCCAGCGCCGTGACGACCGCGGTGGCGACCGTGGTGGCGACCGCGGCGGGCGCCCGTTCGAGCGTCGTGACGACAACCGTGGTGGCGGCTTCCGCCGCGACGACCGTGGTGGCGAGCGTGGTGGCTTCCAGCGTCGTGACGACCGTCCGGCGGGTGGCGACCGTGGTGGCCGTCCGTTCGAGCGTCGTGACGACAACCGTGGCGGTGGCTTCCGCCGCGACGACCGTGGTGGCGAGCGTGGCGGTTTCCAGCGTCGTGACGACCGTCCGGCGGGTGGCGACCGTGGTGGCCGTCCGTTCGAGCGTCGTGACGACAACCGTGGTGGCGGCTTCCGCCGCGACAACGACCGTCGTGACGACCGCGGCGGCGACCGTGGCGGCTTCCAGCGCCGTGACGACCGTCCGGCCACCGGTGGCGGCTTCCGCTCCGGCGGCGCCGACCGTCCGTTCAACCGCGACCGTCGTGACGACCGTCCGGCCGGCGGCGGCTTCCGCACCGGCGGCCACGACCGCCCGCAGGGCCGTCGTGACGACCACCGCGGCGCCGGCACCGGCACCGGTACCGGCACGGCCACCGGCTCGTTCGGCCGCCGTGACGACAAGCCGCGCTGGAAGCGCAGCTGATCCCCTGATCAGTTTGATCAACCTGGCGGAGTAATGCGCTGACCTGCGAAGCGGGCCCGTTCTTCACGAACGGGCCCGCTTTTCTTTTCCCTTCCCTCACATGTGTAACTCCTGCTGGGCTCCGCCCACTTGCATGGGGGGCACTGCCGGGGGGCGTCGCTCGATTCGATTCGCCGACGGCGCGCTTACACAGCCGCCGTCGCTTCCCCATGCCGACCAGCGGCGCAGGCTGACGGCTTGCTCCGTCGCCCGCACGCCGGCCGGCGCTCTGTACGTCTACAACGCGAACCACGACGGAGGCTTCTCGGCGCGCAAGCAGCTCGCCGAGACGTGCCTGAAGAACTTCACGAAGCTGAGCTGACAGCCGGGCCGCGCGGGCCTGTTCCGAGGCCCGCGCGGCTCCGACGGCCCCGGTAAACCGATACCCGATCGGCTACCGGGCTCGCTGCGGCTATGCTCGGGGGTGATCCGCCGAGGGCCGTTAGCTCAATTGGCAGAGCAGCGGACTTTTAATCCGTTGGTTGTGGGTTCGAGTCCCACACGGCCTACCGCTCAGCCCCAGGTCAGGAAGTATCTGATCTGGGGCTGGTCTGTTTTCCGGCGCGACTGAGTCTGTCCTGTGGTGCGTGAGTCCGCCTGTGCGTGGTCCGTCACTGAAGGGATGCGCCCGACGTGCGCGTGCCGCGGAGGGTAGGAACACTGGGGGCATGACTGCAAAGGCGCTTCTTGAGGGCGGGCCGGACGATCTGAAGGAGCGGATCGTTCCGATCACGCCTCCCGGACTGGAGCTGAAGATTCCGCACCGCGGCGGGTACGAACACTTCAAGGTCACGTCGCGGCATCAGGACACCGACCAGGGGCGTGTGACGGTCTACGAGTGGTGGGAGCGTACAGAGGTCGCCGAGTAACGGCCTTTGGTGGCAGGCGGGTTGGGCGGCGTCTGCCGTGGGGTACGCACAGGTGGTCGATGCGCGGGGTTCAAGTGGTCGAGGGCGGTCCCCTGATGGCGTACAGTTGGGTTTAACGACGCGGGGTGGAGCAGCTCGGTAGCTCGCTGGGCTCATAACCCAGAGGTCGCAGGTTCAAATCCTGTCCCCGCTACTGAAGAAGAAAACGAAGGCCCGGATCTTGAAAGAGATCCGGGCCTTCGTCGTGTCCGGGGCAGGGGCACGGGTAGGGGGCAGGGGCGGACCGGGTGCGGTCGCTGTCCCCCGTTCGGCCGACCCCCGATGGCCGTGCGGCGCGGCTACGGCCGGCCTGGGCTGGGCGCGGTACCGTCCGCAGCCGGTGCGCGGCGAGCAGGAGACCACTGGTGGGGAAGCAAGGCGGAGTGGGCGCCGGGCGCGGCCTGGGTGAGGTTTCGCGGTTCGTCCGGGCGCTGCCGGCGTTGTTGATCGCCGGCGGGTGCGTCTTCGACTTCACCACGCCGCCGAACTTCACCGCGTCGCCGCTCTTCGCCGCCGCCCCGTTGATCGCCGCACCGCTCTTCTCGCTCCTCAGCACCCTGGTGACCGGCGGCATCGCGACCGCCGCCGTCGTCGGGCTGCATCTCTACAACGGCACCTCGGCCCACGTCGAGTCCGTGACCGAGCTGATCACCATGGTGACCGTCGCCGCCCTCGCGCTCGTCATCAACCGCGTCGTACGCCGCAGCGGCCGGCGGCTCGCCTCGGCCCGCACCATCGCCGAGGCGGCCCAGCGTGCCGTGGTCCCCGTGCCCGCCGACCGGATCGCCGGGCTGCACGTCGCCGCGCGGTACGAGGCCGCTCAGGCGGACGCCTTCATCGGCGGTGACCTCTTCGCCGTACAGGACACGCCGTCCGGGGTGCGGCTGGTGGTCGGCGACGTACGCGGGAAGGGGCTCGGCGCGGTGGAGGCGGTGGCCGTCGTCGTCGGGGCGTTCCGGGAGGCCGCCGAGCAGGAGAGCACCCTCGAAGAGGTCGCGCAACGGCTGGAGCGGGCGCTCACGCGGGAGGGCGCACGACGGGACGGGCTCGACGCCTTCGAGGGCTTCACGACGGCCGTACTGGCCGAGATCCCGCGAGGTGAGGGTGTCGTGAGGCTGGTCAACCGGGGCCATCCGGAACCGCTTTTGCTGTACGCCGACGGGGATCTCGCGGAGATCGTGCCGGCCGAGGCCGCGCTGCCGCTGGGGATGGGGGACCTGGGCGCCTGGCCGGACCGGGCGCAGGAGTACGCGTTCCCGACGGGCGCCACGCTGCTGCTCTACACGGACGGCCTGTCCGAGGCGCGGAACGCCGCGGGCGTCTTCTACGACCCGGCCGCGCGGCTGCGCGGGCGGATCTTCCCGGGCCCCGACGAGCTGCTCGACGCGCTCATCGACGACGTACGGCTGCACACGGCAGGGGCCGCCACGGACGACATGGCCCTGCTGGCGGTCGGGCGGCCCGCCGAGGGGCAGCAGGACCGCCGCAGGACCGTGAGCCTGGTCAGGCGGGCCGGTCGGCAGCCGGCTGGTCGGCAGCAGCGTCGAACCAGTGCAGGCTCTGGCCGTGCGGAGCCGTGAAGGCGACCGCGCGCTCGTCGAGGGCGAGGGTGAGCAGGTGCTCGTCGTCGGGGGCGGGGGCGTCGAGCCACGGCAGCACGGTGTGGTGCTCGTTGGAGATCCAGTGGCCGGGCAGTTCGCGCACGAGCGCGGCGAACTCCTCGCGGCGGGCGAGCGGCAGGTACGTCAGTACGGCGGTGTGGAAGACGACCAGGGTGGCGTCCGCCGGGGCCCCGGCCGCCAGCGCCGGGAGTTCGTCGACCAGGTCGCCGCGGACGATGCGGGGGCTGGGCGCCGTACGTACGGCCTCGATGGCGGCGAGCAGTCGGCGCGGGCGCTCCGCCTGGCCCGGCCAGATCAGTGACTGGAGCCAGCGGACGTCCTCCTCGTCGGTGGGGTCGAGGGGGTTGAGGTCGATGCCGGCGCGCCAGGCGATGTCCGGGAGCGCGGTGGGCAGGGGCGCCGGGCCCTCCGTACGGCAGTCGAAGGTGACGGGGGAGCTGCCCAGGACGGCGCCGTCGTTGTAGCGGTAGGCGTAGCGGTCGGGGTGGAGGCACAGGCCCGCCGATGCGCCGACCTCGATGAGGGCGAGGGGCTGGGGGAGCGTGGCGAGGAGTGGCAGCAGGGTGGCGCAGCGGGCGGGCTCGTTGGTCTGGGTGAAGCGGGCGAGCATGACCTCGCGTACGTCGTCCCAGTGGGCCAGGGTCCAGTCGCGGAAGGCAGCCCACTGCTCGTAGGGGCCGCCGAGGTGGCGGACTGCGGCGAGGAGGAGGTTGGGCTGCTGCTTGTTGCCGGGCGGGAGGGCGGCGATGTGGGCGCAGAAGTCCTGGTCCTCGCTGATGCGGGCGGTGAGTTCGGCGTACGCGGGGGATACGCCGCTTGCCTGCTGCTCGGAGAACTCGCGGTAGCGATCGGCCACCGACTGCGCGTTGTTGACGACCATGGGGAGAAGTTAGTCGTGCGACCGCTCGTGCGACGGTCATTGCGACGCTGGGTAATCGCGACACACCGCTGCGCATAACAATTGACGAACCGTCATGGTGTGGATGTTTCCTGAGGGGTGGTCAATTTGTCCGGCCGCGTTCGCCTGTGTCCTGATTGGTGCAGGTCAAGACCCTTAACGATCAACTGGAACAGCTTGGAAACCGGAGCCTCTGTCTATTAACGTTCGATAACGCAGCGCGGTCGTCCCAGTCGTCGCAAGAGACGACACCGTGCGCACGCGCCGAATCCCGCAAGGGAACCGGGGAACCACGTTCCTTGGGGTGAATCGGGCCGCTTCGTACCCACGGAGAGGCCCGTAGGAGACCTTCCTGCTCCGAACCCGTCAGCTAACCCGGTAGGCGAGAAGGAAGGAAAGGAGCACGCCTCCGTGGCGTCCAACAGGCCTGCCCCCGAAGCCACCCTGCCCCCTTACGGGGCGCCCGCCACCACCGGGAACCACATCGGCGCGGAGGGGACCTGGGGGGAATGGAATCCCACTGAGGATTCCGTCCGGCCCGTACGCGGTCGTCACCGCGTCGCCAAGCAGCGCGGCGGTCTCGGCCGCAGCTCCACCGTTCTCGGCGTAGGCGTCATCGCCGCGGTCGGCGCGGGAGGCATCGCCACCGCGCAGGACAAGCCGGCCATCTCGATCTCCCTTCCCGACGTGATAGCGGACTCACTTCCCGACGCCAAGTCACTACCCGGTGTCGGCTCTTTGATGTCCGACGACGCGGAATCCGGCTCAGGTGCGCAGGCGGGCACGGCGAACGAAGCGGTCATGGCGGCCTCCCCGCTCACCACCGCGGGCGTCACCACCGCCGACGCCCAGCAGGGCACCACCGACGCCGGCGAGGCCCTGCGCGCCCGCATCCTCCAGCAGGCCGAACAGCAGCAGGCCGCCGCCGACGCCGAGGTGAAGGTGGCCGCCGAGAAGGAGGCCGCCGAGAAGGCCGCGGCCGAGGCGAAGAAGCAGCAGAGCGCGGCCGAGGCCAAGGAGGCCGAGGAGAAGCGCGCGGCCGAGGAGAAGAAGCGCAAGGCGGAGGAAGAGGCCGAGCGCAAGGCGGAGGAGCAGCGGCTCGCCAAGCTGGCCGCCAGCTACTCGCTGCCCACCTCGTCGTACACGCTCACCTCCACCTACGGCCAGTCCGGCTCGATGTGGTCCTCCGGCCAGCACACCGGCCTCGACTTCGCCGCCCCGACGGGCACGCCGGTCAAGGCCGTGCACGGCGGAACGATCAAGTCCGCGGGCTGGTCGGGTTCGTACGGCTACCGCATCGTCCTGGAGCTCCCGGACGGTACGGAGGTCTGGTACTGCCACCTCTCCTCGATGACCGTCACGTCCGGCGAAGTCGGTACGGGCGACGTCATCGGCCGCGTGGGCGCCACCGGCAACGTCACCGGGCCGCACCTGCACCTCGAGGTGCACACGCCCGGCGGGGCCGGGGTCGACCCGGCCGCGTGGCTGCGCGGCAAGGGCCTCTCCGTCTGACGGCCTGTCCGCACAGCTATCCCACAGTCCCCGGCAGTCCTGGCGCCCGCCCCCCGCGCCCAGGGCTGCCGGTCTGTTCGGGGTGCGTCGTCGCCGCCAGGGCGGCTATTGCTGCCGGTACGGGTTGTACGCGGCGTAGTCCTGGTGCGGCGGGGGGCGCTGGGACGGGGGTGGTCCGTACCCGTACGGCTGCCCGGGCGGTTGCCATGGCTGTTGCCACGACGGCGGCCACGGTGGCGGCCAGGGCGGTGGGACCCGCACGCGGCCCGTGGCCCGCGCCGCGTACTCCAGGGCCGGTCCGGCCACCTCCCTGCGCTGCCACAGATGGTGCAGCAGCTCCTGCTCGCGTGCCGTGAAGTCCGGGCCCAGTGCGCCGCGGTGGGCGCGGTGGCGCAGGAAGGCGAGGGACGTGGCGAAGGCCTCGTACTCGGCGACGGCACGGGCGGCGGCCCGGCCCGAGGCGCGGCTTCCGGCGCCGCCTCCGTACGTACGGGCCGCCGCGCCCCGCGCCAGCGAGCGGGCCCGCATCGAGGAGAGCGCGAGCGGCTCGGCGGGCTGCAGCCAGCCGGCGGTGGCATAGGCGGGCAGCTCGGCGGCTATCGTGCGCAGCTCGCGCTGGCGCGTCCAGACCACCAGCCAGGTCAGCAGCGCGAAGGCGGGGACCATGAAGACGGCATACACGAGGTAGAAGCCGTACCCCCCGAAGACCGCCGAACCGTTCCACAGCGCGTGCATGCCCATCGCGAGCGTCAGACCGAGCAGCGGCAGCGCGATACGCCGCCACCGCCCCCGGCGGCGCGGCGGCGCGAGCGCGGCGAGCCCGAAGCCGATGCCCGTCAGCACGGTGAACAGCGGGTGCGCGAACGGGGACATCACTACCCGTACGAAGAAGGTCGCCGCGGTCACCGACGAGAGGCCGGAGGCGCCCGCCTCCTGGTCCTCCCCGAAGGCGTTGCCGAGGTAGAGGATGTTCTCGGTGAAGGCGAAGCCGGTCGCCGTGAACCCGGCGACCACCACGCCGTCGACGATCCCGGTGAAGTGCCGTCTGCGGAAGAGAAAGATCAGCAGCACGGCCGCCGCCTTGGCGCTTTCTTCGACGACCGGTGCTATCACCGTCGCGCCGAGGGATTCGGCCGCCGCCGGGTCGGCGGTGGCCGTGGCTATCCAGCGGGTCGCGAAACTGTTCGCGATGATCGCGACGAGGGCGGCGGCGAACGCGCCCCAGGCGAAGGCGAAGACGAGGTTCCGCCAGGGCTCGGGCTCCACCCGGTCGAGCCAGCGGAACGCCGCCAACAGCAGCGGCACCGGCAGCACCGCGAGCCCCAGCCCCACCAGGAAGCCGTGCGTACCGGTCTGGTCGCGGACGATCGCGAGGATCACCAGGCCGCACAGCGCGAGCACGGTGATCACCGCACCCGCGCGCACCGCCCTGGTGCGCCACCAGGCGCGGCGTGGCTTGTAGCGCCAGTGAGCAGGCGGCGGTACGGCGGTGAACTGCGGCTGCTGCTCACAGTCCGGGACCGCCGGGTGCTGCCGGGGGTGCGGAGGCGTCTCGTACACCCGTCGACCCTAACGAGGGGCACTGACACCTGGCGACGGAGCCTTACCGATACCGATACCGATACCGATACCGATACCGATACCGATTACCGATCGCCCGTTCACCGACGGCGGAAGAGGAGGTCGTGCACCACGTGCCCCTTGTCCAGGCCCTGTCCCTCGAAGCGGGTGAGCGGCCGGAACGCGGGCCGGGGTGCGTAGCCGCCGTCCGGGACGGTGTTCTCGAAGTCGGGGTGCGCGGTGAGCACTTCCAGCATCTGCTCGGCGTACGACTCCCAGTCGGTCGCGCAGTGCACGATGGCGCCGGGCGCGAGGCGGGGTGCGACGAGGTCGAGGAACTCGGGCTGGATGAGGCGCCGCTTGTGGTGGCGCTTCTTCGGCCACGGGTCGGGGAAGTAGACGCGCAGGCCGGCGAGGGAGGCGGGCGGCAGCATCTCGCGCAGCAGGATGATCGCGTCGCCGTTCGCCACGCGGACATTGCTCAGTCCGGCGCGTTCCGCCAGACCGAGCAGGTTGCCCTGGCCGGGGGTGTGTACGTCGACGGCGAGGATGCCGGTGCCGGGGTCCTCGGCGGCCATCTGGGCGGTGGCCTCGCCCATCCCGAACCCGATCTCCAGCACGACGGGGAGGCCGCGGCCGCCGAAGAGCTCGTCGAGGTCGAGGACGCGCCGGCCGTCGATGTCCAGGCCCCACTTGGGCCACAGCCGCTCCAGCGCCTCGGCCTGCCCCGTGGTCACCCGGCTCCGCCGCGGCTGGAAGCTACGAATCCGCCGCTCGTGGTGCGACCCGGCGGGGTCGGGCGCGGGGCCGCCGGGGAAGCGGGGCTCACCCTTGGCTCGGTGGAAGGGGGATACGTGGGGGGCGGCGTCGTCGGGGCGGACGCGGGAGAACTCAGACACAGTGCCCCCAATTCTACGGCGCGGCGGGGAGGGCCCGGCATGAGCGTGCCCCTGCGGAACTTCTCCCCTGCCCGCCCCTTCCCACAACCTGCCCGGCTACCGCACCCGCACCCGAGGACCGCGCCACCCCCTACCCCCCACCCCTACCCCCCACCCCTACGCCGCCGCCCCCAACACCTCCAGCGCCCGCCGAGCCACCCGTCTTCCGATGGGGAGTGACGCCGTTGCTGCCGGGGAAGGGGCGTTCAGGACGTGGATCGTGCGGGGGGTTTCCTGGATCAGGAAGTCGTCGACCAGCGTTCCGTCCCGGAGTACCGCCTGCGCCCGTACGCCCGCCGGCGCCGGCCGCAGGTCCGCCTCCGTGACGTCCGGGAGCAGCCGGCGCACGGCGTCGGTGAACGCGCGCTTCGACAGCGAGCGGTGCAGTTCCCCCGCCCCGTACCGCCAGTGGCGCCGGGCTATCCGCCAGGAACCCGGCCAGGCGAGCGTCCCGGCCAGCTCGCGCGGCCGGACCACCGACCAGGCGTAACCCTCCCGCGCGAGCGCCGGCACCGCGTTCGGCCCGACGTGTACGCCGCCGTCCATGCCCCGCGTCAGGTGCACCCCGAGGAAGGGGAACGCCGGATCCGGCACCGGGTAGACCAGGCCGCGCACCAGCTCCGGGCGCGCCAGGTCGAAGTACTCGCCCCGGAAGGGAACGATCCGCATTCCGGGGTCGTCGCCCGCCAGCCGTGCCACCCGGTCGCAGTGCAGCCCGGCGCAATTCACCAGGACCCGCGCCCGCACCACCGCCCCGTCCGCCGTACGCACCGCCACACCCCACGGCCGCCGGTCGACGACGGCCACCTCCGCGCCGTACCTGATCTCCGCGCCCGACGCCCCCAGGCTCTCCGCGAGCTGCCCCGCGACCGCCCCGAAGTCGCACACGCCGGTCGTGGCGACGTGGATCGCGGCCAGGCCCCGCACGTTCGGCTCGTACTCCGCGATCTGGGCGGCTCCGAGCTCCCGCACCGGAATGCCGTTCTCGCGCCCGCGCTGCACCAGCGCGTGCAGCCGCGGCAGCTCCTCCCGCTCGGTCGCGACGATCAGCTTGCCCGTGACCTCGTGCGCGATGCCGTGCTCCGCGCAGAACTTGATCATCTCGGCCGCGCCTCGCACCGCGTACCGTGCCTTGAGGGAGCCCGGCCGGTAGTAGATGCCGCTGTGGATCACGCCGCTGTTGCGCCCGGTCTGGTGCAGGGCGGGGGCCCGCTCCTTCTCCAGCACCGTCACGCGTGTGCCGGGCGCGGCGCGTGTGAGGGCGTACGCCGCCGAGAGGCCGACGATCCCCGCACCGATCACCAGCACATCGCAGTCGTACGGCATCGCTTCACCTCCCACCGCGGCCATGTCCGGATCCGTGTCCTCCGGGAGAGCGCCCCCGGACTCCCGATGATGCACCGACCCACTGACAATGCGCTTCGAACCACCGGCAGAACGGTCCTTACGCCGCCCCTGACCCCGGTCCTTACGCCGCTCCGTACCCCGGCCCGCGCACCGGCCCCCGCACCGCCCCCCTACGCCGGCGCCACCAGCAGCGGCCGCGCCCGCTCCCGCAGCTCCGCGACCCGCGGCTCGTCGCCGTACGGCTCCAGCCGGTGCAGCAGATCCCGTACGTACTCGGTGGTCCGCGCCGACGAGATCCGCCCCGCCACCTCCACCGCCCGGGTGCCCGCCGCGCACGCCGCATCGAGGTTCCCGGACTCCAGCTCCGCGACCGCCGACACCACGAGCCGCAGCCCGTGCGAGCGTACGAACTCCTCCGTCGGCCGCGACAGCGCCTGCTCCGTGAACCGCCGCACCTGCCGCGGCGCCTTCAGATCGCGGTAGCACTCCGCCGCGTCCGCCGCGAACCTGTCGTACGAGTAGAAGCCCAGCCAGGTCGGATCGGGATCGCCCTCCCGCGCCCGCTCCAGCCAGCCCTCCGCCGCCTTCAGCGCGGCACCCGCCGCCTGCGCGTCACCCGCCTTCGCGTGCGCCCGCGCCTCCACCAGCCGGAAGAAGCTCATGGTGCGGGCGGTGGCGAGCCCCCTGTTCCGCTCCAGCGCGGCCTGCGCCAGATCGACCCCCTCGTCGGCGAAACCGCGATAGGTGGCCTGGAGGGACATCGAGGCCAGGACGTACCCGCCCAGTGGCACATCGGCCGCCGCGCGGGCGAGCCTCAGCGCCTGGATGTAGTACCGCTGAGCGGCCTCCTGCTGCCCGGTGTCGAAAGCCATCCACCCGGCCAGCCGCGTCAGTTCGGAGGTGGCGCCGAAGAGCGAGCGGCCGACGTCGTCGCTGTACGAGCCGAGGAGCAGCGGCGCCGCGTCAACCCGTAAGCACTCCGGGACCATCGACGAACGCCAGTCCCCGCCGCCGTACTTGGAGTCCCAGCGCCGCGCGTCCTCCGCCGCCTCCCGCAGCTTGGCCACATCCGCGTGCCCCACCCGCAGCGGCGTCGCGTCGGGCGCGGACTCGTCGGACGCCGTGGAGTCCCGCGCCACCGACGAGTCGGCGGGCGTTATCAGCCACCGGGACGCGGGCGTCGCGTACGCGCTGACCGCGAACGAACCGGCCAGTGACTGCCAGATGCCGCCGCCGCCCGCCCGCCGGCCGGCCAGATCCAGCCGGTACAGCTCGGTCGCCGACCGCACCGCCGCCGATACGTCGCGCGGAAAGGCCAGGCCGACCTCCGGCGCCGGATCGGCGTCCGCCAGACCGATCTCGTGCAGCGGCACGGGACGCCCGAGCTTGGCGCCGATGGCGGCGGCGATGAGATGAGGCGCGGCGCCCTGCGGCACCATGCCCTTGGACACCCACCTCGCCACCGACGTCTTGTCGTAACGAAGTGTCAGGCCGCGTTGCGACCCCAGATCATTGACCCGCCTCGCCAGGCCGGCATTGCTGATTCCCGCGAGGGCGAGAACCGTGCCGAGCTTTTCGTTCGGCCCGCGTTGCTCCCTGGACATGCGCCACCCCTCGACACAGACGGCCGTCCGGCGGGGACATTTCAAGCCGTACCGCCCGCACAACCACGCGGCCAGCCCTGCCGGAATATGCGGCCCGCTCAGAACATCAGTAAACCCAGCGTAGTTCTCCGCATCCCGACCGTTAAGGGGCGGTGGTCCGTATGGCGAGATTCGTGTAGTCACACGAACGCCCGTGCTCCGCCCCGTGCTCCGTGTGTGTGGCCGTGCGCCCGCCCTGCGCTCTCGTCGGTCCGGCACCGGGGCCGTTCCATGGGAGTCGCGTGGGTCGGCCCGCTGCACTGGGTCCAGCGGGCTGGGGGACACCGCCGCCTTCATCCCCGCGGGCGGCGGACCGGTCCGGGAGGCGAACAGCGCCTCCCGGACTGTGCGTTCCCCCGCGGCTGCCCGTGGTACCGCCGCGCCCCCAGAATGGCCGAATGGCGCCTGTCGCCCAAACCGGTCGAAGTCCTGTGCGCGGCGGGCGCATTGACTTGCCCGTACGCCCTCCGTACCCCCTCCTGCGTGCCGTTGTCGTGGCAGCATGGTCCCGAAGCCGCTTCTCGGATTCTCCCGATGCCGCTTCGGTACGTGCGGGTGGTTGCCCACAGCCTGTGGAGGCGCGATGCGGTGGTTGGTGGGGTGGAGCAGTATCGCCGCCAGCTTCGGGACGGTGGGAGCGGTCGGCGCGCCCGGCACGGCCGGCACCACCCCTTCCTCCGCCCATCCCTCGTCCCACCCCTCCTCCGACCACGAATCCCGCACCGTGCACCCCGTCGGCTCCCAGCTCCTGTGGGGCGACCCCGACCCCCTGTGGGCCGTCGGCGACTGGCGCCCCGACGAGGTCCGTACCCTCAGCGTCGACCCCTTCACCCGGATCGCCGTCCTCGGCTGCTGCGGCGCGACCGACGAAGAACTGCGCGTCGGCCTCTTCGCGGCGCGCGGCGGCGCACTGCGGCACCTGACCGCGTGGTCCGGCAGCTACACCGCCGTCGTCCAGGTCGGCCGCCGCGTCACCGTGGTCGGTGACCTGGCAGGTGCCCGCCCCGTGTTCTATACGCCCTGGGCCAATGGCACCGCGTACGCCACCGCCGCGCTCCCGCTCGCCGACCTCATCGAGGCACAGCTCGACATCGGCCACCTCGCGGCGCTGCTCGCCTGCCCCGACGTACCCGAGGCACTGCGCGACGGCACGCCGTACGCAGGTGTGCGGCGCATCCCGCCCGGCCACGCCCTCGTCCTGCGCGAGGGTTCGCGCGAGATCACCGGGTACGAGCCGGTGGCCTCCCTCGCCGTAGCCGCCCCCCAACTCGACCCGGAGCGAGCCGTGGACGGTGTCCGCGAGGCCCTCGTCGAAGCGGTACGGGCGAGACTCACCGCACCGCGCCACGCCCCCGAGACCGCGCCGCCCGACCCGGGGCCCGTCCCCGGCATGGGCCCCGCCGACCGCCGGGCCGCCCGCGGCGCGCCCGTCCCCGGCATCGGCGCCGACCTCTCGGGCGGCAGCGCGTCGGCGACGCTCGCGCTCCTCGCGGCGGGCCTGCCGGGGCTGCCCGGCACCGTCCTGGGCCACGGCACGGGCGCGGGGGAGCGGCTGCTCGCCGTCACCTTCAACGACCTGACCGCCGAAGGCCCCGGCGGCGAGGCCGAGTTGCAGCGGGCCGGCGCGATCGCCGCCAACCCCCGGCTGCACCACGTCGTCGTAGCCGCCGGTGAAGAGGCCCTTCCGTACGCCGATTTGAACAGCGGCCCGCTCACCGACGAACCGGGCCCCTCCCTGGTCACCGCCGAACGCCACCGCCGCCGCCTCGCCGCGGGCAGCGCCGACCACTTCACGGGGCATGGCGCCCGCCAGGTCCTGGACGCCCACCCGGCGCGCCTCGCCGACCTCCTGATGGACCGCAGACGGCGCGACCTGCTGCGCCCCGTCACCGCCCTCGCCAAGGTCGAAGGGCCCTCCGCCCACTCCCTCTTCGTCCCGCTGACCGTCTACCGCGCCGCACGCCGTCTCGCCCGTACGCCGTACCGCGCAGGCATCGAGGAAGCGGCGGCCCGCCTCAAGGAGCGCCGTTTCGACGAGCCGGGCTCCAGGGGCAGGGGTACGGGCAACGGCCAGGTGACCGCCCTGGACGCCTCACTCGCGGCCCTCGCCTGGACCAGGCCGGGCCCTGCGGCCCGCTGGCTGACGGGTGAGGCGCTGGCTGAAGTATCGGTTCGCCTCCAGGCTTCGGCCATCAGGCCCTCGTCGGTGCAGCGGCCGGGCGAGGCCCGCGCGCGGGCCGCCCTGGCCCGGGCGGCGGCCGACCACCGGGTCTTCGAGCAGGCCGCGGAGGTACGCAGCCAGCGCCTGCACGCCCCCTTCCTCGACAACCAGGTCGTACGGGCGTCCCGCGCTCTTCCCGAAGCCCTGCGGGTCCAGCCGGGCGCGCGAGCGGCGATCCTGCGCGCGGTCCTGTCCGGGGCGGGCATCAAGGACCTGCCGCCGGGCTGGGGCGCCACATCCCACGCGTCCTCAGCGGCGGCCGCCCGGGCCGGACTGCGCGCAGCGGTCGGCGACCTGATCGCACTCTTCGACGCCCCGCTGCTGGCCGACGCGGGCCTGATCGAGGCCCGCGTCGTACGCAAGGCCCTGCGCGCGGCGGCCGAGGGCGAACCGGTCCCCCTGGACGGTCTGGCCGACCTGGTCTCCACGGAACTGTGGCTGCGCCGCCTGGTCTCACGCCGCGGAACATGCTGGACGGGAACGGCAGCCCCACGCCAACGCGCGGTAGCAGGCGAAGTACCCCCACGCCGGGCCCTCTGACCCCGGTCGGACGGGCGCCTGCGGCGGCCCTGTTCCCCACCCCGTCCAGAACGGGCGCAAGACCCCGCGCCCTTCGGCCTGTTCCCAGCCCGCCTTCCCGGCAGGGACATGTGCGGCTCCGCCGCGTGGGCGGGCAGGCTTGGCCAGTGCTGGGTTTCAGCCTGTCCGGCGTTTGAGGACCGGGGTCCGGGGCAGCGCCCCGGTTCGGGAAGGGGCGGGGTGGGGAACAGGCCCGCCGCAGGCGCCCGCCCCACCCGGCCCCACTACCCGCCGCAGCTCATCCGCGACTGCGCCCAGTCCACCGGCACCATCGACTCGTGCGGATGCTCCGGCTCCGCCACGAGCCGGATCGACTCCCGCCCTGAGATATCGGCCCGCACCGCCACAGCCCCGTCGTTGCCCCGCACGAGCCCCGACTGCCACAGCAGCGCGCCGTCCCCGTACAGCGAGAAACGCGCGGCCCCGACGCCCAGCGTCATGTCGTCGATGCCGACCAGCGCGTCATAGGTGGTGCACGCCCGGTTGAGGTCGATGGTGACGGACGACTTCGCGTGTGTCGTGACGCCGTTTCCGTACCGCACACCACCGATCGACATGCCGTAGCGCTGCCACAGCCAACTGCTCCCACCGAGCCGCACCTCCGGCTCGGTGTGGTCACCGAACGTGCCGTACGCCAGCGCGTTCACCTGGTAGACGTCCGGGGCGGGCGACGGCGCGGGCGCCGGCGGTGGCGACGGCTTCGGCGCGGGCGGGGGCGGGGACGGCTCCGGCGTGGGCGTGGGCTCCACCTTCGTCGGCGCAGGCGTAGGCGTAGGTGTGGGCGAAGGGGGAGGCGTAGGCGTCGGGGACGGCGCAGACGGAGCCACCGGCGGCGGTTTCGGAGCCGGAGCCGGAGCCGGAGGCGCAGGCGGCGCAGGCCGCTCGGACGGCTCCGGGCTCGGCTGCGGTACGACCGGCCGCGACACCGGCGGCTTGGCCACCGGCTTCGGCTTGGGCCTCGCGTCCTCACCCGCCAGCGCGAACACCACCCCCGCGGTCACCGCCGCGGCCACCGCTGCACCGATCGCCACCTTGGCCGGTGCCCCAACGGCTTCAGCACCGGCGGCACCGGCCGCACTCGAACCCCCGCCCGTCGCCCCGCCGGTCGCCGCGGCCCCCGCGCCGGCCGCCCCCGCTGCCCCCACAGCGCCCCCCGCCACCAGACCGGCAGCTTTGACCGCGTACCCGCCCGCGAACCAGCCGATGACCGCGACCGGAAGCAGCGCCGGGATCCCGGCGTTGACCTCGTTCAGCTCACCCGCCGCCACCCGGCACCGCGCGCACTCCTCCAGATGCTTGCGCAGCCCCCGCTCCGCCCGCGTCCGCAGCCCGCCTCTGGCATACGCGCCGAGCCGGTCGGCGTACCGCGCGCAGTCGCCGCCCGCCGTCAGCGCGGTGCTCACATGCGCCTGGAGATACGCCTGCTTGAGGCCCTCCCGTGCCCGGCTCGCCAGCACAGCCGTGGCATTCGCGGTCAGCCCGAACAGCGGCGCCACCTCACTCGGCGACTCCTCCTCGACCGTGGTGTGCCACAGCACGGCCTGCCAGCGCTCGGGCAGGCTGCGGAACGCCCGCATGGCCAGCGTCCGCTCCGCCTCGTGCATGGCCCGTACGTCGGCTCCCAGCTCCAGGGTGTCGTCGTCCGACGGGTCCACCGAACGGGCGGACTGCGCGGCGAAGATGGCGAAGTCCTCGACCAGGTGCTCACGCCTGGCGGTCTTGGTCCATGCCGCGGCCACCCGACGCACCGTCGTCAGCAGGTACGCCCGTACGGCGTGCTCGGGCCCGGAGCCCCCGCGCACCGCCTGCAGCGTGCGCGCGAAGACTTCGGCGGTCAGGTCGTCGGCGGTGTGGGCGTCGCGGCAGCAGGTACGGGCGTACCGCCGGACGGCGTCGCAGTGGCGCCGGAACAGCTCTTCGTACGCACTGTCGTTGCCCCCGCGCATCCGATGGATCAGCGCGGCGTCGGGCGTCGGCGTCTGCGCCGCCAGACCACTGCTCTCGCTCCTGCCCCCGTTTCTGCCGTCGCTCCTGGCCTCGCGCTGTTGGTGGACACCCGCGTCGTCACCGTCCACAACCGGCCGCCAAGGCCCCGGCAGTACGGTCCCGCCGCCGTGGGCGTCCGCGCGGCCATCCCCGTCCGCGCGGCCGACCCCGTCCGCGTTGCCCGCTGTGTTTCCGCCCGACCGGCGGGGCCCCGCCTGGCTCGGCACCTGTCGCGAAGGCAGGCCGTCGGGCTCCATGCCGGCACGGCCGAGCGGCTCGTCCCGACCCTCAACACCCATAGCGGAAGCCCCCCGTAAGCATCCTCGGCCAGAAAATAACCGGCCAAGAATCCCACAGAGCGAACCACGGCCCATTGCTCCGACCGGGCAACCACTCATCCGGGGAGTTTTCCCGTATGCGAGCACTAGCGTTCACCCGAACGGGGAAGACTCAACAGCTTCAACCGCCGCCGGGAACCGGCAGGCCCGCCCGTCCGCCACCTGGCGAACAAGCGGGCCGACGGACGAAACCCCGCACCCAAGCCCCTTACGGGCTTACGCGGGCCTGGACCGCAGCCCCTCCAGCAGGATGTCCAGCAGCCGGGCGGAAGCCGCCGCCTGCTGCGCCGCGTCCGGCAGTGAAGGCGCAGCCGTGGCTATCACCAGCAGCACGTCGGCCACCGTCACATCGCCACGCAGCTCACCGGCCGCACGCGCCCGGTCCACCAGCCGCCCCACGACCTCCAGCAGCTCCGCGGCACCCGCGTCGTCACTCCCCAGACCGTCGGGGCCGGCACCCACGGGCCGCTGCTCGACCAGCCGCAGCTCCGGCGCCGCCGGGCCCCCGGCCGCTCCCGGCACCGGGCCGACGGACTGCCGCTGCTGCGGCACCCGCCCTTCGCCCCGCACCAGCGGCGACTCGCCGTCACCGCCGTCGCCGCCGTCCACGCCCACCCGCAGCACCTGCGGTGGCAGCAGCCGGCCCGCGCCGGACGCCACCGAAGTACGCAGGAAGCGGGACAGCGCCGACCACGGCTCGTCCTCCTGCCCCAGGGCCGTACGCGCCTGATCGGTCAGCCGGGAGGTCTCCTCCTCGGCTATGCGGCGCACCAGTACGTCCTTGCTCGGGAAGCGGCGGTACACCGTCCCGACGCCGACCCTGGCCCGTCGCGCCACGTCCTCCATCGGCGCCCCGTAGCCCAGCTCGCCGAACACCTCGCGAGCGGCCCGCAGTACATGCTCAAGATTGCGCTGTGCGTCCACACGCAGCGGCGCGGAGCGAGATCCTCCCGTCCCCGCGCGCCCGTTGCCGTCGGATGTGACGGCAGACTGCCAATGAGACTCCTGAATGTGCATCAGCGTTCCCCCGGTAATGATGTCTCCCCCCGGAGACTCCCCGCCCTCATAGTCGGCCGGGACCGCAGACCTGGCCGCCCCGACGAGATACGAACATAGTTGAGCGCGCGTAGATTCAGAAGGGGTAGTTCCGCACGGAGCGCCCGCCCGATCGGAGTATCGACCAAAACCTTCCTGATTCGGCCACTGTCCGCACCCCCTCCCCACGCGCTGACCTGCGAGCCTTCAAGGCCGAGCGGAAATCGCCGCAGCACGCGGCACGCACGCCTTCCGGTCACACAATTTGCCGGGCCTGTGGACAAACTCCTGCGGCCGTTGCGTCATGGGACAGTGACAGAACCTGCGCGCATTCTCGTTGTCGGCGGCGGCTACGTCGGGATGTACACCGCGCTGCACCTCCAGCGGAAGCTGAGAAGCGGCGAGGCCGAGGTCATTGTGGTGACGCCTGATCCCTATATGACCTATCAGCCGTTCCTGCCCGAAGCGGCGGCCGGCTCGATCTCCCCGCGCCACGTCGTGGTCCCGCTCCGCCGCGTCCTGGACAAGTGCAAGATCGTCATCGGCGAGGCCAAGTCCATCGACCACGCCAAGCGCACCGCGACCGTAACGACCCTCGCCACCGAGGAGGAGGGCACCGGCGGTACCGAGATCACGTACGACGAACTCGTCCTCGCGCCCGGCTCCGTCTCCCGCACCCTGCCCATCCCCGGCCTCGCCGACTACGCCATCGGTTTCAAGACCGTCGAAGAGGCCATCGGCCTGCGCAACCACGTCATCGAGCAGATGGACATCGCGTCCGCCACCCGCGACCCGGCCGTCCGCGACGCCGCCCTCACCTTCGTCTTCGTCGGCGGTGGATACGCGGGCGTGGAGGCGCTCGGCGAGCTGGAGGACATGGCCCGCTACGCCGCCCGCTACTACCACAACGTCAAGCCCCAGGACATGAAGTGGATCCTCGTCGAGGCCACGGGCCGCATCCTCCCCGAGGTCGGCGAGGAAATGGGCAAATACGCGATCCGTGAACTGCGCAGCCGCAATATCGACGTACGCCTGGAGACCCGCCTCGACTCCTGCGCGGACCGCGTCGCCGTCCTCAGCGACGGCTCGCGCTTCCCCACCCGCACCGTCGTATGGACCGCGGGCGTCAAGCCGCACCCGGTCCTCGCCGCGAGCGACCTGCCGCTGAACGGACGAGGCCGCCTCACCGCCACCGCCACGCTCACGATCGAAGGAACCGAGCACGCCTGGACCGCCGGGGACGCGGCCGCCGTACCCGACCTCACCGCGCACGAGAAGGGCAAGGAGTGCGCGCCCAACGCCCAGCACGCCGTACGCCAGGCCAAGGTCCTGGCCGAGAACGTCCTGGCGTCGCTGCGCGGCGAACCGCTGAAGAACTATGAGCACAAGTACGCCGGTTCGGTCGCCTCGCTCGGTCTCCACAAGGGGGTCGCGCACGTCTACGGCCGCAAGCTCAAGGGCTATCCGGCCTGGCTGATGCACCGTACGTACCACCTCAGCCGGGTGCCGACCTTCAACCGCAAGGCCCGGGTCCTCGCCGAATGGACACTCGCCGGACTCTTCAAACGCGAGATCGTTTCGCTCGGCTCCCTGGAGCATCCGCGAGCCGAATTCGAACTGGCCGCGGGCGGCGAGCCCCCCAAGAACAAGTGACGACTGTCAGTGCGGTCGGTCACACTGGGCGTGTGACCATAGGCTGGCTCACACCCGCTCAGAGTCACCCGCTGTAACGGCACAGCAGCATCTCCCCCCACAGCAATCCCAGCAATTTCAGCAAACCCAGCGACCACAGCGACCGAAGCGTCAGCGACGCAACACAACGCAACGCGACACCATGAGGCTTGAAAGTCAGTGAACTTCACGCGCTGGAGCGCCCGTCTCCCCGGAACGCAGCGCCGCGCCGCAGCGCGGACCGACCGCGGTTCCGTCCCGGCGGCTCGCGTTGAGTACGGCCGGCAGTCCGAGCACGGGCCCGACGCCCCGGACGCGCCCGGCGACGCCGCCATGCACCCCCCGCACCCTCTGACCGACCTCTCCGTCCGCGAGATCCTCGGCCGGCTCCCCGCCCTCGTCGCCCTGGTGTACGGCCCCGAGCACCGCGTCGCGTACGTCAACGACGCCTACGCCGCCGCCTTCGGCCCCCGCGAGACCGGCGCCCCCGCCGCCGTCGCCCTCCCCGAGCTCGACGAGCTCGGCCTGCTCCCGCTCATGGACCAGGTCCTGCGCAGCGGTACGCCCCGTACGGTCAAGTCCCGCAAGGTGCCCAAGGGCGGCTCGTACACCGTCACCTGTACGCCGATCGAGACTCCCGCCGGCGCAGGGGACGACGGCGGCGGAGAGGGTGGCGTGCTCGTCTTCGCCGCCGACGTCACCGACCACGCGGAGGCCGCCGAGCGCCTGCGCGCCAGCGAGCGCCGCCTGCGCGAGACGGCCGTGACCCTCCAGCGCTCCCTCCTCCCGCAGGAGTTGGAGCAGCCGGACGACCTGCGCATCGCCGCCACCTACCAGCCGGGCGGCACGGACGCGGCGGTCGGCGGCGACTGGTACGACGTGATCACCCTCGGCGCCGGCCGTACGGCCCTGGTCATCGGCGACGTCATGGGCCGCGGGGTGCGCGCCGCCGCCGTCATGGGCCAGCTCCGCACGGCGGTCCGCGCGTACGCCCGCCTGGACCTCCCGCCCCACGAAGTCCTGCAGCTCCTGGACGGCCTGGCCGCCGAGATCGACGCCAGCCAGATCGCCACCTGCGCGTACGCCGTCCACGACCCCAACGAGGGCCGCCTCGTGTACGCGTCCGCCGGCCACCTCCCGATCCTCGTCCGCGACGAGGACGGCACGGTCCGCCGCGCCGAGGACCACACAGGCCCCCCGCTCGGCACCGGCGGCTGGATGCACACCTCGGGCACGATCGCCCTCCCGCCGGGCTCCACGGCTGTCCTCTATACGGACGGTCTCGTCGAGCGCCGCCGCGAGGACATCGACGAGGGCGTGGCCGCGCTGGAACGCGCCCTGTCCGGCGCCACCGGCACGCCCCAGGTCGTCTGCGACCGCCTGATCCGCGCGCTGGGCGTCACGGCCGACCACGACGACGACGTAGCGGTACTGGTCCTCCAGCACCCCACCCGCACCGGCCCGGACGCGGAGCTCTTCCACAACGCCGCACTTGAACTGCTCGGCGGCATCGAGGCGGCCCCCCGCGCCCGCGCCTTCGCGACAGGAGTGCTGGCCTCCTGGCGCTTCCCGGTGGAGCTGTGCGACCTGGGCGTACTGGCGGCGAGCGAGCTGGTCGCCAACTCCCTCCAGCACGGCACGCCACCGATGCGCCTGCGCCTGCGCCGTACCGACCGCCGCCTGATCATCGAGGTGACGGACGGCGACGACCACCTGCCGCGCCGCCGCCGCGCCGAACCGGCGGACGAGGCGGGCCGCGGTATCTCGATCGTCGCGACGATCGCCTCGTCCTGGGGCAGCCGCCGCACGCCGGGCGGCGGCAAGGCGGTCTGGTGCGAATTCGCCCTGCCGACGGGCACGCCCTAACCGGCGGGAGCGAGGTCCTTCGCCGGTGCGCCCGACGCGACGACCAGCGACTTGGCCGGCAGCGGCTTGTCCTGCTCCGCCGTCAGCTGCTTGCCGAGCCGCAGCGCCAGCACGCTGATGCCCAGCGAGAAGACGATGAAGGTGAGGATGTACGGCGCGTGCAGCGACGCGCCCATCGGCCCGCCCACCGCGGGCCCCACGGCCAGAGCGAACTGCTTGACCAGCGCGAAGGCCGAGTTGTACTGCCCGATCATCGACTCCGGCGCCAGATCGGCGACCAGCGGCGCGACGGTCGGCGACAGCATCGCCTCGCCGAGCCCGAAGAGCGCGTACGTCGAGATGAACGCGGCCGTGGCCATCGTCTGGCTGCCGTGCCCGAGACCGGCGTAACCCGCCACGACCCACGCGACGGTCCAGATGAGCCCGACCAGCGCGATGACCCGCGACCGCCGCCGCCGCTCGACCAGCCGCAGCACCACGAACTGCGCGATCACGATGACCGCGGTGTTGGCAGCCAGCGCCATCCCCAGGGCCGAGGGCTCGATCCCCGCCGCCTCGGTGCCGTACGCGGCAAGGCCCGACTCGAACTGCCCGTAACAGGCGAAGAACAGCACAAACCCGAGCCCGCACAGCTGCACCATCGCCCGGTGCTTCAGCAGCGCCCGCAGTCCACCCCCGGGAGCGGGGTCGTCCTGCGGCATGGCGCCGGGAATGACGGCCGCACGCGGCAGCCGGACGCTCGCACCGATACCGGCGAGCACCAGGAACATCACGGCCTCAATGCTGAAGAGCAGCAGGAAGCTGTCGGGCCGGCTCTCGTCGACGAGCTGGCCGCCGATCAGACCGCCGATGCCGAGGCCCAGGTTCGCCAGAAAGAACTGCATGGCGAAGGCCCGCGTACGGGTGGCGGGCGTGGAGCACCACACGATCATGGTGGCGAGCGCCGGCTGCACGACCGCCGTACCCGCGCCGAGCAGCGCGGCGGACAACAGCACCATGGGCACGCTGCTCGCGAGCCCCATGGCCAGAGCGCCGGCGGCGGCGCTGACAGCGCCGCCGACGAGCACGGGCAGCGGTCCGCGCCGGTCGATGACGCGCCCGGTGAACGGCAGGACGAGAAGTGCGGCCACAGCAAAGACGGCGAGCACCACACCTGCTGTACTCGCACCCAGATCCCGCACCTGGGCGACGTACACATACAGATACGGAACGGTGAACCCGATACCGAACGCACTCAGCGCGTTCCCCATCTGGATCCGGCGCATCGCGGCGCCCATTGCCCTGGTCACACTCACCTGCCTCAAGGTTTCGAAGAGAAGAGCTGAAGTCCTGAAGACTTCAACTCTAAAGTTAGAACCTCAACAGTACACACCGAAGGACTTAACCGCCAACGACTACGTGTCATACTGCGCGGCATGCCTGACACCCCAGAGCCGCACGGCCCCCAGGAGCCGAGCCTCGACGAACAGATCGCCGCCTACCAGCGCGAGTACGGCGACCTCGACCCGCAGGTCGAGAAGGTCGTCTCGGCCCTGGGCCGCCTCAACCGGCGTATGAACGTCGCGTACGGCCGCCAGGTCGCCGCACTCGGCATCAGCAACACGGAGTGGGAAGTCCTCAAGACCCTCGTGGTCTCCGGAGCCCCGTACCGGCTGGGTCCCGGCGAGCTCGCGAAGCGACTCGGCCTCACGCCGGCCGCCATGACCCACCGCATCGACCGGATGGCGGCGGACGGTCTGGTCACCCGGGACCGCGACGAGACCAACCGCGTCCGCGTGATCGTGGAACTCACGGACGAGGGCCGCGCCAAGTGGCTTGAGGCGATGCGCATGGCGTCGAGCTTCGAGGAGGACCTGCTCCAGGACCTTTCCGCCGACGAACGCGGCTCGCTCGGCGAGATGCTGATCCGCCTGCTGCGCAGGGTCGAGGACGCCCAGCCGGACGCCGGCGGCCGTCTGACAGACCTGGACTGACGGCGAATCAGCCCCGGGGCCAGTGCGGCCACGGCGGGGGTTGACACCGCCCCTACCGATCCGTAAAGTTCTTCGAGTTGTCACAGAGCCGGAACGGTTCTGCGGCAGCCGCTCGCCGCGCACGCGGCAAACCCAACCTCTGCACGGTCTCCCACTCGGAGATAATTTCGGCATGCCGGAATTTATTCGACAGGCTCGATTATGAGCCGCTCGGGAAATCCGCTAGAGTTCAGGGCGTCGGAACGGCCGAACAGCCGGAATGACAAGCCCGCTGACTGGGAGTCAGGCCCGAAAGGACCTGATAGAGTCGGAATCGCCGGAAAGGGAAACGCGAAAGCGAAGAACTGGAAAGCGCCGAGGAAGTCGGACACGAAAGAGTCTGATAGAGTCGGAAACACGAAATACCGAACGA
>NZ_JAGGPC010000063.1:0-64531 GCF_018614005.1 Streptomyces sp. ISL-99
CAGATCTTCCTCAAGGACGCCAAGCTCAACCTGGAGACGCTGTACCAGCGCGCTCGCCAGACGGCGTTCCTGGTGCCCGGCCTGACCATCGTCGTACGCGACGAGCGCGCCCTGGGCGGCGAGGGCAAGACCGAGGAGGTCTTCCGCTTCGACGGCGGCATCAGCGAGTTCTGCGAGTACCTCGCGCAGGACAAGGCCGTCTGCGACGTCCTGCGGCTGAGCGGGCAGGGCACCTTCAAGGAGACCGTGCCGGTCCTCGACGACCGCGGGCACATGACGGCCACCGAGGTCACCCGCGAGCTGGGCGTGGACATCGCGCTGCGCTGGGGCACGGGGTACGACACCACGGTCCGGTCCTTCGTCAACATCATCGCCACCCCCAAGGGCGGCACTCACATCTCGGGCTTCGAGCGGTCCCTCACCAAGACTGTCAACGAGGCGCTGCGCTCGGCCAAGCTGCTGCGCGTCGCCGAGGACGACGTCGTCAAGGACGACGCCATGGAGGGCCTCACCGCGGTCGTCACGGTGCGACTCGCGGAGCCGCAGTTCGAGGGCCAGACGAAGGAAGTGCTCGGTACGTCGGCGGCCGCGCGGATCGTCGGCAATGTCGTCGCCAAGGAGCTCAAGACCTTCCTGACCTCCACCAAGCGCGACGCCAAGCAGCAGGCGCGCTCCGTCATGGAGAAGATCGTCGCCGCCGCGCGGACGCGCATCGCCGCCCGCCAGCACAAGGAGGCGCAGCGCCGCAAGACCGCGCTGGAGACCTCCTCGCTGCCGGCCAAGCTCGCCGACTGCCGCAGCGACGATGTCGAGCGCAGCGAGCTCTTCATCGTCGAGGGAGACTCCGCGCTCGGTACGGCCAAGCTCGCCCGGAACTCCGAATTCCAGGCGCTGCTGCCCATCCGCGGCAAGATCCTCAACGTCCAGAAGTCGTCCGTCTCGGACATGCTCAAGAACGCCGAGTGCGGCGCCATCATCCAGGTCATAGGAGCGGGGTCCGGACGGACCTTCGACCTCGACGCCGCCCGCTACGGCAAGATCGTGCTCCTCGTGGACGCCGATGTCGACGGCGCGCACATCCGCTGCCTGCTGCTGACGCTCTTCCAGCGCTACATGCGGCCGATGGTGGCGGCGGGACGCGTCTTCGCCGCCGTACCGCCGCTGCACCGGATCGAGCTCGTCCAGCCCAAGAAGGGCCAGGACAAGTACGTCTACACCTACTCGGACAGCGAGCTGCGCCAGACCCTGCTGGAGTACCAGCGCAAGAACATCCGCTACAAGGACTCCATCCAGCGCTACAAGGGCCTCGGCGAGATGGACGCGGACCAGCTGGCGGAGACCACGATGGACCCCCGCCACCGCACCCTGCGCCGCATCAACATCGGCGACCTGGAATCCTCCGAGCAGGTCTTCGACCTCCTCATGGGCAACGAGGTGGCGCCCCGCAAGGGGTTCATCACCAGCTCGGCGGCCACGCTGGACCGCTCGCGCATCGACGCCTGAGGCAGGGCCGCTGCCGGCTCCGCCGAGTCCACCCGTGGGTGGAGCACACAGCTCCACCCACGCGCCGATCCGCTGCGGGCGCCCGGTCCGTACGGTCGTTCCATGACATCGCAGAGGAGCGGCGGCTGGACCGCGTGGCCTTCCGCGGAGGCCCTGTCGCGGCTCGGTGTGCCGCGCGTACGCATGGTCATCGACGGCGTCGTCTGGGCCCTCGATGACCACCTGGACCCTCTGGACGGCGTACGGCGCGGGGATCTTCCGGGGTGCCGCCGTCGTCGTCCCGGTGGCCGGGGTGGGGCTGTGCGCGGCCGCCGCCCATGCGTACGACCGGCTCACCAGGCTCAACCGGCTGCTGCCGGCCGTCGGGGCGCTCGCCGTGCCGGCCCTCGTCGCAGCCGGCTCGTACGCCGCCGGGGCGCGTATGCCCGCGTCCATCCTCTGGATCATCTGCGCCGTACAGGCCATGGAGCGGCTGCCGCTCGCCGCCGCGCTGCCCGTGACCGCGGTCGTCCTGGCGGCGCACTCCGTCAACGACGGGCGGAGCCCGGAGTCGGCCGTTCTCGGGCTCGGGATCGCGCTCGTCGGCTACTCCCTGCGTCTCGACGCCCAGGCCCGTGGCGCGGGCTTCCGGCTGCTGGCGCAGGAACGGGCCGCCAGGGCGGCGGAGGCCGAGTCCGCCGCCCTGGCCGAGCGGGCCCGCATCGCCCGCGAGATCCACGACGTACTGGCGCACAGCCTTTCCGCGCAGATGGTGCACCTGGAGGCCGCGCGGATCCAGATCGAACAGGGCGCGGACCGCGCGAAGATCCTGGAGCGGGTCGTGGCGGCGCGCGGGATGGCCCGCGAGGGGCTCGCGGAGACCCGCCAGGCGCTCTCCGCGCTGCGCGGTGAGGTGGTGGCCGTGGAGACCTTCCTGCGGGAACTGGCGGCCCCTTCAGGGGACGTGTCGGTCGACGTGTCGGGGGAGAGCAGGCCGCTGTCCGCCGAGGCCTCGCAGACGGTCCGGCGCGTGGCGCAGGAAGCGCTGACGAACGTGCGCAAGCACGCGCCGGGCGCGACGGTTCGTATCCTGCTCGCGTACGGGGAGGGCGAAGTGACGTTGCAGATACGGGACTCGGGCGCGACCGGCGCCCCCGCAGCACCTGGCGCCTCAGGCGCCTCAAGCGCCTCCGCCTCAGGTGTCGTCGGCGAGCTCACGCACTCCGGCTGCGGTTACGGCCTGCTGGGCATGCGGGAACGGGCCGAGCTGCTGGGCGGCAGCCTGGAGGCGGGAGCCGACGGGAAGGGGTACGTGGTGCGGCTGCGGGTGCCGGCATGACCGCTGGAGACGCCGGCGCGACCGCCAGAGTCGTCGTCGCCGACGACCAGGCGATGGTGCGCGAGGGCATCGTGCTGCTCCTCGCCCTGCTGCCCGGAATCGAGGTGGTCGGCGCGGCGAAGGACGGCGACGAAGCGGTCGCCCTGGTCGCCGCACACCCGCCCGACGTCGTCCTGATGGACCTGCGGACGCCGCGCTGCGACGGCGTCGAGGCCACTCGCCGTATCCGCGCCGCTCATCCCGCCACGCACGTCGTGGTGCTCACCACCTACGCCGACGACGACTCGCTCTTCGCGGCGCTGCGCGCGGGCGCGCGCGGCTACCTCACCAAGGACGCCGACGGCGAGGAGATCGCACGCGCGGTCGCGGACGTGGTGTCGGGCCGGGCGGGGCTCGCGCCCGCCGTCCAGTTGCGCCTCCTCGAGCAGGTCACCGCCCCCGTCACGAGCGCCCCGGCCGAGCTGCCCGATGGCCTCACCCGGCGCGAGGCCGAGGTGCTGGCGCTCGTCGCCGAGGGGCTCTCCAATGCCGAGATCGCCCGCACGCTGCACATCGCCGCGGCCACCGTGAAGACCCACATCAACAACCTCTTCGCCAAGGCGGGAGTCCGCGACCGGGCCCAAGCCGTGCGGTACGCCTACCGGCACGGGCTCGCACAGCCGCCCGGGACATCCATCACCTGATGGAGTGAAGCGCGGGGATTGAAGAGTCCGGGATCTTCCACTCTGTCCATCCTTGGGCACGCGGACCATTCGTTCGCGGACAAGGAGAGTTGTTCGGTGGAGAAGCAGGAAGGCAGAGAGGCCGCAGCGGTGCGGTTCGACGACCCCTGGTACGACGCGCTTGCCTCCGGCTGGGGCGAACTGGACGGTACGGGCGCACCCGCGCCGGTCACGCCGCCCGTGCCCGCAGGCCCCGCGCCCGGCCACAGCGCCGCCGAGATCTATCTGGAGGTGCAGCGCAGCGCCGCCTTCCAGGAAGTGCGCAGCCGCTACCGGCGGTTCGTCGTTCCCGCGTCCCTCGCCTTCTTCACCTGGTACGTCGTCTACGTCGTCGCGGCGACCACCGCGCACGACCTGATGGCCCGTCCCGTCGTCGGCGCGGTGAACGTCGCGATGGTCGCCGGACTCGGGCAGTTCCTCACCACTTTCCTGCTCACCTGGGCGTATGCGCGTCACGCCCGGCTGCGCAGGGACCGTGCGGCGCTCGATCTCCGCTGGGACACCCAGGAACTGACCCGGGGGATCAAGGAGATCAAGCGGTGACCGACGAACACCAGACACTCGCGTTGCTGCTGTTCTGCGCGTTCGTCGCGGCGACGCTGGCGATCACGACGTGGGTGAGCCGCAACCGGCGCGGATCCGCGGAGGAGTTCTACGCGGGGGGACGGCTGTTTTCGCCCATGCAGAACGGTTTCGCCATAGCGGGCGACTACCTGTCCGCCGCTTCCTTCCTCGGCATCTCGGGGCTGATCGCGCTCTTCGGCTACGACGGCATGCTGTACTCCGTCGGCTTCCTCGTCGCGTGGCTCGTCGTCCTGTTCCTCGTCGCCGAACTCGTCCGCAACTGCGGCCGGTTCACGCTCGCGGACGTCGTCGCCGCGCGCATGAGGGAGCGGCCCGTCCGTATCGCGGCGGGAACTTCTTCGGTCACCGTGTCCGTTCTCTATCTGGTGGCGCAGATGGTGGGGGCGGGCAGCCTGGTCGCACTGCTGCTGGGCGGGAGCAGCGAGGCCGCGCGCTCCTGGACGGTCATCGGCGTGGGCGCGCTGATGGTGATCTACGTATCGCTGGGAGGGATGCGGGCCACCACCTGGATCCAGATCGTCAAGGCAGTGCTGATGATGGCGGGCACGGTCGCGCTCACCGTGCTCGTCCTGGTGCGCTTCCACGGCGACTTCAACCAGCTGCTGCTCTCGGCCGCCGAGCGCAGCGGGCACGGCAAGGACTTCCTCTCGCCCGGTCTGAGGTACGGCGGGGACTGGACGGCCCGCTTCGACTTCATCAGCCTCGGCCTCGCCCTTGTCCTCGGTACGGCCGGACTGCCGCACATCCTGTCCCGCTTCTACACCGTGCCGACCGCCCGCGCCGCCCGCCGTTCGGTCGTCTGGGCGATCGGCCTCATCGGCAGCTTCTACCTGATGACCATCGTGCTCGGCTTCGGCGCGGCCGCGGTGGTGGGAACCGACGAGGTACGGGCCTCCAACGCGGCCGGGAACACGGCGGTTCCGCTGCTCGCGCTCGACCTGGGCGGCGGTGCGGGCTCCACAGGTGGAACGATTCTCTTCGCCGTCGTCGCGGCCATCGCCTTCGCCACCATCCTCGCGGTCGTGGCGGGCATCACGCTGGCCTCCTCCGCGTCTGTCGCCCACGATCTGTACGCCTCGCTCAGGCGCCGCCACGCCAGGCAGCACAGCGAGGTCGCGGTGGCCCGCGTCGCGGCGGCGGGAATCGGCGTTGTGGCCATCGCCCTCGGCCTGCTCGCCCGCGACCTGAACGTCGCGTTCCTCGTCGGCCTGGCCTTCGCGGTCGCCGCGTCCGCGAACCTGCCGGTGCTGCTCTACTCGCTGTTCTGGCGGAACTTCACCACCCGCGGCGCGGTCTGGTCCGTGTACGGCGGCCTGATCCCGGCCGTTCTGCTCGTGTTGCTCTCGCCGGTCGTCTCCGGCAGCCCCGAATCGCTGTTCCCCGGGGCCGACTTCCAGCTCTTCCCGCTGCAGAACCCGGGCCTGGTCTCGATCCCGCTGGGCTTCCTCGCGGGCTGGGCCGGTACGGCGCTGTCACCCGAACCACCGGACGAGGCCAAGCACGCGGAGACGGAGGTGCGTTCGCTGACGGGCGCGGGCGCGGTCTGAGGCGCGGTCCGAGGGGCGGTCCGGCCGGATGCGGCTCCGCGTCCTCAGCGGCCGGCCGTCCAGGCGTAGCGGTGCTCCGGGCGGCCCGTCTCGCCGTACTTGAGGCTGAGCCGTACCCGCCCCGACCGTTCCAGCAGCTTCAGATAGCGCTGTGCGGTCTGCCGGCTCATGCCCGCCCGCTCCGCGATCTCCTGGGCGGAGAGTGGTCCTCCGGCGGCCAGCAGCACCTGCCGGACCATGGCCGCTGTGGTTGGCGAGTGTCCCTTGGGGAGGTCGGGGGAGCCGGCCACGGAGAGCGCTCCGAAGATACGGTCCACCTCGGCCTGCTCCGCCTCGCCGCCGCCGTCGAGCGTCCGGCGCAGCGCCGCGTACGCCTCCAGCTTGGTGCGCAGTCCGGCGAAGTTGAAGGGCTTCACCAGGTACTGGAGAGCCCCCTGGCGCATCGCGGCCTGCACGGTCCCGATGTCGCGCGCCGCCGTCACCATGATCACGTCGGTCTGGAGGCCGAGCGCGCGCAGCTCCTGGACGAGCGCGAGTCCGTTCCGGTCCGGCAGATAGTGGTCCAGGAGCACCAGGTCGACGTGGGCCGCCTGGAGCTGCGCCAGCGCGTCGGCGGCCGAATGTGCCCGGCCGACGACGCGGAAGCCCGCGACCTTGGCCACGTATGCCGCGTTGATCTCCGCGACGCGGACGTCGTCGTCCACCACCAGTACATCGATCATCGCGTTTCTCCCGCCGTGTCGAGCGCCGCCGCGGCCGGGCCCACCGTGTCCGTCGGCTCGGTGTCCGCCGGCTCCGCCTCGCCCAGCCCGGCATCGGTCAGTGCTTCCGGCAGTACGACGGTGAATTCGGCGCCGCCCTCCGCCCCCTCACCGACCCGGGCACTGCCGCCCTGTCGCTCCGCGAGCCGGCGCACCATCGCGAGGCCGAGGCCGCGCTTGCCGTGGGCCGGCAGCTCCTTGGTCGACCACCCCTCAGTGAAGATCAGCTCGCGCTGCTCCGCCGGGACACCGGGCCCGCTGTCGGTCACCCGCAGTACGGCCGCACGCCCCCGGGCCCTCAGCTCGACCTCGATCACGGCGTCCGGGGAGCCGGCCGAGGCGTCCAGCGCGTTGTCCACCAGGTTGCCGACGACGGTGACCAGACCGCGCGGGTCCACCAGCCGGTCCGGCAGCAGCGTCGCGTCGGAGAGCCGGAGCGCGACCCCGCGCTCCGCCGCGACCGTGGCCTTCCCGACCAGCAGCGCCGCCAGCAGCGGGTCGTGGATCTTCTCGGTGATCTGCTCGGCGGTGGCACGGTGCACCCCCGCGACCTCCGTCACGAACTGCACCGCCTCCTCGTGCATGCCCAGCTCGAGCAGCCCCAGGAGGGTATGCATCCGGTTGGCGTGCTCGTGGTCCTGGGCGCGCAGGGCGTCGATCAGACCGCGCGTCGAGTCCAGCTCGCGCCCGAGCCGCTCCAGCTCGGTACGGTCGCGCAGGGTCGCCACCGCGCCGCCGTCGTCCGTCGGCATCCGGTTGGTGACGAGGACGCGCTGCCCGCGCACGGTCAGCAGGTCGTCACCGGTCACGCGCCCCGCCAGCACGTCGGCCGCACGCCCCGCCCCCAGGACGTCGTCGAGCGGGCGCCCGGTGGCCTCGGGGCCGAGGCCGAGCAGCCGCTGGGCCTCGTCGTTCAGCAGCCGGATCCTGCCCCCGGAGTCGAGGGCGACGACGCCTTCCCGGATGCCGTGCAGCATCGCCTCGCGCTCGGCCAGCAGCGCGGAGATGTCGGAGAAGGCCAGGTCGTGGGTCTGCCGCTGGAGCCTTCGGGAGATGAGATACGCCGCCACCGCGCCGACGGCGAGGGCGCCGCCCGCGTACGCGAGCAGCCCGGGGATCGCCGCGAGCAGCCGGGCGCGGACACTGTCGTACTCGATGCCGACCGAGACGGCGCCGACGATCTCGCCGTCGGCGGCGCGCAGCGGGACCTTGCCGCGGGCGGAGCGGCCGAGCGTACCTTCGTCGATCTCCATGACCTCGTGGCCGGCGAGCGCGTCGCTGGGGTCGGTGGAGACGATCTTGCCGATCTGGTGCGGGTCGGTGTGGGACCAGCGGACCCCGCGCTTGTCCATGACGACGACGTACTCGGCGCCGGTGGAGCGCCTGATGCGCTCCGCCTCGGCCTGCACGGGCCCGTCCACGGCGGGCCGCGAACCGGTCACCGCGCCGGCGAGCTGCGGCTGGGCCGCGGTGGTCTGCGCGATCGCGAGCGCGCGCCGCATCGCCTCCTGATCGAGCTGGGCGCTGAGCGGGGCCAGGAAGAGGCCGGTGGCGAGCACGGTGACACCGGTGGCGATGGCCAGCTGCATCAGGAGCACTTGCGAGAAGACGCGCTGGGGCCAGCCCAGACGGAGTCGTCTGCCGGAGGTGGTCGGTGCGGCGCTCATGTCTACGAACGGTAGAGCGCCGGGCACACCTTTCCGAAATCCCCCGCTCCGGCTCGCTCCGGCTCGGTGCGGCTCCTAGGGCCGTCCGGGGCTCCACCAGTGCCAATATCCTGGGTCAGCCCCCTGCCGTGCCAAGAGAAAGGCCCCTGGTGAGCAAGAAGCAGATCCCGGTCATCATCCTCGCGGGCTTCCTGGGATCCGGTAAGACCACCTTGCTCAACCACCTGCTCGCACAGAGCAGGGGCACCCGGATCGGTGCGATCGTCAATGACTTCGGGGCCATCGAGATCGACGCCATGGCGGTCGCCGGGCAGCTCGGGGACTCCACCGTTTCGCTCGGCAACGGGTGTCTGTGCTGCGCTGTGGACGCCAGTGAGCTCGACGAGTATCTGGAGAAACTGACCCGGCCCGCCGCCCGTCTCGACGTGATCGTCATCGAGGCGAGCGGGCTTGCCGAGCCGCAGGAGCTGGTCCGGATGATCCTGGCCAGCGAGAACGAGCGGATCGTGTACGGGGGGCTCGCCGAGGTCGTCGATGCCGCCGAGTTCGACGCGACGCGGGAGCGTCATCCCGAGCTGGACCGGCATCTCGCCATCGCCGACCTCGTCGTCCTGAACAAGACGGACCGGGTGGGGGAGGAGCGGCTCGGTCGTGTCCTCGACACCGTCGCGGGCCTCAGCGGCGGTACGGCCGTCATCCGTGCGTCGTACGGGCGGATCGACCCCGAGCTGCTCTTCGACCCGGTGGTGCGGCCGGACGGCGAGGAGAAGGCGCGGCAGCTGTCCTTCGACGATCTGCGCAGCGAGGAGGAAGCCCACGACTGCGACGGCGGTCATCTGCACACGACGTACGAGAGCGTCTCCTTCACCTCCGACGTGCCCATGGACCCGCGCCGGCTCATGGAGTTCCTCGACACCAGGCCGGAGGGGCTCTACCGGATCAAGGGGTACGTCGACTTCGGTACGGCCGACGCGCGCAACCGGTACGGGGTGCATGCGGTCGGGCGGTTCCTGCGGTTCTACCCGGAGCCGTGGGGGCGCGACGAGCCGCGGATCACGCAGCTCGTGCTCATCGGGTCCGGGACCGACACCGAAGCGCTCAGCAAGGAACTCACGGCCTGCCGGGAGGACGGGGCGCGGGGCGCCGCTGCCGCCGATGAGCACAGCATGTGGGGCGTTCTGCGGTACGTGCAGGGCGAGGGCTGAGGGCGCGGAGCGGTCTGTTCCCCACCCCACCCACCCCGCCCCTTCCAGAGCCCTGGATCGCCGGACGGCTGGAAAACAGGCCCGTCCTCGGCCGCCGGGCGGGGCAGAACAAACCCGTCCGGCGGCCGAGTGGCGGCGTGGTTACACAGGCCCCGCCAGCGCCGCCACCGGCGTAGTCAGCGGGGTGCCCGAGCCGTCGCGGCGCGGGTCCTGCTCCGGCAGCTCCACCGGTGCGCCGTTCTTCGCCGCCGCGCGTGCCGGCGCCGCGCCCGCCCAGGCCAGGATGAGGATGTCCTCGCCCTTGAGGAACCGCTGGCAGCGCACGCCGCCCGTGGCCCGGCCCTTGCGCGGGTACTGGTCGAACGGCGTCAGCTTCGCCGACGTCTCCGTGTCGCCGAGCAGCGTGCCGGCCGTACCGGCCACCGTGAAGACCACGGCGTCGGCGGCCGGGTCGACCGCGGTGAAGGAGATCACCTTGGCGCCGTCGGCGAGCTTGATGCCCGCCATACCGCCCGCGGCCCGGCCCTGCGGCCTGACCTGCCCCGCCGGGTAGCGCAGCAGCTGGGCGTCGTCGGTGATGAAGACCAGGTCCTCCTCGCCGGTGCGCAGCTCGGCGCCGCCGACGATCCGGTCACCTTCCTTGAGGGTGATGACCTCCAGCTCCTCCTTGTTCGCCGGGTAGTCCGGGACCACCCGCTTGACCACGCCCTGCTCGGTGCCCAGCGCGAGTCCCGGCGAGGACTCGTCGAGCGTGGTGAGGCAGATCAGCGTCTCGTCCGGCCCCAGAGTCAGGAACTCCGTGACCGGCGCCCCGCCGGAGAGACTGGGCGCGGAGGCCGTGTCGGGGAGCTGGGGCAGGTCGATGACCGACAGCCGCAGCAGACGGCCGAAGGACGTCACCGCGCCCACGTCGCCGCGCGCCGTGGCGGGCACGGCCGAGACGATCACGTCGTGCTTGGCGCGCCCGGTTTCGTCCATGGCGAGGGGCTCGCCGTTGGCCGTACGGGCCAGCAGACCGGTCGAGGACAGGAGAACCCGGCAGGGGTCGTCCGCGACCTCCAGCGGCACCGCGGCGACCGGTGAACTTCCCGACTCCAGCAGCACGGTGCGCCGGTCGGTGCCGAACTTCTTCGCCACCGCCGCCAGTTCCGCCGAGACCAGCTTGCGCAGCTCGGTGTCCGACTCCAGGATCGCCGTCAGCTCGTCGATCTCGGCCGTCAGCCGGTCACGCTCGGCCTCCAGCTCGATCTTGTCGAACTTGGTGAGCCGGCGCAGCGGCGTGTCCAGGATGTACTGCGTCTGGATCTCGCTCAGCGAGAAGTGCTCGATCAGCCGCTCCTTGGCCTGCGCCGAGTTGTCGCTGGAGCGGATGAGGCGGATGACCTCGTCGATGTCGAGCAGCGCGACGAGCAGGCCGAGAACCAGGTGCAGCCGGTCGCGCCGCTTGGTGCGGCGGAACTCGCTGCGGCGGCGTACGACCTCGAAGCGGTGATCGAGATAGACCTCCAGCAGCTCCTTGAGGCCCAGCGTCAGCGGCTGGCCGTCCACCAGCGCCACGTTGTTGATGCCGAAGGTCTCCTCCATCGGCGTCAGCTTGTAGAGCTGCTCCAGGACGGCCTCGGGGACGAAACCGTTCTTGATCTCGATGACCAGACGCAGGCCGTGCGAGCGGTCCGTGAGGTCCTTGACGTCCGCGATGCCCTGGAGCTTCTTCGACGAGACCAGGTCCTTGATCTTGGCGATCACCTTCTCCGGGCCGACGGTGAAGGGCAGTTCGGTGACGACCAGGCCCTTGCGGCGGGGCGTCACGTTCTCAATGGTGGCCGTCGAACGGATCTTGAAGGTGCCGCGCCCGTTCTCGTACGCGTCCTTGATCCCGCCGAGGCCGACGATACGGCCGCCGGTCGGCAGGTCGGGTCCCGGCACGAAACGCATCAGCGTCTCAAGATCCGCGCCGGGGTGCTTGATCAGGTGCCGGGCGGCGGCGACGACCTCGCCCAGGTTGTGCGGCGGCATGTTCGTCGCCATGCCGACGGCGATCCCGGACGCGCCGTTGACCAGCAGGTTCGGGTACGCCGCGGGAAGCGCGACGGGCTCGCGCTCCTGTCCGTCGTAGTTCGGGTTGAAGTCGACCGTGTCCTCGTCGATCGACTCGGTCATCAGCGACGTGGCGTCGGCCATCCGGCATTCCGTGTACCGCATGGCCGCCGGCGGGTCGTCGTTGCCGAGCGAGCCGAAGTTGCCGTGCCCGTCGACGAGCGGCAGGCGCATGGAGAAGGGCTGCGCCATCCGTACGAGCGCGTCGTAGATCGAAGCGTCGCCGTGCGGGTGGAGCTTGCCCATCACCTCACCGACGACGCGGGCGCACTTCACATAGCCGCGGTCGGGCCGCAGCCCCATCTCGTTCATCTGGTAGACGATGCGTCGGTGCACCGGCTTCATGCCGTCGCGGGCGTCGGGCAGCGCTCGCGAGTAGATCACCGAGTACGCGTACTCGAGGAAGGAGCCCTGCATTTCGTCGACGACGTCGACATCGAGGATCTTCTCCTCGAACGCATCGTCCGGCGGCGGGGTCTTCGTGCTGCGGCGGGCCATCGCGGCTGCGGCTCCTTCGCGGTTCTGTCGGGCTGAGTTCTTGGGTCTGATGCCGACCATTGTGGACCGACGCACTGACAACGCCGACCTCGACCCGTCCGTAGCGCCTGCTCGGGCGTTCCCTGAGGGCGTACACCGGCCGGGAACTTCGCCAGGTGTCAGTGCGCTTGCATACAGTGGCAGGACTTCTTCATATCGCGATCGAAGGGACGTACATGCCCATGGGTCACACGGCCACAGCGCAGGCCGGTTCCGGCGGCCTGACAGCGACTGAGCACCGGCTGGCCAATGGCCTGCGCGTGGTGCTCTCCGAGGACCACCTGACCCCGGTCGCCGCGGTCTGCCTCTGGTACGACGTGGGCTCGCGCCACGAAGTCAAGGGGCGCACCGGTCTTGCTCACCTCTTCGAGCACCTGATGTTCCAGGGCTCGGCGCAGGTCAAGGGCAACGGCCACTTCGAGCTGGTGCAGGGTGCGGGCGGTTCGCTCAACGGCACGACCAGCTTCGAGCGCACCAATTACTTCGAGACGATGCCCGCCCACCAGGTGGAGCTGGCTCTGTGGCTGGAAGCCGACCGGATGGGCTCGCTGCTCTCCGCGCTCGACGAAGAGTCCATGGAGAACCAGCGCGACGTCGTCAAGAACGAACGCCGCCAGCGATACGACAACGTTCCGTACGGCACCGCGTTCGAGAAGCTGACCGCCCTCGCCTACCCAGAGGGCCACCCGTACCACCACACCCCGATCGGCTCGATGGCCGACCTGGACGCCGCGACCCTCGAGGACGCGCGGGCCTTCTTCCGTACGTACTACGCGCCCAACAACGCGGTGATCTCGGTCGTCGGCGACATCGACCCGAAGCAGACCCTCGCCTGGATCGAGAAGTACTTCGGCTCCATCCCGTCCCACGACGGCAAGCAGCCGCCGCGCGACGGGACGCTGCCCGACATCATCGGGCAGGAACTGCGCGAGGAGATCCGCGAAGAGGTCCCGGCCCGCGCCCTGATGGCCGCCTACCGGCTGCCGCACGACGGCACCCGCGAGGCCGACGCCGCCGACCTGGCCCTCACCGTCCTCGGCGGCGGCGAGTCCTCCCGGCTGCACAACCGCCTGGTCCGCCGCGACCGTACGGCCGTCGCCGCCGGCTTCGGGCTGCTGCGCCTGTCCGGCGCGCCCTCGCTCGGCTGGCTGGACGTGAAGACATCGGCCGGCGTCGAGGTGCCCGACATCGAGCGCGCCGTCGACGAGGAACTGGCCCGTTTCGCCGCCGAGGGCCCCACGCCCGAGGAGATGGAGCGCGCGCAGGCCCAGTTGGAGCGCGAGTGGCTCGACCGGCTCGGTACGGTCGCGGGCCGCGCCGACGAACTGTGCCGGTACGCCGTTCTGTTCGGCGACCCGCAGCTGGCGCTGACCGCCGTGCAGCGCGTCCTGGACATCACGGCGGAGGAGGTCCAGGCGGCAGCCAAGGCGCGCCTGCGCCCGGACAACCGCGCGGTCCTGGTGTACGAGCCGACACACGCGGCCGACGAAGCCGGGGCAGCCGACGACACCACCACCGCCGGTGAGACCGCAGCGCAGGAAGGGGCGGACAAGTGACCGACACCGCAGCCGTGAGCATGAAGTTCCACCCCCAGCCGCAGGCCGGCACCCCCACGCCGTGGGCCTTCCCCGCCCCCGAGCGCGGCTCCCTGCCCAACGGCCTGACCGTGCTGCGCTGCCACCGCCCGGGCCAGCAGGTCGTGGCCGTCGAGGTCTTCCTCGCCGCGCCGCTGGAGGCCGAGCCGGAGGGTCTGGACGGCGTCGCGACGATCATGGCGCGGGCCTTCTCCGAGGGCACAGACAAGCACTCCGCCGAGGAGTTCGCCGCCGAGCTGGAGCGCTGCGGTGCCACGCTCGACGCGTACGCCGACCATCCGGGCGTCCGGGTCTCCCTGGAGGTCCCCGTCTCCCGGCTGCCCAAGGCGCTCGGCCTGCTCGCCGACGCGCTGCGCGCCCCCGCCTTCTCGGAGAGCGAGATCGAGCGGCTGGTCGCCAACCGGCTCGACGAGATCCCGCACGAGACGGCCAACCCGTCCCGCCGCGCCGCCAAGCAGCTCTCCAGGGAGCTCTTCCCGGCGAGCTCGCGCATGTCGCGGCCGCGCCAGGGCACCGAGGAGACGGTGGGGCAGATCGACTCTGCCGCCGTGCGGGCCTTCTACGTGGCACATGTGCGCCCCGCGACCGCCACCGCCGTGATCGTCGGCGACCTCGAAGGCACCGACCTGGACGCGATCCTGGCCGACACCCTGGGCGCGTGGAAGGGCGACACCGGCGAGGCCCGCCCCGTACCGCCGGTGACCGCCGACGACACGGGCCGTGTGGTCATCGTCGACCGTCCCGGCGCGGTCCAGACGCAGCTGCTCATCGGCCGGATCGGACCCGACCGGCACGACAGCGTCTGGCCGGCCCAGGTCCTCGGCACGTACTGCCTGGGCGGCACGCTCACCTCCCGCCTGGACCGCGTCCTGCGCGAGGAGAAGGGCTACACGTACGGCGTGCGCGCCTTCGGCCAGGTGCTGCGCTCCGCTCCCGACGGGTCGGGCGCCTCCATGCTGGCGATCAGCGGCTCGGTGGACACGGAGTCCACGGGACCGGCGCTCGAAGACCTGTGGAAGGTGCTGCGCACCCTCGCCGCGGAGGGCCTCACGGACGCCGAGCGGGACGTCGCCGTACAGAACCTGGTCGGTGTCGCGCCGCTCAAGTACGAGACGGCGGCGGCCGTCGCCGGCACGCTCGCCGACCAGGTCGAGCAGCACCTGCCGGACGACTTCCAGGCCCAGCTGTACGCCCGGCTCGCCGAGACGGGCACCGTGGAGGCCACCGCGGCGGTCGTCAGCGCCTTCCCCGAGGACCACTTGGTCACGGTCCTCGTCGGAGACGCGTCGCAGATCGAGGAGCCCGTCAGGGCGCTCGGCATCGGCGACGTGACGGTGGTCAGCGGCTGACCCGCCAGAGCCGATTGCGCAACTCGCCCCAAAGCGGGCGATAGAGGGGCCCCGGGAGTCGAAAGACTGCCGGGGTCCTTCTTGTATGTCCGTTTTGTTGTGGAGGTTGCCTGTCTGGCCTGTGGGGTGCGTTACAAAACGCCGTGTCTGTTTGGTGATTAAAAGATGTCCCGTTTAGCGTCTGTCCGGCTGTCCGTCAGCAGTGAGCCGCATCCGCGGCACCGGGCAGCCATCGCCGAGTCCCCGTCAGGCGCGAGCCTGGGGAGCCGGGGACCCAATCAGTCCCTGGGGTGAATCGGGTGTCCTCTGTGCGTACGTACGGAGGCGTCCGTAGGAGACCTTCCTGCTCCGAACCCGTCAGCTAACCCGGTAGGCGAGAAGGAAGGAAAGGATCAGCCACTTCATGGCGTTCACCCGTGCCACCGGGAAGCACCGTCGTCCGAGCCGCCTGACGCGCAGGAGCGCGAACATGGCCGGCGTCGCCGCCCTCGCGACCACCGGCGTCATCGGAGGCCTGACCTCTCCGGCCCTCGCCGCCGACAGCGACATCAGCGCCGACGCGGCGCACGCCGTCCAGGACACCGGCCTGACCCAGGCCATCGTCATCGGCGACTCCCTCGCCGACCAGATCGCCGCCCAGGCCGACCAGCAGAAGCGCGCCGCCGTCAAGGCGGAGGCGGCACGCAAGGCCGAGGCCGAGCGGAAGGCCGAAGCCAAGCGCAAGGCGGAAGCCAAGGCCAAGGCCGAGGCGCGGGCCAAGAAGGAGCGCGAGGAGCGCGCGGCCAAGGAGCGCGCCGCCCGCGAGGCGGAGCGCAAGCGCCTCAATGGCTACACCCTCCCGGTCGCCGGCTCCGTGGTGACCACCGGCTACAAGACCGGCGGCAACCTCTGGTCCTCCGGCAGCCACTCCGGCGTCGACTTCCGCGCCGCGTCCGGCAGTTCCGTCGTCGCCGTCGGCGCGGGCACCGTCGTCGAGGCCGGCTGGGGCGGGGCGTACGGCAACAACATCGTCATCAGGATGAACGACGGCACGTACACGCAGTACGGCCACCTGTCGTCCCTCGGCGTCTCCGTCGGCCAGAGCGTCGCCTCCGGTCAGCAGATAGGCCTGTCGGGCTCGACCGGCAACTCGACCGGCCCGCACCTGCACTTCGAGGCCCGCACGTCCCCCGAGTACGGCTCCGACATGGACCCGGTCGCATACCTGCGCGCGCACGGCGTGAACGTCTGACGGTCCAGGCACGCTCAGTCGTACTGAAGGCCCCGGCTTCCGCGCCGGGGCCTTCAGTATGTCCAAAAGCCGCCCATGAATTCCGGCACCCCGTCGGAAATCGAGGAATGCTGCAATAGAGTCACCGAACAGGCGTCGATCGACCGCGTTTCGCGGGGATTAAGGCGGAGGTTCGGTCATGCGCATTCCCGCGCAATCGGTATGCACGGCAATCCGTGACGACATCGTTTCCGGTGTGTTCGCGCGGGGCAGCAGGCTCACCGAAGAGCTGCTGGCGCGACGTTACGGCGTCTCCCGCGTCCCGGTGCGCGAGGCCCTGCGCACGCTGGAGTCCGAGGGGTTCGTCACCACCCGCCGGCACGCGGGCGCCTGCGTGGCCGAACCCACCGAGCGGGAGGCCGCCGACCTGCTGGAGGTACGGACGCTGCTCGAACCGCTCGGCGCCGCCCGCGCCGCCCAACGGCGCACCGAGGCCCACCTCAAGGTGCTGCGCGGCCTGGTCAGACTCGGCCAGGAGCGGGCCCGCCGGAACGAGGGGGAGGACCTGCGGTCGCTGGGCAGCTGGTTCCACGAGACGCTCGCCCAGGCGTCGGGCAGCCCCGGCCTCACGGCCCTGCTCACCCAGCTCAGGCACAAGATCGCCTGGATGTACGCCGTCGAGCAGGCCGCCCGGCCCGCCGAGGCCTGGGCCGAACACGGCGCGATCGTCGACGCCGTGGCGCGCGGCGACGCCGAACGGGCCCGCGCGCTGACGGCCCTGCACGTCGAACGGGCGGTGGCCGCGCACCGGTTGCGGCGCCCCGGTCCGGAGCGCGAACGGGAGCGCGGGCCAGAACGCGTGAGGACTTCGCAACGTGCCGTAAACACCGGGAGTGGCCGCCATTAACAGCCGCACCGTATACAAAGAGGATGAATTCGCGGGGGCTTGTTTCTGCTGCCCGTATTTCGCGGCGTACAGCACCGCATAAAGTGACGTAAAACAAAAGGAACCGTGGCGCCCCGAATTCGGGTTGCCGCGGCTCCTTCGTGAGAATTCGCCCGTCCGAGTGGGTCAGACGGTCTCGGGAAGCTCGTCCAGGCCCTCGGAGACCAGCTTCGCCAGGCGGTCGAGAGCGGCGTCGGAGCCGTCGGCCTCGGAAGCCAGCACGATCTCTTCGCCACCCTGCGCGCCCAGGCCGAGCACCGCGAGCATGGAGGCGGCGTTGACCGGCTTGCCGTCGGCCTTGGCGATCGTCACGGGGACACCCGAGGCGGTCGCGGCGCGAACGAAGATGGAGGCGGGCCGGGCGTGCAGGCCTTCGGCCCAGCCGACGGTGACACGGCGCTCAACCATGGTGTTGCCCTTCATGTTCTAACGGTTGTCTAGACCAGTCTCTCACGTCGCGTGGAGCCGCCGGCCCCTGGCCCTGCGCCGGCCCGGCGCCGCGGCCTCAGCCTGCCTTGCCCAGAGCGGGCCCGCGACCCGTACGCTTTCGTCATGCAGCCCCCGCTGGAGCAGGCCCCGCCGGATGAGAACGGGCACCACGCGTACCCGGCGCACTGGGAAGCCGACGTGGTGCTGCGCGACGGAGGTACGGCGCGCATCCGCCCCATCACCGCCGACGACGCGCAGCGCCTGGTCAGCTTCTACGAGCAGGTCTCGGACGAGTCGAAGTACTACCGCTTCTTCGCGCCGTACCCACGACTCTCCGCCAAGGATGTCCACCGCTTCACCCACCACGACTTCGTGGACCGAGTGGGTCTGGCCGCCACGGTCGGCGGCGAGTTCATCGCCACCGTCCGGTACGACCGTATCAACGCCCAGGGGCGCCCCTCGTCCGGCCCCGGCGCGGACCTGGCCGAGGTCGCCTTCCTGGTCCAGGACGCACACCAGGGACGCGGCGTCGCCTCCGCCCTTCTCGAACACATCGGCGCGGTCGCGCGGGAGCGCGGCATCCGGCGCTTCGTGGCGGAAGTGCTGCCCGCCAACACCAAGATGATCAAGGTCTTCACGGACGCGGGCTACACCCAGAAGCGCAGCTTCGAGGACGGCGTCGTCCACCTCGAATTCGACCTGGAGCCGACCGACCGCTCCGTCGCCGTACAGCGCGCCCGCGAGCACCGCGCCGAGTCCCGCTCCGTGCAGCGCCTGCTCGGCCCCGGCTCGGTCGCGGTCGTCGGGGCGGGGCGCGCGCCGGGCGGGGTGGGGCGTACGGTCCTGAGCAATCTGCTCGCCGCCGGATTCACCGGGCGTACGTACGCCGTGAACCGGGCCTTCCCCGAGGACCTGACCGAGATCGACGGCGTGCCCGCGCACCGCTCCGTCGCCGGTATCGGCGAGGCCGTCGACCTCGCGGTCGTGGCCGTACCGGCCGAACGGGTCCCGGAGGTGGTCGCGGACTGCGGCGAGAGCGGCGTCCAGGGGCTGGTCGTCCTCTCCGCCGGATACGCCGAGAGCGGGGCCGAGGGGCGGGCGCTCCAGCGTGAACTGGTGCGGCAGGCGCGTTCGTACGGCATGCGCATCATCGGCCCGAACGCCTTCGGCGTCATCAACACGTCGGAAGCCGTACGCCTCAACGCCTCCCTCGCGCCGGAGCCGCCCGCGCGGGGCCGCATCGGCCTCTTCACGCAGTCGGGCGCGATCGGGATCGCGCTGCTGTCGGGGCTGTACCGGCGGGGCGCGGGCCTGTCCTCCTTCATCTCGTCGGGTAACCGGGCGGACGTGTCCGGCAACGACTTCCTCCAGTACTGGTACGACGATCCCGACACCGATGTCGTCCTCCTCTACCTGGAGTCGATCGGCAACCCGCGCAAGTTCACGCGCCTCGCTCGGCGTACGGCGGCGGAGAAGCCGGTCGTGGTGGTGAAGGGCGCGCGTCACAGTGGCAGTACGCCGCCGGGACACGCGGTGCCCGCCACGCGCATCCCGGACGCGACGGTCTCCGCTCTGCTCCGCCAGGCGGGCGTCATCCGCGTCGACACCGTCACCGAGCTCGTCGACGCGGGGCTGCTGCTGGCGGGCCAGCCCCTGCCCGCCGGGCCGCGGGTCGCGATCCTCGGCAACTCCGAGTCCCTGGGCCTCCTGACGTACGACGCCTGCCTGGCGCAGGGCCTTCGCCCGCTGCCGCCGCTCGACCTGACCACCGCCGCGACACCGGCGGACTTCCGTGCGGCGCTGGCCGAGGCGCTGGAGGACGGGGCGTGCGACGCGGTCGTGGTCACGGCGATCCCGTGGGTCGGCGAGAGCGGAGCGACGGAATCCGGCGACGGGGAGGTCTTGGCGGCGGCGCTGCGGGAGGGGGCGGCGGCGGGGCCGGCGAAGCCCGTGGCGGTCGTGCACGTGGAGATGGGCGCGCTGGCCGACGCCCTCGCCGCGGCGACAAGCACGGCCCGCCCTTCGCCACCACCCCTGGCCGCCGCGGCCCGCGGCTCCGAACGGGGAGCCCCCGACCTCGTCCGGGACCCGGGCCCGGACGCGGACGCGGACGCGGCTCCCGATCCGGACGCGGCTCCAGCCCCGGACGCGGACCCGGCGCCAGGGGATTGTGGCCGGGGGGGCGCTGCGCGGAGCTCTTCCCCTACCCGCCCCTTCCCGAACCGGGGCGCTGCCCCGGACCCCGGTCCTCAAACGCCGGACGGGCTGGATTCGGCCGCGGGTCGAGGTCGGAGCGCGGGCCGGGATGTGCCCCTGGGGCCGGACAGGCCCGTGGGTCGGGATGTGTCCGCTGGCCGGGATGTGCCCGCGGGCGCGGATGTGTCTGCGAGCCGGGGCGTGTCCGCCGGGCCGGATGTGGCCACGGGCCCGGATGCGGCACGGTATGTGGCCGCTGGTCAGCACGATCAAGCCCGTCCGGCGTTTGAGGACGCGCCCGGAGGGCGTCCGGGGGGCCGGGGGCTTGCCCCCGGTTTCGGGGAGGGGCGGGTAGGGGAAAGAGGAGGTCCGGCGAGCCAGCCACCCGGCGCCGAATCGCAGCCGGAGGCCGGCGGAGCCGGTGACGCCGGGCGGCGCATCCCCGCCTATCCCGCCGCCGAGCGCGCCGTTCGCGCGCTCGCCGAGGCGGTCAAGTACGCGCAGTGGCGCCGGCAGGCTGCCGAGCCCGGGCGGGTGCCCGAGTACGACGACATCGACGAGGCCGGGGCCGCCGGCCAGATCCGCGCGCTGCTGGGCGAGGGTGAGGGGGAGGGGAAGGGTGAGCGTGAGGGCAGGGGTGGGGTCGGGCCCCGGTCCATGCCCCTGACCGGCGACGCCGCCCGCGAGCTCCTCGGGCGGTACGGGATCGACGTACGGCCGACCCTGCCCGCGCCCCGGCCCGACGCCGCCGTCACCGCCGCCGGGCAGCTCGGTTACCCCGTCGCGCTCAAGACCACCGCCCCGCACCTGCGCCACCGCCCCGACCTCGGCGCCGTACGCCTCGACCTGGCCGACGAGACGGAACTGCGGCGGGCGTACCGCGAATTGACCGACGCCCTCGGCAAGCCGGAAGAGCTTCAGCTCGTTGTTCAGGCCATGGCCCCGCGCGGCGTCGACACCGTCGTCAAGGCCTCCATCGACGCCGCCGCCGGCGCCGTGCTCTCCTTCGGGCTGGCCGGAGCCGCATCCGAGCTGCTCGGAGACGTCGCGCACCGACTGGTTCCGGCCACCGACCGGGACGCCGCCGAACTCATCAGGTCGATCCGGACCGCCCCACTCCTCTTCGGCTGGCGCGGTTCGGATCCCGTCGACACCGCCGCGCTGGAAGAGCTGCTGCTGCGCGTCTCGCGACTCGTCGACGACCACCCGGAAGTCGTCGCTGTCGCCCTGGAACCCGTGGTCGTCGCCCCGCACGGCCTGTCCGTCCTCGGCGCGACCGTACGTCTCGCGCCCCCGCCCGCCCGCGACGACCTCGGCCCCCGCCGCCTGCCGAGCTACTGAGCCATCCACAGACCCGGCATCGCGGCCTCCCACGCCCCGTAGGATGGAGGGCATGGCGAAGACCGGTACGACGACCCAGGGGCTGCGCGCGGCGATCGAGCGCAGCGGCTACTACCCGGCCCTTGTGGCCGAAGCGGTGGAGGCCGCTGTCGGCGGTGAGCCGGTCTCCTCATACCTGGTGCACCAGGAGACGACCTTCGACTCCAACGAGGTCCGCCGGCATGTCACGGTCCTCGTCCTGACCGGCAACCGCTTCATCGTCAGCCACACCGACGAGCAGGCCGCCGACACCACGTCCCCGGCGCCGTACGCCACCACCTCCACCGAGTCGGTCAAGCTGGACCGGATCTCGTCCGTCGTGGTCAGCCGCGTCGTCGCCAACCCGGAGAAGTACGTTCCGGGCACGCTGCCCCGCGAGGTCGTCCTGACCATCGGCTGGGGCGCCGTATCCCGCATCGACCTGGAGCCCGCCGCCTGCGGCGACCCCAACTGCGAGGCGGACCACGGCTACACCGGCAACACCACCGCCGACGATTTGAGCCTGCGCGTCAGCGAGGCCGGCGACGGTCCGGACACCGTCCGCCAGACGCTCGCGTTCGCCCAGGCGCTCTCCGAAGCGACCGCCGCGGCCGACCGCTGATGGCGCAGCCCGCCTGGTCCGACCCGGTTCCGCTCGCCCTGGACACCGCGCCCGTCCCCGAGTACGGCGCCGGCTCCCTGGCCGACCTGCTGCCGACCCTGGCGGCAGGTATGGACGTACCGGGTACGACCGCCACGATCCCCGAGCTGACGCCCGCCGACCGGAACTGCGTGTTCCTGATAGACGGTCTCGGCTGGGAGCAGATCAAGGCGCACCCCGAAGAGGCTCCGTACCTCCACTCCCTCCTCGGCAGCTCGCGCGGCGGCACCGGCCGCCCGCTCACGGCCGGTTTCCCCGCCACCACCGCGACCTCGCTCGCCTCGGTCGGCACCGGCCTGCCGCCCGGCGCGCACGGCCTGCCCGGCTACACCGTCCGTGACCCCGACACCGGCGCGCTGATGAACCAGCTGCGCTGGAAGCCGTGGACCGACCCGCACCTCTGGCAGCCGTACCCCACGGTCTTCCAGCTCGCGGACGCCGCGGGTGTGCACACCGCGCAGGTGTCCTCACCGGACTTCCAGCACACCCCGCTCACCAAGATCGCGCTGAGCGGCGGTACGTTCCGCGGCAAGCTCACCGGCGAGGACCGGATGGACCTGGCCGCCGCCGAACTGGCCGCCGGGGACCGCTCACTCGTCTACACGTACTACAGCGAGGTCGACGGCAAGGGCCACCGCTTCGGCATGGACTCCGACGCCTGGCGCGGCCAGCTGATGTACGTCGACCGGCTCGCCCAGCGCCTCGCCGAGCAGCTGCCGCCCCGCACGGCGCTCTACATCACCGCCGACCACGGCATGATCGACATCTCCTTCGACGAGGAGTCGCGCATCGACTTCGACGAGGACTGGGAACTGAGCGCCGGCGTCGCCCTGCTGGGCGGCGAGGGCCGCGCCCGTCACGTGTACGCCGTCCCGGGCGCCGAGACCGACGTACTCACCGTCTGGCGCGAGGTGCTCGGCGAGCAGTTCTGGGTGGCGAGCAGGGACGAGGCGATCGCGGCCGGCTGGTTCGGCCCGGTGGTCGACGAGCGGGTGCGGGGGCGCATCGGTGACGTCGTCGCCGCGGCCTGTGACGACGTCGTGGTCATCGCGTCGCGCCGGGAGCCGCACGAGTCCGAGATGGTGGGCATGCACGGTTCCATGACGGCCGCCGAGCAGCTCGTCCCGCTCCTCGAAGTCCGCTCGTAACCCCGGCACCGCACGCCGCCCCGCACCGAACCGAAAGGTCCTCAACCCCTCATGCCCGAGCTGGTGTTCTTCTCCGGAACGATGGACTGCGGAAAGAGCACCCTCGCTCTTCAGATCGAGCACAACCGGTCGACCCGTGGTCTCCAGGGCATGATCTTCACGCGCGACGACCGGGCCGGCGCGGGCAAGCTCTCCTCCCGCCTCGGCCTGGTCACCGACGCCGTCGAGGCCGCCGAGGGCTTCGACTTCTACGCGTACCTCGTCGCCCATCTCTCCCAGGGCAACCGCGCCGACTACGTGATCGTGGACGAGGCGCAGTTCCTCGCCGGCGAGCAGATCGACCAGCTCGCCCGCGTCGTCGACGACCTGGAACTCGACGTCTTCGCCTTCGGTATCACCACCGACTTCCGCTCCAAGCTCTTTCCCGGCTCACAGCGGCTGGTCGAACTCGCCGACCGGGTCGAGGTGCTTCAGGTCGAGGCACTGTGCTGGTGCGGCGCGCGCGCCACGCACAACGCCCGCACGATAGGCGGCGAGATGGTCGTCGAGGGCGCCCAGGTCGTCGTCGGCGACGTCAACCAGTCGCCGGACGAGGTCGGTTACGAGGTGCTGTGCCGCCGCCACCACCGGCGCCGGATGACGGCCGCGGCCGCGCACGCCGGGGCCCTTTCGCCCGACGTGCTGCCCGTCGACCCGTCCTCCCTCGCCGACTCCGTCAGCCGGTCGCCGTCGTCACGAGCGTGAACACCGCGCCTTCCGGGTCGGAGACGGCCGCCGCCCTGCCGGTGGCGGCGTCGTGGGGCGGCCGCAGCACCTGCCCGCCGAGCTCCCTCACCAGCCGGGCCGACTCATCGGTGTCCGCCACCTCGAAGTACGTCATCCAGTGTGCCCCCCTGTCGCGTGGCAGAGCCTGGCCCACGCCCCGCACCGAGGCCACCGGGCGGCCGTCGAGGCGCAGCGTCAGCTGGTCGAAGTCGGCCGAGGTGCCGGGCTCCACCTCGTAACCGAAGACAGCCGCGTAGAACTTGCCGACCGTCGACGTCTCGCGCGTCATCAGCTCGTTCCAGACCGGGGTGCCGTGGGTGCCGGCGAGCGCCGTGCCGAGATGGGCCGCGGCCTGCCAGACGCCGAAGACCGCGCCCGACGGGTCGGAGCCGATCGCCATCCGGCCGGCGTCGCCCGCGTCGAGCGGGCCGACCCCGACGGTGCCGCCGTGGCTCCTGATCGACTCGGCGGTGACATCGGCGTCATCGGTGGCCAGATACGGCGTCCAGGCGATGGGCAGATGCCGGTCGGGCGGCAGTTGTCCGATGCCGGCGATCTCCTTGCCGTCGAGCATCGCCCGTACGCACGGGCCGAGCTGCTGCGGTCCCGGCCGGAACTCCCAGCCGAACAGCGCTCCGTAGAATTCCTGGGTGGTGGCCAGGCCGTGCACCATCAGGCTCACCCAGCAGGGCGCACCTGGCGTCCGCCGCCGGGTCGCTGCCTCGGTCATCGTCACTCTCTCCTCGGACCATCGTGGTGGTCGTGCGGGAACGGGCGCCCCGTTGTGAGGCTGTGAAGCCGTGAAGGGGCGCGCCCGTGCAGATGCTTGCACCACCTGTCGTGCCGCGCGTCCCGGCCGCGCCGCTTTCTCTGGGGTTCCCGCAGGAGAATGCCCGATTTAGCATTTCCCACCCGTTTCGGCCCCGTGGCCGTACGGCGTCGGTCGCACTGAAGGCTGCGCGAGGATGGCAGGTATGAATGCCATCATCAGCGCAGCCGAACTCGCCGACGAGCTGACGGGGAACCGGCCGCCGGTCCTCCTGGACGTCCGCTACCAGATGGGCGGACCGCACGGCCGCGCCGCGTACGAGGCGGGTCACATCCCCGGAGCCGTCTTCGTGGACCTCGAAGCGGAACTCGCCGGTCCGCCGGGCTCCGGCGGCCGCCACCCGCTCCCGGACGTCGATGCCTTCGGCGCCGTCATGCGCCGCGCGGGAGTCTGTCACGACACCCCGGTCGTCGTGTACGACGGCGGACAGGGCTGGGCGGCGGCGCGGGCCTGGTGGATGCTGCGCTGGACGGGCCACCCCGATGCGCGGGTCCTGGACGGCGGTCTCGCGGTGTGGAGCGGCCCGGTCGAGTCCGAGGTCCCGGCGCCGGCAACCGGCGATTTTCAGCCGGTTCCGGGCGCCGTACCGCTCCTCGACGCCGACGGCGCCGCCGAACTGGCCCGCACCGGGCTGCTGCTCGACGCGCGGGCGGGCGAGCGGTACCGGGGTGAGGTGGAGCCGATCGACCGGGTCGCCGGACACATCCCGGGCGCGGTCTCCGCCCCGACCATGGAGAACGTCGGCCCCGACGGCCGCCTGCTCCCGGCGCCCGAACTGGCCGCCCGCTTCAAGTCGCTCGGCGCCGGTGAGGACCGGCCGGTCGGCGTCTACTGCGGATCGGGTGTCTCCGCGGCCCAGCAGGTGCTCGCCCTGGAGGTCGCGGGCATCCCGGCGGCGCTGTACGTGGGGTCGTGGTCCGAGTGGTCCGCCGACGAGTCCCGCCCCGTGGCCACCGGAGCCGACCCCCGATAACTCCGACAATCCGGGCATCTCCGACAACTCGGCATGCCGAGGGGCTCGTACGCCATCCGTACGGGCCCCTCCGCGCAAAGCGTCTACTCCTGCTTCTTGCGGCGCGTACCGAAGACGATCTCGTCCCAGCTCGGTACGGCCGCCCGCCGCCCGGGACGGACCCCGTCGGCCTCGGCCTGGCGGTCCGTCGTGCCGGTGAGCCGATCGCGGTGACCTGCGACGGCGCGCGGCATGAGCACATCGGCGTACGCCGCGCCGGCTCCGGAGGCGGCGGACGCCGCGGGCTCCTCGGCCTCCGGCTCCTCCGCCGAGGCGGGCTCGGTCGTCGGCGGCTCGGTCGGCGCGGGCCGCTCGGGCACGACCATGTCGCCACGGAAGTTCGGCACCGCCTCCAGCAGGCTGGTCAGCGAATCGCGCTCGTTGCCGGTGCTCTCCTCGGGATCAGGTGCGGGCGGCGGTGCGCCGGGCCGCTCCATCTGCCGGTCGAGCGCGCGGTCCAGCGGCCGGTCCCGCGGCAGCCGCGCGATCCGCGGTACGAACGGGAAGCTCGGCTCGGGCGCGGCCGCCAGGGACGTGTCGTCCGTCTCGCCGATCAGCGCGCGCGCCTCGTCGTCCACGGCCTGTACGAGCCGACGGGGCGGGTCGTACGTCCAGCTCGCGGAGTGGGGCTCGCCCGCCACGCGGTAGACCAGCAGCACTTCCCACGTGCCGTCGTCGCGCCGCCAGGAGTCCCACAGAACGGTCTCCTTGTCGGCGCCGCGCAGCAGCAGCCGCTCCTGCACCGCCTCGCCGAGCTGGGGTCCGGTCCCGGTGTTCTCACCGGGACGGCGTACGGGCGTCTTTCTGGCGCGCTCGGCCATGAAGGCGCGCTCGGCGAGCACGGGTCCTTCGAAGCGGCGGACCCGGTCGACGGGGATACCGGCATGCTGAGCGACCTCCTCGGCGGAGGCTCCGGCGCGTATACGGGCCTGGATGTCGCGAGGGCGCAGGTGGCTCTCCACCTCGATCTCGATCTGGCCGAGACGGGCGCGGTCGTTGCGCACCGCGGCACGCAGCCGCTCATCGATCGGAAGCGTGTACTCCGTGCTGTCAGCAGCCTTCAGCACCAGTCGTGTGCCGTCATTCGAGACGGCCACGACACGCAGTTCGGGCATGGGAACCTCCCGGGTGGTGCCTGCCGACGTCACGTGCGTCGCTGCTTCCGCTAGTCGAGTGTGGCCTGCCCGGGTGCAGCCTGCCACAACCTTGCCCAGTTGCCCGGTGTGTCGGGCATCAGCCCAGGATCGCCGTTATGGCACGGTTACCGTTTCGCCACTCATAGTGACCGCATCGTCACTTTGAGCAGCGGGCGCCCGTGGTGAAGCCCGGACCCAGGGCTCGTCACAGTACTCCATTCGGGCCATGGGGGTGGACCGGCGCGCCACCGAAGTTCTCGTGGGGTACGGGAGTTGAGTCCGCCGGATCGCCGCCGCAACCACTCTCACGTGGCCTGTTTCACAGAATCAGCGGAAACGGAACTATCCACTTCGCCCAAATGTCCCTTCATGTTGCGAGGTGGAACAGATGGGCCAGATGGGTGAGATGGGTAGGCAGAGGCCGAGCATGGACGGGAAGCCGGAAACCGACAGGGCGGAACCGAAGGACGCGCGACTCGACCTGAGCGTGGCTCAGGTGGCGGGCAGCGCGGTGGCCGCGGTCGTGGCGGCGGTGCTGGCGTCCAAGCTCGGCGTGTACGGGACGATCATCGGCGCGGGAGTGGTCAGTGTCGTCGCGACCAGCGGCGGCACGGTCTTCCAGCATCTTTTCCGGCGCACCGGGGAGCAGATCCGCGAGGTCACGGTTCACGCGAAGCCGAAGGCGGCTGCCCGTCAGGTGACGGAGAGTCGGGTGCCGCGTACCGTCACGGTGCCGGCGGACCTGACGAACGGGGAGTTCGGCGAGGCCACCACCCACGCCACGCGGGTGCGGGGCTGGAAGCGCTCCGTCATCGCGGCCGTCGTCGTCTTCGTCGTGGCCATGGGAGGCATCACGGCGTACGAGCTGCTCTCGGGCGGCGACCTCAGTGGCGGCAGGGGCAGTACGGTCGGCAACGTCTTCCGCGGCAGCGGCAGCGAAAGCGACCAGCACCGGGAGAAGAGCCCGCCGGCGCGGACACCGCCCGCGGAAACCTCTGACGGCGGCTCAGCGACGCCGGGCGGTACGGGGACTGCCGACGAGGACTCCGGTGCCTCCAGCACGGGCACCGGAGATACCGACGCCTCGCCCGACCCCGGCAAGACGCCGCCCCCGACGACGGACGGCGGTTCGACCGGCGAGGCGACCCCGGCGCCGACCCCCACCCCGACACCGTCCGGCAGTACCAGTAGCGACACCGGCGCCGGCGCCGACGAGGCCCCCGCGACGGGCGACGCCGACGCGGCGGACAGCGGCGCGCAGGGCGAAACCCCTGCGCCGTAGGCCGTGGCGGGTTGCCGTGCGGGGGTGCCGCTTGCGGCACCCCTTAGCCCCCCGGCGGCCTACTCGCCCAGGACCCGTCGCAGGTAGTCGTTGGCGAAGAGGCGCTGCGGGTCCAGCCGGTCGCGCAGCGCCGTGAACTCGGCGAAGCGCGGGTACACCCCGGCCAGATACTCTGCGTCGCGCGTGTGCACCTTGCCCCAGTGCGGCCGGCCGTCGTGCGCGATCATGATCCGCTCCACCGCGGTGAAGTACGCCTGGTACGGCGTCCCCCGGTACAGGTGCACCGCGATGTACGCCGTGTCCCTGCCGGACGCCGTGGAGAGCGTGATGTCGTCCGCCGGAGCCGTGCGTACCTCCACCGGGAAGCTGACGCGCAGCGGCGAGCGCTCGATCAGTGCCTTCACCTCGCGCAGCGCCGCCACCGCCGCCTCGCGCGGAACGGCGTACTCCATCTCCATGAAGCGGACCCGGCGCGGACTTGTGAAGACCTTGTAGGGGATGTCCGTGTACGTGCGGGCGGAGAGCGCGCGGCTGGAGACCTTGGCGATCGCGGGGACTGCCGCGGGAAAGGCCCGGCCCACCGAACAGGCCACCTGGAAGACACCGTTGGAGAGGAGCTCGTCCTCGACCCAGGCGCTGACCCGGCCGGGCGGGGCGGCGGGGCCCGCGCTGCGGTTGTTGCGCTTGGTGTTGCAGTTGCCGGTGTGCGGGAACCAGTAGAACTCGAAGTGCTCGTTCTCGGCGTGCAGTGCGTCGAAGTCGGCTGTGACCCGGTCGAAGGTCATCGGCTCTTCGCGGGCCGTCAGCAGGAAAAGGGGCTCCACGGCGAAGGTGATCGCCGTGACGACGCCCAGCGCGCCGATCCCGACCCTGGCGGCCGCGAAGACGTCGGCATGCTCTTTCTCGGAGCAGGTGAGCAGCGACCCGTCCGCCAGTACGAGTTCCATCGCGCGGATCTGAGCGGCCGTTGCTGCCGAGTCGCGGCCCGTGCCGTGCGTTCCGGTGCTGGTCGCGCCGGCCACGGTCTGCTCCATGATGTCGCCCATGTTCGTGAGCGACAGGCCTTCCCTGGCGAGGGCCACGTTCAGGCGCTTGAGCGGGGTGCCGGCCTCCACGGTGACGGTCCCGGCCGCCCGGTCGATCTGGCGGATGCCGGTCAGGAGGTCGGGTCGTATCAGCACACCGTCGGTCACGGCGGCCGCCGTGAAGGAGTGGCCCGTGCCGACCGGCTTCACCTTCAGGCCGTCCGCGGCGGCCCCGCGCACGGCCTCGGCGAGCTCCTCGGCCGAGGCGGGCGTCACTTCCCGCACCGGACGGGCGGTGACGTTGCCCGCCCAGTTACGCCACGTGTTCGCTGTCCTGGACGCCGTCCTGGATGTGCCGGCCATCTGTTCCGTGCCCTCCCCGCGTCGGTGCCGGCGTGCGGAGCCGGCGGAACCCCAGGAACGCCACGACGGCCGCGAGAGCTCCCGCCGCGACGGGCACCGCGTACCCCGCGTCCGCCCCCGCCGCGTCGACCACCCAGCCTGCGGCCGAGGAACCGAGAGCGACGCCGACGGCGAGCCCGGTCCCTGTCCAGGTCATGCCCTCGGTCAGTTTGGTGCGCGGTACGTGCTGCTCGATCAGAGCCATTGTGGTCACCATCGTGGGTGCGATGGAAAGGCCAGCGACAAAGAGCGCCACGGCCAGCAACGGCAAGTTCCCGGCCAGTAGGAGGGGGATCATACTCACGGCCATGGCGCACACGCCCACCAGCCACCTGGTGGATGCCTGTCCCTTGAGATGCAGCAGCCCGAAGACCGCTCCCGCCAGGCAGGAACCGAGCGCGTACACGGCGAGAACGAGGCTGGCAGCGGCCTTGTGGCCCTGCTCCTCCGCGAACGCCACCGTCACCACGTCGATCGCCCCGAAGATCGCGCCGACGGCGACGAACGTGGCCACCAGCACCTGGAGGCCGGGGGAGCTCAGCGCGGAGCCGCGGGTGTGCTCGTGGCGCGGGTGCGGGACGGGCTCGGTGGCGCGCTGGGCGGTCAGCCAGAAGACGCCGATGGTCAGGAAGACGGCGGCGAGCAGCGGACCGGCCTCCGGGAACCACGCGGTCGAGAGCCCGATGGAGATGATCGGGCCGAAGATGAAGCACACCTCGTCGGCGATCGACTCCCAGGAGTACGCCGTGTGCAGCTCGCGCGGGGAGCCCCGGTAGATCTCCGCCCAGCGGGCCCTGACCATCGAGCCGACACTCGGTACGCAGCCGGCGCCCGCCGCGAACACGAACAGCGTCCAGTCGGGCGCGCCCTGCTGGGCACAGATCAGCAGCCCCGCGACCGCCGCGACCGCGACCAGGGTGGCGGGGCGCAGGACACGGCTCTGCCCGTACCGGTCGACGTACCGCGATATCTGGGGGCCCATCACGGCGGCCGCCATCGCGAGGGTCGCCGAGAGGGCGCCCGCCAGCCCGTACCGGCCGGTGAGCTCGGAGATCATGGTGACGATGCCGATTCCCATCATGGAAATCGGTATCCGGCCGAAGAAACCGGCGACGGAGAACGCCTTGGTGCCTGGGGCGGCGAAAATCGCGCGGTAGGGACTGGGCAAGGGGCGCTCCGGTAAGGCGTATAGGTGGAACTTGCATCTTACGGCCGCCGGGCGGCGTGCCGCACTGCGGTTTCACCGCCGCCGCGCGCGAGTGGCAGGATCGTTCCCATGCCCGATCAGCGCGATCCAGCCCCATACGACGCCTTGCTGCTTCTCTCCTTCGGCGGCCCCGAAGGCCCGGACGACGTGGTTCCGTTCCTGGAGAACGTCACCCGTGGCCGCGGCATCCCCAAGGAGCGGCTCAAGGAGGTGGGGCAGCACTACTTCCTCTTCGGCGGAGTCAGCCCGATCAACGAGCAGAACCGCTCGCTCCTGGATGCCCTGCGCAAGGACTTCGCCGAGCACGGTCTGGACGGCCTGCCGGTCTACTGGGGCAACCGCAACTGGGCGCCGTACCTCGTCGACACCCTGCGCGAGATCGCCGCGGACGGCCGCCGCCGTATCGCCGTGCTCGCCACGAGCGCGTACGCCTCGTACTCCGGCTGCCGCCAGTACCGCGAGAACCTCGCCGAGGCACTCGCGACGCTGCGCGCCGAGGGGATCGAGCCGCCGCGCGTCGACAAGCTGCGGCACTACTTCAACCATCCGGGCTTCGTACGTCCCATGGTCGACGGGGTCGTCAAGTCCCTGGCGGAGCTGGACGAGAGCGTACGGGCGGGGGCGCACCTCGCCTTCACGACGCATTCCATCCCCACGGCGGCGGCGGACACGTCGGGGCCGGTGGAGGCGCACGGTGACGGTGGCGCGTACGTCGCCGAGCACCTGGACGTCGCCCGGGTGATCGCCGAGGCCGTGCGCGAGGAGACCGGCGTCGCGCATCCCTGGCAGCTCGTCTACCAGTCGCGCAGTGGGGCGCCGCACATCCCGTGGCTGGAGCCGGACATCTGCGACCACCTGGAGGAGCGGCACGCCGCGGGTGTGCCGGCGGTCGTGATGGTGCCGATCGGCTTCGTCTCGGACCACATGGAGGTTCTGTACGACCTCGACACCGAGGCCACCGCCAAGGCCGCCGAACTCGGCCTGCCGGTGTGGCGGTCCGCGACCGTCGGCGCCGACCCGCGCTTCGCCGCCGCCGTACGCGAGCTGCTGCTGGAGCGGGCGGCCGCCGAGCGGGGGCTCGTGGTGGAGCGGTGCGCGCTGGGGGCGCTGGGCGCGAGCCACGACCTCTGCCCGGTCGGGTGCTGCCCGGCCAGGGCTCCGAAGCCCGCAGCCGCGGGCGCCGACAGTCCGTACACGTAACCCTTACGCACAAGGAGAGCCGTGACCGATCCCCTCACCTCCGAGCTGCTCGAACTCGCCCTGGAGGCCGCGCGGCGGGCCGGTGCGCTGCTGCGGGACGGGCGGCCGGCCGATCTCGGCGTGGCCGCCACCAAGTCGAGCCCCATCGACGTCGTCACCGAGATGGACATCGCCGCCGAGAAGCTGATCACCGGCTTCCTCGCCGAACACCGGCCCGATGACGGGGTCCTGGGGGAGGAGGGCGCGAGCAGCGAGGGCACGAGCGGGGTGCGGTGGGTGATCGACCCGCTCGACGGCACGGTCAATTACCTGTACGGGCTGCCTACTTGGGCGGTGTCCATCGCGGCCGAGCTGCGTGGCGAGACGGTGGTGGGGGTCGTTGAGGCGCCGATGCGTGGTGAGACGTACCAGGCGGTGCGCGGCGGCGGCGCGTACGCCAACGGCACGGCGCTGCGGGTGCGGCCCGCGCCGCCGCTCGACCAGGCGCTGGTCTCCACCGGCTTCAACTACGTCGCCACGGTCCGCAGCCACCAGGCGGACGTGGTGCGGCGGCTGATTCCGAGGCTGCGGGACATCCGCAGGAGCGGGTCGGCGGCGATCGACCTGTGCGATGTGGGGGCGGGGCGGCTGGACGGGTACTACGAGCGGGGGCTCAGCCCCTGGGATCTGGCGGCCGGTGACCTGATCGCGCGGGAGGCGGGGGCGGTGACGGGTGGCCGGACCGGTGAGCGGCCGTCGGGTGAGCTGACGATCGCCGCGTCGCCGGGGGTGTTCGAGCCGCTGCAGGCACTGCTGGAGGAGTTCGGCGCCTGCCACGACTAGGGCCTGTCCGGCAGATCAGGGTCGGAAAGGCCCCGGCGCCTTCCCCGGCGCCGGGGCCCTGTCGCACTCCGTACGGTCGAAGACCGGCAGGTCACACGCTCGCGGCGGTTACCTTTACGCCGTGCTCCGCGGCGAGGCGGTGCAGGTCCTCCAGCTCCGCCTGCTCCACCTCCGCCAGGAAGTCGTCGCCCGTCTCTCGAGCCATCGTGAGGTCCGATTCCGTGGCCTTTATGCGCTGCAGCAGGCCTGCGGTGAAAGCGTCCATGGGTTGCGCCCCCTCGTCATGGGTCGGCGGCACGGGGGTGTGCCGGGGGTGGGGTGGGTCGATCACGTGGCGTGCCGAATACAGGGCGTGATCGCGGGGTGTTCAGTCGTCCTCCCCACAGCCCGCCTCAGGAAAACCTCAACTCGCCCAGGAATCATGGAAATCCCCACTCATGGCCCTCGGCCGTCGCCGTCCGCCTGTATCGCCTTACCGCCGGTTTATGGCCGAAAGGGGCAGGATGGCAGCACACAGTCCATCGGATACACCTGCTCGCCAGGGCAGTCAGCGGAAGGAATTACGACGTGCGCGTACTCGTCGTCGAGGACGAGCAGCTGCTCGCCGATGCGGTGGCCACCGGACTGCGCCGGGAGGCCATGGCCGTCGACGTCGTGTACGACGGAGCGGCCGCCCTGGAACGTATCGGGGTGAACGACTACGACGTCGTCGTGCTCGACCGTGACCTCCCGCTGGTCCACGGTGACGACGTCTGCCGCAAGATCGTCGAGCTGGGCATGCCCACCCGCGTCCTGATGCTCACCGCTTCCGGTGACGTCAGCGACCGCGTGGAGGGCCTGGAGATCGGCGCCGACGACTATCTGCCCAAGCCCTTCGCCTTCAGCGAGCTGACCGCGCGGGTACGGGCCCTGGGGCGCCGTACGACCGTCGCGCTGCCGCCCGTCCTGGAGCGTGCCGGCATCAAGCTCGACCCGAACCGCCGCGAGGTCTTCCGCGACGGCCAGGAGATCCAGCTCGCGCCGAAGGAGTTCGCGGTGCTGGAGGTGCTGATGCGCAGCGAAGGTGCCGTCGTGTCGGCCGAGCAGCTGCTCGAAAAGGCGTGGGACGAGAACACCGATCCGTTCACCAATGTCGTGCGGGTCACCGTCATGACGCTGCGCCGCAAGCTCGGTGAGCCGCCGGTCATCGTCACCGTGCCCGGTTCCGGCTACCGGATCTGACGCGCGATGGCTTCCACCCCGGCGCCCCCCGGCGCGCCGCCGAAACCGACCTGGGACCCGAGGGGGCCGGAACCCTCGTTCCCGTGGCTGCGCCCGACCATCCGGATACGGCTCACCTTGCTGTACGGCGGGATGTTCCTGATCGCGGGCATTCTGCTGCTCTCGATCATCTACCTGCTCGCGGCGCAGGCCCTCGCGGTGGGCAGCGACCTGCCCTTCAAGATCGTGAGCGGCCGGGTCGAGAGCACCGTGTGCGACCTGCGGGACCTGCCCAGCAACCCCTCGCCCGAGCAGTTCAACGCGGCGATGAACGCCTGCGTCAACCACCAGCGGCAGCAGGCGCTCGACGAGCTGCTCAGCCGCTCCCTGCTCGCGCTGCTCGGGCTCAGTGTCATCGCTTTCGCCTTCGGTTACGCGATGGCCGGGCGCGTCCTCTCGCCGCTCGGCAGGATCACGCGCACGGCCCGCCGGGTGGCCGGCACGGACCTGACCCGGCGGATCGAGCTGGACGGGCCCGACGACGAGCTGAAGGAGCTCGCGGACACCTTCGATGAGATGCTCGACCGTCTGGAGCGGGCCTTCACCGCCCAGCAGAGGTTCGTGGGCAACGCGTCGCACGAGCTGCGCACGCCGCTCGCGATCAACAGGACGCTGCTGGAGGTCCACCTGTCGGACCCCGGCGCGCCCCCCGAGCTCCAGCAGCTCGGCAAGACACTGCTGGCCACCAACGAGCGCAGCGAGCAGCTGGTGGAGGGCCTGCTGCTGCTCGCCAGCAGCGAGAACCAGATCGTCGAGCGCAAGCCGGTGGACCTGGCCGAGGTCGCCTCGCGCGCCATCGACCAGGCGCACGGCGAGGCGGCGGCGAAAGGGGTGGAGATCCGCGGCGAGCGGGCGCCCGCCGTGGTGCAGGGCAATGGCGTACTGCTGGAGCGGATCGCCCTTAACCTGGTGCAGAACGCCGTGCGCTACAACGTCCCGCAGGACGGCTGGGTCGAGGTCACCACCGAGATTCAGCACGGCCAGGCACTCCTGGTGGTCTCGAACACGGGTCCAGTGGTTCCCGCGTACGAGATCGACAACCTCTTCGAGCCGTTCCGGCGCCTGCGTACCGAGCGCACCGGCAGCGACAAGGGCGTGGGTCTCGGGCTCTCGATCGCGCGCAGCGTCGCGAGGGCCCACGGAGGCCGTATCATCGCGGAGCCCCGCGAGGGCGGCGGCCTCGTGATGCGTGTCACTCTCCCGGTCTGAGACGTTTCGCGCAGCCACGCGGCTGTTCGCTTTAAGCGGAATTTTTTGGACCCGGCCGGGGTCGGCCTGTGTGTGATCGATCACAGGCTCGGATTTCCGGCCACCCACTCTCCGTGATCGCGGACTTCCCCGGAAAACCGGGAAAAGTCCGGGTTTCCTGGGGGTGAGATAACGGGAAGTACACGAGGTGGCGCTCGTGAAGTGCGACATTCGGACCGTGTACGGTCCCGATCGCCATCAAAACCGATCAACCCCGAGGGGCTCGGTTGGGTGTCGATTGAGTAACAGACCTTGATGTGAGGCAAAATCTCCGCCTCAGGTCGGGCACAAGTCCGGCCTCTCACGCGTTACGTGCGCTGAGACACCGCAACTACCCAGAGGGGGAGAGCGACAGTGGCAACGGATTACGACACCCCACGCAAGACCGATGACGACGTCGATTCCGACAGCCTTGAAGAGCTCAAGGCACGTCGGAGCGACAAGACGGCATCGGCCGTTGACGTGGACGAATTCGAGGCGGCGGAAGGGCTTGAACTGCCCGGCGCCGACCTGTCCAACGAAGAGCTCGCCGTTCGCGTCCTGCCCAAGCAGGCCGACGAGTTCACCTGCATGAGCTGCTTCCTGGTGCACCACCGCAGCCAGCTGGCCAGGGAGAAGAACGGTCAGCCGATCTGCCGCGACTGCGACTAGGCAGGCCGGCCATGGCAGGCGCGACACCGTCCAGGAAGAAGCGCTTCCGGCGCAAGGATTCCCCGGAGGCGCCGCAAGGCGTGAGCGCGGCCGTCGGCGCACGTGACGACGAGCGAGGCCTGCCGGCCTCGCTCGAAACGGCGGAAGGGCCCACTGCGCGGGCCCGGCGCCTGGCGGCTGTCAGGCAGGGCGTACGGAAGGGCGGCCAGGGCGCGAAGGCCGGCATCGGCTATCTCGCCGACCGGGTCATCGAGCTGGCGCCGCGCGTTCCCGTACGTGACCTGCCGACCCTGCGCAAGCAGTTCCCGGGCCTCGGCCCGGAGCAGATCGCGGACAAGCTGGTGGCGGGTGCGGCCAACGGCACCTCCACCGTGGGGGCGGGCATCGGCGTGGCGGCCATGCTGCCCGTACCCCCCGCGATGCCGGCCGAGCTGGCCGCCGAGATCACCGGCGTCGCCGCGATCGAGCTGAAGCTCATCGCGGAGCTGCACGAGGTCTACGGCATGCGGCCGCCCGGCGGGCTGACCCAGCGCAGCACCGCCTACCTCACCTCCTGGACCCAGGAGCGGGGGATCGACGTGACCAAACCGGCCACGTACAACACGGCGCTCGGCACGCAGCTCAAGCGCCAGCTCCGGCAGCAGATCATGAAACGCATGGTCCGCAATCTGCCGAACCTCATGCCGTTCATGGTCGGCGCCGCCGTCGGCGCCGTGATGAACCGCCGCGACACCAGAAAGCTCGCCGAGCGGGTCCGCAAGGACCTGCGCAGCACCCAGATCCCCTGGGACGCGCTGCCCGAGCTGCCGCCTCTCGACGAGCCCGAAAAGCCGGCACAGCCCCCGGTCGAGCCGGGGCCGGGCCGCAAGGAGCTGGGCGGCTAGGCCGCCCGTACGGCCGCGAGAGCCGCGGCCAGGCCCTCGGGGTCGCGCGTCGAGAGGTAGAGGTACGGCGTCGGGTCGGCCGGGTCGGTGACTTCCACCCGCAGCGCTCCCGGGATGTAGCTGCGCAGCAGCATGTGGGCGCGCGTATCGGCCTTGTACGACCGCCAGGCGCGGGCCTGCTCCGCGTCCAGCACCTCGGTCTCGCCCAGCGCGGAGACCGGGATACGGGCGTCACCGGCGATCAGCGCGTCCCCGACCACCCGGATCCGCTGCGAGCCGTACGCGCTCACGCCCGCCGCGGCGAGCGCTCCGGCCCCGACCAGCCCGCCCAGCATCGGCAGGAGACCCAGGGGCAGCAGCATCAGGCCGCCCGCGATGCCGATGAGCCCGGCGATGATCCACCAGGAGCGGGGTGCGGTGAGACGTTCTGCGTACTGCGGGGCGGAAGGCTGCATGAAACCAAGCTTGGCACGGTGCGACCTGCGCGTACCCGCGCGGGTAAGGTCTGCGCCTGTGAGTACTGAGAACTTCCGGGAGACGGCCCCCGGGTCCGCGGCCCTGAAGCCCCCGGCCGACGCCATAGCCCCGGTCAGGCACCCCGACGCACCGCCGCCCGGAGAGCTGCTCGGCGCGCACTACGACCACTGCTTCGGCTGCGGCGACGGCCAGCCCCACGGGCTGCACCTCCAGGCCCGCGCCGGCGACGGCGTGCGCGTCTCGGCCGAGTTCACAGTCAGGCCCGCCCACCAGGGCGCCCCCGGCCTCGCGCACGGCGGCGTACTGGCCACGGCGCTCGACGAGACGCTCGGGTCGCTGAACTGGCTGCTGCGGGTGATCGCGGTGACCGGCCGGCTGGAGACCGATTTCGTACGTCCCGTGCCGGTGGACACCGTGCTGCACCTTGACGCCGAGGTGACCGCGGTGCACGGCCGGAAGATCTACTCCACGGCGACCGGACGGATCGGCGGCCCCGATGGGCCGGTGGCCGTCCGCGCCGACGCCCTCTTCATCGAAGTCAAGGTCGACCACTTCATCGAGAACGGACGCCCGGAGGAGATCCGGGCGGCGATGGCCGACCCCGATCAGGTCAGGCGCACCCGCGCCTTCGAGGTGAACCCGTGAGCCGTAACCCTGTAGACGTGCTGATCCGCCGGGTCGACCCCGACGTACCGCTGCCTTCGTACGGGCATCCGGGCGACGCGGGAGCCGATCTGGTGACCACGCAGGCCGCCGAACTCGCGCCGGGTGAGCGTGCGGTGCTGCCCACCGGGGTGTCTGTCGCGCTGCCCGACGGGTACGCGGCCTTCGTGCACCCGCGATCCGGTCTCGCCGCCCGCTGTGGAGTCGCCCTCGTGAATGCCCCGGGGACGGTGGATGCCGGGTACCGTGGGGAAATCAAGGTGATCGTGGTCAATCTCGACCCGCGCGAAAGCGTGCGGTTCGAGCGCTTCGACCGGATTGCCCAACTGGTCGTCCAGCAGGTCGAGAAGGTGCGCTTCCACGAGGTCGCGGAGCTTCCCGGCTCGGCGCGGGCCGAGGGGGGCTTCGGTTCCACCGGCGGTCATGCCGCTGTGGACGGCCGGGCGGGTGGGAATCGATACGCATCGGTCGTATCCGACCGGGAAGGACAGTGACGTGTTCGGACGTCGCAAGAAGAGCGAATCCGCCGACGATGTAGTGGCGGGCGAGGCCGAGCAGGTCGTCGACGACGTCGAGCCTGACGAGGCCGCGGACGGCGACGGGTCGCTGCGCAGGGTGAACCTGCCGCCGGCACCCCGCCCGGACGGTCCGTGGGACGTGTCCGAGGTCAGGGAGCCCGGTGAGGGCCGGGTCGACCTGGGCGGACTGTTCGTGCCCGGAGTCGAGGGCATGGAACTGCGGGTCGAGGTCGCGGGCGACGCGATCGTCGCGGCGACGGTCGTACTGCGCGACAGCGCCGTCCAGCTCCAGGCCTTCGCGGCGCCCAAGAAGGAAGGCATCTGGGGCGAGGTCCGCGAGGAGATCGCGTCGGGCATCACCCAGCAGGGCGGCGTGATCGACGAGATCGAGGGCCCGCTGGGCTGGGAGCTGCGGGCCCAGGTGCCCGTACAGCTGCCGGACGGCACGGGTGGCGTGCAGATGGTGCGCTTCGTCGGTGTCGACGGGCCGCGCTGGTTCCTGCGCGGAGTGATCTCCGGTCAGGGCGCGGTGCAGCCGGAGGCCGCGGGTGTGCTGGAGCACGTCTTCAAGGACACCGTGGTCGTACGGGGCGAGGGTCCGATGGCGCCGCGTGACCCGATCGTCCTCAAGCTGCCGGACGACGCGCAGATGGTGCCCGAGGGCGTCCAGCAGGAGGAGCAGGAAGGCTCGCGCTTCTCCGGCGGGATGGGACAGCTGCAGCGTGGTCCGGAGATCACCGAAGTGCGCTGACGCGCTGACCCGAGACTGACGTGGCCGGTGGGCCGTACTCCCCGAGCGGGGGGTACGGCCCACCGGCTTTTTGCTGGTCAGGGGATGGTGGGGCGGGCTCGTACGGATCTCGTCAAGACGGTGGCCGTGGCCGTAAGGGAGGCGTCAACGGACGGCCCGGGCGCCTGTGGAGGAGGTTTCCTCGGGGGGTCAGAGAATCCGTATCTCATCCAGGAGCACCCGATGGCCGATCTGGCCTTCGTCGTCACCACGCTCGCGGTCTTCGCGCTGGTGGCCCTAGTCGCCAAGGGGGTGGCGAAGCTGTGACTGCCGAGAACATCGTCGGACTGGTCGTGGCCGTCTCCCTGCTGGGCTATCTCGTCCTCGCCCTTGTGTACCCGGAGAGGTTCTGAGCCCCACCATGAGCCCCGTCCTCGCCGGCGTACTCCAGCTGCTCGCGCTCGTCGTGGCGCTCGCTCTGGCGTACCGGCCGCTCGGCGACCACATGGCCCGCGTCTACTCCTCCCCGAACCACCTGCGGGCCGAGAAGTGGATCTACCGGGCCGTCGGCGCCAATCCCACCGCGCAGATGCGCTGGCCCGCGTACCTGCGCGGTGTCCTCGCCCTCTCGGCGGTGAGCGTCCTCTTCCTCTACCTGCTGCAACGCCTCCAGGGCTCCCTGCCCGGCTCGCTCGGCTTTTCCTCCATCGACCCGGACCAGGCGTTCAACACCGCCGCGTCCTTCGTCACCAACACCAACTGGCAGTCGTACGCCGGCGAGCAGGCCATGGGCCACGTCGTGCAGACCGGCGGCCTCGCGGTGCAGAACTTCCTCTCGGCGGCGGTCGGCATGGCCGTAGCGGTGGCGCTGGTACGGGGCTTCGCCCGCTCCCGCACCGGCGAGCTCGGCAACTTCTGGGCGGATCTGGTGCGCGGCACCGTACGGATCCTGCTGCCCATGGCCGTGCTCGGCGCGATCGTGCTCGTCGCGTGCGGCGCCGTACAGAACTTCGCCGGGATTCACCCGGTGGGCCAGTTCACGGGCGGAACGCAGCAGTGGAACGGCGGGGCCGTCGCCTCGCAGGAGGTCATCAAGGAGCTGGGTACGAACGGCGGCGGCTACTTCAACGCCAACTCCGCCCACCCCTTCGAGAACCCGAACCCCTTCTCGAACCTCTTCCAGATCTTCCTGATCCTCGTCATCCCCTTCTCGCTCACCCGCACTTTCGGCCGCATGGCCGGGAACCTGCGGCAGGGCTACGCGATCCTCGCCGCGATGGCGGTCATCTGGCTCGGTTTCACCGCCCTGATGATGTGGACCGAGTTCCACCACGGCGGCCCGGCCTTCGACCTCGCGGGCGGCGCGATGGAGGGCAAGGAGACCCGCTTCGGGATCGGCGGCTCGGCCGTCTTCGCGGTGGCCACCACGCTCACCTCGACCGGCGCCGTCAACTCCTTCCTCTCCTCGTACACCGGCTTCGGCGGCGGCATCGCCCTGCTCGGCATGCAGCTCGGCGAGATCGCCCCCGGCGGTGCCGGCTCCGGCCTCTACGGCATGCTGATCATGGCGGTCGTCGCGGTGTTCATCGCGGGCCTCATGGTCGGCCGTACGCCCGAGTACCTGGGCAAGAAACTCGGCGTCCGCGAGATCAAGCTGGCGGCCTGCTACATCCTGGTCACCCCGGCGCTGGTGCTCTCCTTCACCGCCGCGGCGATGGCGCTGGACACACCGGCCCACTCGATGACCAACTCCGGGGCGCACGGCTTCTCCGAGATCCTGTACGCCTACACCTCCGGCGCCAACAACAACGGCAGCGCCTTCGCGGGCCTCAACGCCGACACGCAGTGGTTCAACACCACCCTCGGCATCGTGATGCTGCTCGGCCGCTTCCTCCCGATGGTGTTCGTCCTGGCGCTCGCCGGATCGCTCGCCGGGCAGCGGCCGGTGCCCGAGACCGCCGGCACCCTCCGTACCGACAAGCCGCTCTTCAGCGGGCTGCTGGTCGGCACGATCATGATCATCACCGGTCTGACCTACTTCCCGGCGCTCGCGCTGGGTCCGCTCGCCGAAGGGCTCGCGTCATGAGCACCAACACCGTGACCCGTGCGCCGCACCGGGACGACCAGGACGTGCCGGCCGGGCACAGGCCCGAGGCCGGCGGCCGCGTCGGCGGGGGGCTGTTCGACCCCGTGCAGCTGCTCAGGTCCTTTCCGGACGCTCTGCGGAAGCTCGACCCGCGGGTGATGGTCAAGTCACCTGTGATGTTCGTGGTGTTGGTGGGATCGGTACTGACCACTGCCTTCGCCCTCCTCGACCCGACCGACTGGTTCGGCTGGGCGATCACCGCGTGGCTGTGGCTGACCACGGTCTTCGCCAATCTCGCGGAGGCCGTCGCCGAGGGCCGCGGCAAGGCGCAGGCCGACACCCTGCGCCGGGCCAGGACCGAGACGGTGGCGCGACGGCTGAACGGCTCCGCCGAGGAACGGGTGCCGGGTACGGACCTTCGTATCGGCGACCTGGTCGTCTGCGAGGCGGGGGACGTCATTCCGGGGGACGGTGATGTCGTCGAAGGGGTCGCCTCGGTCGACGAGTCGGCCATCACCGGCGAATCGGCGCCTGTCATCCGGGAGTCCGGGGGCGACCGGTCGGCCGTCACCGGTGGTACGAAGGTCCTCTCCGACCGCATCGTCGTAAAGATCACGACGAAGCCCGGCGAGACCTTCATCGACCGGATGATCAACCTGGTCGAGGGAGCGGCCCGGCAGAAGACGCCCAACGAGATCGCGCTGAACATCCTGCTCGCCTCGTTGACGATCGTCTTCCTGCTGGCGGTCGTCACACTCCAGCCGTTCGCCGTCTACGCGGGCGAGAAGCAGTCGGTGACCGTGCTGACCGCGCTGCTCGTCTGCCTGATCCCGACGACGATCGGAGCTTTGCTCTCCGCCATCGGCATCGCCGGCATGGACCGGCTCGTACAGCGCAATGTGCTGGCCATGTCGGGGCGCGCCGTCGAAGCGGCGGGCGATGTGTCGACCCTGCTGCTCGACAAGACCGGCACCATCACCCTCGGCAACCGCCGGGCCGTCGAATTCGTTCCGGTCGGGGCCGTCACCGAGGCCGAACTCGCGGACGCCGCCCAGCTCTCCTCGCTGGCCGACGAGACCCCCGAGGGGCGGTCCGTCGTCGTACTCGCCAAGGAGAAGTACGGCCTTCGCGAGCGCCACCAGGGGGAGTTGGCAAGTGCCGAGTGGGTGGCCTTCACCGCCCAGACCCGGATGTCGGGTGTGGACGTGGACGGGCACATGGTCCGCAAGGGCGCGACCGGCTCGGTCGTCGCCTGGGTCGAGGAGCGGGGCGGAAGTGTCGCACCGGACGCGCGTGAGATCACCGACCGCATCGCGCAAGCGGGTGGTACGCCGCTGCTGGTGGCTCTGGAGGACGCCGACGGCGCACGGGTGCTGGGCGCCGTCCACCTCAAGGACGTCGTCAAGGAGGGCATGCGGGAACGGTTCGACGAGCTGCGCCGCATGGGCATCAGGACGGTCATGATCACGGGTGACAACCCGCTGACGGCCAAAGCCATCGCCGAAGAGGCCGGCGTCGACGACTTCCTCGCCGAGGCCACCCCCGAGGACAAGATGGCGCTCATCAAGCGCGAGCAGGCCGGCGGCAAGCTCGTGGCGATGACGGGTGACGGTACGAACGACGCTCCCGCGCTCGCGCAGGCGGACGTCGGCGTGGCCATGAACACCGGGACGTCGGCCGCCAAGGAGGCCGGGAACATGGTGGACCTGGACTCCGACCCGACCAAGCTGATCGAGATCGTGGCCATCGGCAAGCAGCTGCTCATCACGCGGGGCGCGCTGACGACGTTCTCGATCGCCAACGACGTGGCGAAGTACTTCGCGATCATCCCGGCCATGTTCGCCGTCGTGTATCCGAGCCTGGACAAGCTCAACATCATGGACCTGTCCTCGCCCAGGTCCGCGATCCTGTCGGCCGTCGTCTTCAACGCGCTGGTCATCGTCGCCCTGGTGCCGCTGGCCCTGCGGGGTGTCCGCTACCGGCCGATGAGCGCCGACAGGATGCTCCGGCGCAATCTCGGGATCTACGGACTCGGCGGGCTCGTCGCGCCGTTCGCCGGCATCAAGATCATCGATTTGATCATCTCCCTCATTCCTGGCATCGGGTGACGTCAATGACCAACAACTCCCTGAGAAACTCCGCACGGCTGCTCGGCGCCGCCCTCCGCGCCCTGCTCGTCCTCACCGTCGTCTGCGGTGTCGTCTACCCGCTCGCCGTCACCGGTGTCGCGCAGGCCCTGTTCCACGACAAGGCCAACGGCTCAGAAGTCACGTCCCAGGGCGCGGTCGTCGGCTCCGCGCTGATCGGACAGCGGTACGACCTGCCGCTGAAGCAGGGCCAGAAGACGCCGGACCCGGACCTGAGATGGTTCCAGCCGCGCCCGGCCAACGGGCTCGGCACCAACAGCGTCAACACCCAGTACCGGCTCATCCTTTCCGGGGCGACCAACCGCTCCGGCGACAACAAGGAGCTGATCGCCTGGGTCAGGGACGCGAAGGCCGCCGTCGTCCGGGACAACTCCACGGCCGGTTACCGGGTCGACCCCTCCGACGTACCGGCCGAAGCCGTCACCTCGTCCGGCTCGGGGCTCGACCCGCACATCTCACCGCAGTACGCCACCCTCCAGGCGCACCGGGTCGCGGAACGCAACGGGCTCGGCGTCAAGCGGGTCGAGAAGCTGGTCGAGGACCACACCGAAGGGCGGACCCTCGGCTTCATGGGCGAGCCCCGCGTAAACGTCCTCGCACTCAACATCGCGCTCAAGGAACTCGTGGCCACGGGCTGACCGTTGCGGGGCCGGGCGCGCGGTGACCATACTGACGCCCGGCCGAACGACCGTACGGGGGAGCACGCGTGAACGAGAACACCAGGGGCGGCACCGGCGCTGCGGTCGTCGACGACCCGGCCGGACGACCCATGGTCGAGGTGACGGATCTGCACCACTCCTACGGCACGGGAGCGGCGGCCGTCCACGCGCTGCGCGGCGTCTCCTTCACCGTGCCGCGCGGTCAGCTCGTCGCGCTCAAGGGCCGGTCGGGCTCCGGCAAGACAACCCTGCTCAACCTGGTCGGCGGCCTCGACACCGCCGACCGCGGCCGCATCGTCGTAGACGGCACCGAACTGGCGGGCCTCGGCGAGACCGGCCTCCTGGAACTGCGCCGCGACCGCATTCGGCTTCATCTTCCAGTCCTTCGGCCTGATCCCCATCCTCACCGCCGCCGAGAACGTCGGCGTACCGATGCGGCTGCGCAGGACCGACCCCAAGGTGCGCGAGGAGCGCGTCGAGCTGCTGCTCGCCCTCGTCGGCCTCGCCGGCCAGGCCGCGCAGCGCCCCGGCGAGCTCTCCGGCGGCCAGCAGCAGCGCGTCGCCATCGCCCGCGCACTCGCCAACAAGCCGGCGCTGCGCGCGGTCGTACGGAGCGAAGGCGTGACCGCGCTCGTCGCCACGCACGACGCCCAGCTCCTGGACCTCGCCGACCGGGTCCTGGAACTCGGCGACGGTCACCTCGTCGAACACGTCTGAGCATCAGAACTTCGTCAATACGCACCTGAAGTCGCCCCCCGCGTCCGTTTTGCCTGGAGACAGCGATGACAATGGGGCCATGGGACGCGGCAAACTTCGGATCTATCTGGGTGCGGCGCCCGGTGTCGGCAAGACGTACGCCATGCTCGCCGAGGCCCACCGGCGCGTCGAGCGCGGCACCGACTGCGTCGTCGCCTTCGTCGAGCACCACGACCGTCCCCGCACCGAAGTGATGCTGCACGGACTGGAGCAGGTCGGGCGCCGCGAGATCGAGTACCGCGGCGCGGCCTTCACCGAGATGGACGTCGACGCGGTCCTCCGGCGCCGCCCCGCCGTCGCCCTCGTCGACGAACTCGCCCACACCAACGTCCCGGGCTCACGCAACGCCAAGCGCTGCCAGGATGTCGAAGAGCTGCTCCAGGCCGGCATCGACGTCATCTCCACGGTCAATATCCAGCACCTGGAGTCCCTGGGCGACGTCGTCGAGTCGATAACCGGCGTACGGCAGCGGGAGACCGTACCCGACGAGGTCGTACGGCGGGCCGACCAGATCGAGCTCGTCGACATGTCGCCCCAGGCCCTGCGCCGCCGCATGGCCCACGGCAACATATACAAGCCGGACAAACTCGACGCGGCCCTGTCCCACTACTTCCGCCCCGGCAACCTCACCGCGCTGCGTGAGCTGGCGCTCCTGTGGGTCGCCGACCGCGTCGACGAGTACCTCCAGCAGTACCGCGGCGAGCACAACATCCGCTCCACCTGGCAGGCGCGCGAACGCATCGTCGTCGGCCTCACCGGCGGACCCGAGGGCCGTACGCTCATCCGCCGCGCCTCCCGCATGGCCGCCAAGGGGTCCGGCAGCGAGATCCTCGCCGTCTACATCGCCCGCAGCGACGGCCTGACCTCGGCCTCGCCCAAGGAACTCGTCGTACAGCGCACCCTCGTCGAGGACCTCGGCGGAACGTTTCACCACGTCATAGGCGACGACGTACCGCACGCCCTGCTCGAATTCGCGCGCGGCGTCAACGCCACGCAGATCGTGCTCGGCTCCAGCCGCCGCAAGGCGTGGCAGTACGTCCTCGGCCCCGGAGTCGGCGCCACCGTGGCCCGCGACTCCGGGCCCGACCTGGACGTCCACATCGTCACCCACGACCACGTCGCCAAGGGCCGGGGCCTGCCCGTCGCCCGCGGCGCCCGCCTCGGCCGGGCCCGGATCGTCTCCGGATGGCTGGTCGGCGCCGTGGCTCCCGCCCTGCTCGCGCTGCTGCTCACGAGCATGGAGCACGGCCCGGGGCTCGCCAACAACGTCCTGCTGTTCCTGTTCCTCACCGTGCTCGCGGCCCTGCTCGGCGGGCTGCTGCCCGCGCTTGCGTCGGCCGCCGTGGGATCGCTCCTGCTGAACTACTACTTCACGCCGCCCACCCGCACCCTCACGGTCAGCGACCCGAAGAACATCGTCGCCATCGTGATCTTCTTCGCGGTGGCCGTCTCGGTCGCCTCCGTGGTCGACCTGGCGGCCCGCCGCACCCACCAGGCCGCCCGGCTGCGCGCCGAGTCCGAGATCCTCTCGTTCCTCGCGGGCAGCGTTCTGCGCGGCGAGACGACCCTGGACGCCCTGCTGGAGCGGGTCCGCGAGACCTTCGCCATGCGGTCGGTCGCGCTGCTCGAACGGGCGAGCGACGTCGACCCCTGGACGTGCGCGGGCAGCGTCGGCCCCCGCCCGGTCACACGCCCCGAGGACGCCGACGTGGACATGCCCGTCGGCGACCACATGGCGCTCGCGCTCTCCGGCCGCGTCCTGCCCGCCGAGGACCGCCGGGTGCTCGGCGCCTTCGCCGCCCAGGCAGCGGTCGTACTCGACAGGCAGCGCCTGGTGGGCGAGGCCGAGGGGGCGCGCAAACTGGCCGAGGGTAACCGCATCCGCACCGCCCTGCTCGCCGCCGTCAGCCATGACCTGCGTACGCCGCTCGCCGCGATCAAGGCCGCCGTGTCGTCCCTGCGCTCCGACGACGTGTCCTGGTCGGACGCCGACGAGGCCGAACTGCTCGCGGGCATCGAGGACGGCGCCGACCGCCTCGACCACCTGGTCGGCAACCTCCTCGACATGTCCAGGCTCCAGACCGGAACTGTCACCCCCCTCATCCGCGAGACCGACCTGGACGAGGTCGTCCCGATGGCGCTCGTCGGCGTACCCGCCGAGAGCGTTGGCCTCGACATCCCGGAGACCCTGCCGATGGTGGCCGTCGACCGCGGCCTCCTCGAACGCGCCGTCGCCAACATCGTCGAGAACGCCGTGAAGTACAGCCCCGGCGGCGTCCCCGTCTCCGTCGCCGCCAGCGCGCTCGGCGACCGCGTCGAGCTGCGCGTCGCGGACCGCGGGCCCGGAGTCCCCGACGACGAGAAGGACCGGATATTCGAGCCGTTCCAGCGCTACGGCGACGCCCCGCGCGGCGCCGGAGTGGGCCTCGGGCTCGCGGTCGCCCGCGGCTTCGCCGAGTCCATGGGCGGCACGCTCACCGCCGAGGACACGCCCGGCGGCGGCATGACGATGGTCCTCACCCTCAAAGCGGCCCCCGGGCACCCGCCGGTACGAACCGGTCGCCCCGCCCGTACATCCACCTGTGCATCCAGCAGAAAGGCAGGCACTCCATGACCCGGGTGCTCGTGGTCGACGACGAGCCGCAGATCGTACGCGCCCTCGTGATCAACCTGAAGGCGCGCAAGTACGAAGTGGACGCGGCCCCCGACGGCGCGACCGCGCTCCAGCTCGCCGCCGCCCGCCACCCCGACGTGGTCGTCCTCGACCTCGGCCTGCCCGACATGGACGGCGTGGAGGTGATCAAGGGCCTGCGCGGCTGGACCCGCGTACCGATCCTGGTGCTCTCCGCCCGCCACACCTCCGACGAGAAGGTCGAGGCGCTGGACGCCGGGGCCGACGACTACGTCACCAAGCCCTTCGGCATGGACGAACTGCTGGCCAGGCTCCGCGCCGCGGTCCGCAGGGCCGAGCCGACGGGAGGGGCGGAGGACGACGTGATCGTCGACGCGGGCGACTTCACCGTCGATCTGGCCGCCAAGAAGGTGAACCGTGACGGCAGGGACGTACGGCTGACCCCCACCGAATGGCACCTCCTGGAGGTGCTCGTACGGAACACGGGCCGGCTGGTCAGCCAGAAGCAGCTCCTCCAGGAGGTCTGGGGCCCCTCGTACGGCACCGAGACCAACTACCTGCGCGTCTACATGGCTCAGCTGCGCCGCAAGCTGGAGGCGGATCCCTCGCACCCCCGGCACTTCGTCACCGAACCCGGCATGGGATACCGCTTCGAGCGGTAGCGGTAGCTGCAGCGGCAGCGACGACCGGAATCCGGGGTGATCCGGGGCGGCCCGCTCCCCGGTAGGCTTCGTGTATGAGTGCCGTACCACGTTCGGAGAAGCCTGCCGGCCGGTTCCGCCGGATGCTTGACCGGCTGTCCACCTCGCAGGAGGACCTGCACTCCGCGGAGCTGCAGGAAGACGCGGAGGCCGCGGGTTGCTCACGCATCTGCGACTGCGACGACCGCCAGGTGGTGAAGGTGACTGGTACCTTGCGCACGGTCACCCTGCGTCCGCGGGCCGGTGTACCCGCCCTGGAGGCGGAGCTGTTCGACGGCACCGCGCCCCTGGACGTCGTGTGGCTGGGCCGCCGTTCCATCGTGGGCATAGAACCGGGCCGCAGGCTCATCGCCTCGGGCCGGATCTCCATGAGCCACGGCCGCCGGGTGCTTTTCAATCCCAAATACGAGCTCCGACCGCTCGGACAGGAGTAGCCGGTGACGTCTCTCGACAAGCCGACCGCGACGGACCACGACAGCGAACAGACCGAAGCCGAGGACGCCCGGGGCGCCCAGGGCGCCAGGGCCGCCAAGGCCGTTACCGAGGCGGCCCTCTTCGAGGCCTTCGGCGGCCTCCGCGGCATGGTGGAGACCGTGCTTCCCGGTCTGCTGTTCGTGACCATCTTCACGATCAACAAGGACCTGCACATCTCGGCCATCGCCGCTCTCGCGGTGTCCTTGCTGCTCGTCGCCGTACGGCTGATCCGCCGGGACACCGTCAAGCACGCCTTCAGCGGCGTCTTCGGAGTCGCCTTCGGTGTCGTCTTCGCGATGATGACCGGCAACGCCAAGGACTTCTACCTGCCGGGCATGATCTACACCCTGGGACTCGCCCTCGCGTACATCGTGACCACGCTCGCGGGCGTTCCGCTGATCGGCCTGATCCTCGGCCCGATCTTCAAGGAGAACCTCTCCTGGCGGACGCGGAACCCGGGACGCAAGAAGGCGTACGCCAAGGCGAGCTGGGCCTGGGGCCTGATCCTGCTCGCCAAGTGCGCGATCCTCTTCCCGCTGTACTGGTGGGCCGACACCACCCAGCTCGGCTGGGTGTTGGTCGCGCTGAAGATCCCGCCGTTCCTGCTCGCGGTGTACCTGACGTGGGTCTTCCTGGCGAAGGCCCCGCCGCCCATCGACGTGTTCGCGGAGATGGAGGCGCAGGAGAAGGCCGAGAAGGAGCGCAAGGCGGCGGCGCGGCGCGAGGCCTGATTCCCGTACGCCTGACTTCCCGTACGTACGTGTGTGGGGCCCGGAACCGTCCTCGTTCCGGGCCCCACACACGTTGTCGTACGTTCCGCCGTCAGCTCGCCGCGTCCGTCTTGCGGACCGACAGCAGGTCCTCCAGCTGCTCCTCGCGCGCCTGAGCGGCCACGAACAGCAGCTCGTCGCCCGCCTCCAGGGTCTCCTCCTGGCTCGGCGTGAGCACGCGCGTACCGCGGATGATGGTGACCAGCGAGGTGTCCTCGGGCCAGTCCACGTCCCCGACCTGCGTCCCGGCCAGCGCCGACTCGGGCGGCAGCGTCAGCTCGACGAGGTTGGCGTCGCCGTGGCTGAAGCGGAGCAGCCGTACGAGATCGCCGACACTCACCGCCTCCTCGACCAGCGCCGACATCAGACGCGGTGTGGAGACCGCGACATCGACACCCCATGCCTCGGTGAAGAGCCACTCGTTCTTGGGATTGTTGACGCGGGCCACGACCCGCGGCACGCCGTACTCGGTCTTCGCGAGCAGGGACACGACCAGGTTGACCTTGTCGTCACCCGTCGCCGCGATCACCACGTTGCAGCGCTGGAGCGCCGCCTCGTCGAGCGAGGTGATCTCGCAGGCGTCGGCCAGCAGCCACTCGGCGAGCGGCACACGCTCCACCGAGATGGCGGTCGGCGCCTTGTCGATGAGCAGGATCTCGTGACCGTTCTCCAGCAGCTCGCCCGCGATGGAACGCCCCACCGCGCCGGCACCGGCAATAGCGACCCTCATCCCTGACCGCCTTCCTCGGGGCCGTGCGAGCAGGCCGCCTCGACCTTCGCGATGTCCTCCGTACGCATCATCACGTGGACGAGATCACCCTCCTGCAGCACCGTCTGGGAGGTCGGCAGGACGGCCTCGCCCAGCCGGGTGAGGAACGCGACCCGTACGCCCGTCTCCTCCTGGAGCCGGCTGATCTTGTGCCCGATCCAGGCGGGGGAGGTGTGCACCTCGGCGAGCTGTACGCCGCCGCTCGGGTCCCGCCACAGCGGCTCCGCCCCCGACGGCAGCAGCCTGCGCATCATCTGGTCGGCGGTCCAGCGGACCGTGGCGACGGTGGGGATGCCCAGGCGCTGGTACACCTCGGCGCGCCGCGGGTCGTAGATACGGGCCGCGACGTTCTCGATCGCGAACATCTCGCGGGCCACCCGGGCCGCGATGATGTTGGAGTTGTCGCCGCTGCTCACCGCGGCGAACGCGCCGGCGTCCTCGATGCCCGCCTCGCGTAGGGTGTCCTGGTCGAAACCGACCCCGGTGACCCTGCGGCCACCGAAACCGGACCCCAGGCGGCGGAAGGCCGTGGGGTCCTGGTCGATCACCGCGACCGTGTGCCCCTGTTGCTCCAGGTTCTGCGCGAGCGCGGCTCCCACTCGCCCGCACCCCATGATGACGACGTGCATCGTCCGTTACCCCGCACTCCTGGTCGCCCCGCTGACCTGCACAAACACCCTGCTCACATCTTCCTTCTCGGCTCACCGGGGGTGGCGCGGGCACCAGTGCCCGGTACTGCCTCGCCCCTGTCTTCGTCCACCGTAGCGTCAACTCCGAACGCGCCATCGATCACGTCGGCATCTCCGGGTTCATTCAGGGGTCGCGCGGTGACGCGTTCCCGCTCAGTCCCCGCGTCCGCGGTGCGCATCGTGGCGGAAGCGGGGAGAGTGTGGCAGATATGGAAGTTTCCACCGCTCAAGTGGGTGGTGGGTGGGCGGTGTCCTTTTCGAACGCTTACGATCCTCTGCGTGTCCAAACTGACCGACGTGCCCAAACGGATCCTGATCGGCCGGGCGCTGCGCAGCGACAGGCTGGGAGAAACCCTTCTCCCCAAGCGCATCGCACTTCCCGTCTTCGCCTCCGACCCGCTCTCCTCCGTGGCGTACGCACCGGGAGAAGTGCTCCTGGTGCTCTCCATCGCGGGTGTGTCGGCGTACCACTTCAGCCCGTGGATCGCGGTCGCCGTCGTGGTGCTGATGTTCACCGTGGTGGCCTCGTACCGCCAGAACGTGCACGCCTACCCGAGCGGCGGCGGTGACTACGAGGTCGCCAACACCAACCTCGGCCCCAAGGCGGGACTGACCGTCGCCAGTGCCCTGCTCGTCGACTACGTCCTCACCGTCGCCGTGTCGATCTCGTCGGGAGTGGAGAACCTCGGTTCGGCGATCCACTTCGTCGTCGAGCACAAGGTGATGTGCGCGATCGGCATCATCGTGCTGCTGACGCTCATGAACCTGCGCGGGGTGAAGGAGTCGGGGAAGCTCTTCGCGATCCCCACGTACGTCTTCGTGGCGGGCGTCTTCATCATGATCGCCTGGGGCGCCTACCGCGGCATCGTCGTGGGCGACACCATGCACGCCCCGACCTCCGACTTCGAGATCAAGCCCGAACACCAGGGCCTGGCCGGCTTCGCCCTGGTCTTCCTGCTGCTGCGGGCCTTCTCCTCCGGCTGTGCGGCGCTCACCGGCGTCGAGGCGATCAGCAACGGTGTGCCGGCCTTCCGCAAGCCCAAGAGCAGGAACGCCGCCACGACACTGGCCCTGATGGGCGGCCTGGCCGTCACGATGTTCTGCGGCATCATCGGACTCGCCATGGCCACCGACGTGAAGATGGCCGAGAACCCGGCGAAGGACCTGCTCCACAACGGCGTCGCCGTCGGCTCCGAGTACGTCCAGGACCCGGTGATCTCACAGGTCGCGGCGGCCGTCTTCGGTGACGGAACGTTCTTCTTCATCCTGCTGGCGGCGGCCACCGCGCTCGTTCTCTTCCTGGCCGCCAACACGGCGTACAACGGCTTCCCGCTGCTCGGCTCGATCCTCGCGCAGGACCGCTACCTGCCGCGCCAGCTCCACACCCGCGGCGACCGCCTCGCCTTCTCGAACGGCATCGTGCTGCTCGCGGGCGCGGCCATCCTGCTCGTGTGGATCTACGAAGCCGACTCGACCCGGCTCATCCAGCTCTACATCGTCGGCGTCTTCGTCTCCTTCACGCTCAGCCAGATCGGCATGGTGCGGCACTGGAACCGCCATCTGCGGACGGAACGGGACCCGGCCGCGCGCCGCCGCATGATCCGCTCCCGGGCGATCAACACCTTCGGCGCCTTCTTCACGGGCCTCGTGCTCGTCGTCGTACTGGCCACCAAGTTCACGCATGGCGCGTGGGTCGCGCTGCTCGGCATGGTGATCTTCTACGGGACGATGACCGCGATCCGTAAGCACTACGACCGTGTCTCCGAGGAGATCGCCGCCGACGAGGGCCCGTCCGACGACAGCGTCCGCCCGTCGCGCGTCCACTCCATCGTCCTGGTCTCCAAGGTCCACAAGCCGACGCTGCGGGCCGTGGCCTTCGCCAAGCTGACGCGCTCCGACCGCCTTGAGGCGCTCAGCGTCAGCGTCGACCCGGCCGAGACCAAGGCGCTCAAGGACGAGTGGGAGCGGCGCGGCATCAACGTGCCGCTGAAGATCCTCGACTCGCCGTACCGCGAGATCACGCGGCCGATCATCGATTACGTGAAGGGGCTGCGGCGGGAGAGCCCGCGGGACGCGATCAGCATCTACATCCCGGAGTACGTGGTGGGCCACTGGTACGAGCACTTCCTCCACAACCAGAGCGCGCTGCGGCTCAAGGGCAGGCTGCTGTTCACGCCGGGTGTGATGGTGACCTCGGTGCCGTACCAGCTGCAGTCCTCGGAGCTGGCGAAGGAGCGGGCGAAGAAGCGCCAGGAGTGGAACGCGCCGGGTGCGGTGCGGCGCGGACCGGTGGACCGCCGCCCGAAGGAGCCGAACAACAAACGCTGACGCCGCTGCTTTCTTCGCTGTGGTGAACGGCCGGACGACTCCCACGTAGACTGGTGGGCTGAAGTCCGGCCGTACCCCTTTGATCCCTGGAGTCACCCCGCAATGCAGTCACATTCCAAGGACGCGAAGGAATCGGCCGAGTCGGTCGAGTCGGCTGAGCCGGCCACGTCGGCCGCTTCCCTCGTAGGGACCGAGTACGAGGTCGAGGTCGGCCCGGTCGCCCACGGCGGCCACTGCATCGCCCGCACCGACGAGGGCCGGGTCCTGTTCGTACGGCACGCGCTGCCCGGCGAGAAGGTCCGCGCCCGCGTGACGGACGGCGAGGAGACCTCCCGCTACCTGCGCGCCGACGCGATCGAGGTCATAGAGGCGTCGAAGGACCGCATCGAGGCCCCGTGCCCGTACGCCGGCCCCGGCAAGTGCGGCGGTTGCGACTGGCAGCACGCCAAGCCGGGCGCGCAGCGCAGGCTCAAGGGCGAGGTCATCGCCGAGCAGCTCATGCGCCTCGCGGGCCTCACGCCGGAGGAGGCCGGCTGGGACGGCACCGTCATGCCGGCACCGGGCGACAAGCTCCCGCAGGGTGAGGTCCCTGCCTGGCGCACGCGCGTGCAGTACGCCGTTGACCCCGACGGCCGGGCCGGACTGCGCAAGCACCGCTCGCACGACGTACAGCCCATCGACCACTGCATGATCGCCGCAGCCGGCGTCAGCGAGCTCGGCATCGAGAAGCAGGACTGGCCCCAGATGGCGTCGGTCGAGGCGATCGCGGCCACTGGCTCGAACGACCGCCAGGTGGTCCTCACCCCGCGACCGGGCGGCCGCCTGCCCCTCGTCGAACTCGACAAGCCGGTCTCGGTCCTCCGCGTGGAGGAGAAGGACGGCGGAGTACACCGGGTGCACGGCCGCGCCTTCGTGCGCGAGCGGGCGGACGGGCGCACGTACCGCGTCGGCATGGGCGGCTTCTGGCAGGTCCACCCGCAGGGGCCCGACATCCTCATCAAGGCCGTCATGCAGGGCCTGATGCCGAGGAAGGGCGAGTCGGCGCTCGACCTGTACTGCGGCGTGGGCCTGTTCGCGGGCGCGATCGCCGAGCGCATCGGCGACAAGGGCGCGGTGCTCGGCATCGAGACCTCGAAGCGCGCCGTCGAGGACGCCAGGCACAACCTCCAGGACATGGAGTACGTACGCATCGAGCAGGGCAAGGTCGAGCAGGTGCTCCCGCGCACCGGCATCACCGAGACCGACCTGATCGTCCTGGACCCGCCGCGCGCGGGCGCGGGCAAGCAGACGGTGAAGCACCTGGCCTCCCTCGGCGCCCGCCGCATCGCATACGTCGCCTGCGACCCGGCGGCCCTGGCCCGCGACCTGGCGTACTTCCGCGACGCGGGCTACAAGCCGCGCACGCTGCGCGCGTTCGACTTGTTCCCGATGACGCATCATGTGGAGTGCGTGGCGATCCTGGAACCCGTCGCAAAGGGCGCCTGACCTGCAGGTTTGGGTCGTGTGCGCTATGTGCATTGTGGGCGTTACGGGCGATATCTTGACGCTGAAATGACGCTCTCCGAGGCATCTTGACGCTCATTTGACGCTCGTTCTGATGGGCCATCAGGTGCATCGCGCCGCTGGTCAGGCGGGCTCCCGACTGCACGGGTGCGGCAAAGTGCCGGGAATTTCGTGGTGCTGAGCGGTCCCACTCAGTCACCTGCGCAGAGTTCCAGCAGGTTCTTCGTCTGCTGGTGGTACACCTGCCCACACGACTCTGACCGGCACGAACAGGCGGTGGAAAGTCCAGAGCAGAGCCACTGGCCCGTGTATGGTCCGGATCTTGGTCCTCGGGCGCCCTCCGCGAGCTGCGCGAGGGACCGCACACACCATCAGCCGGCGTGTCGGTGCCGATGAAGGGGCAGGTTCATCGAGCCGCGGCGAGCAGTTCCTGGTGTCTGGCGAGGGCCGTACTGCGGAGGAGAGCACGGAACTCGTCGGTCACCTTCCCACGAGTCTTCAGGGCATGGCAGTTCGGGCACAAAGCGATCATGGCTTTGGGAAGGTCCGCGCCACCCTTGGCGTGGTCGTCTATGTGATCCACTTCCAACAGGTAAGAGCCATTGCGGCTGAGTGCCGAGGTGTAGCGGGGATCAGGGCAGCGGGGGTTCTCGCAGCCCCCTTGGCTGCGCTCGAGCACTGCGTGGCGGGATGCGGCGATGCGGCTCAGCCGCTGACCACCTTGGGGTCGGCGGCGGTGGCTCTTGCCGTCCCGCACAGCGTGCTCCGCCCGGGCATTCAGCTCCGCGTAGCGCAGAGCCGGATCTGCCATGCGGCGCAGCAGGGCAACGGTCATCCGGCAGCGGTCGAGTGCGTCGGCGGCCGGTTCCTCGGTCGGCAGTGCGAAGTGACCGGCGGTCGAGTCCCAGTCGCTGTGGAACTCGCCGTGGCGCAGACGCGCGCACTCCCAGCGGCTGCGGTTCAACTTCGTGAGTGTGATCGCCGTGTCCGGCCACAGGGCACCGTAGGGGAGGCCGTCCCGTAGCCAGGCGTACTCCAGCCCCGCGTAGATCGCGGCGTATTGGAGGTTGCGTCCGTAGGTGACGACGCGCTTGCCCTGGAGTCTGCGCAGCAGGGTGTCAGCTACCTCGCGGAAACGGGGGGCGGCTTCGAGTTCCGCAGGGCAGGTATGGCCGAGTCGAAGCTGCTGCAGGTATGTCGTTTCCCATTCGGGGTTGATGAATTGATGCCATCTCTTGCGGCCACCGGTCGAGGTGAGTGCTATTTCATAGGGCACGGCCCGTTCCAGAGGTGGGGTGGACGGATCAGGTGACCCGATGGCGCTGACGGCCAGAATGACCGTATCGGGGTCGTCGAGGACATCCTGTGTCCAACGGATCGCAGCATGGCGGATGGCTTGGGCTTCGGCGGCATCGGGTGGCGCCGAGAAGGGGAGAGCTTGATCCGCGCGGTAGACAGGCGACGGCGGATATACGGTCTCTTCCCATTCCGGCGTCGTGCGCCCGGTGCTCGTGGGCACCCCGGGGATGGCAATCAGCTGCGGAGGCCCGAGCACGTAGGCGTCGGGACGGAACAAGTTCGACGCGCGCAGCCCTGCCGCCTTTAGCTGGCCGGCGGACTTCAACCCTTTCGGCAACCGTGGGTAGCGCTCAAGCAGATTCCTCGAAACGTCGTTCGGCTGTGCGTCCGGGTTCTGGACGTAGACCGGTGGGCCGAACCCGGCGGGGGTGGCACCCGCACACCACATGCTGCTCTCCCACGGGGCTGAACGGAACGGCATCGAACTCTACGAACATGTGAAGCTGTTGACTCCATGGCGACGGACGAGGGCCTGGAGTCAATCTAACCCGACAGGCTCGTGGCCCGAGCTGTTGCGGCCGGGTCAAAGCCCCCTTCAAACGCGGGTTGGCTCCGTGCCTGCAGTGAATGTTGAAGCGTTTGAGGACGCGTGGGTCCGCCCGTTCGCTGTGCCGATCAACGCTGCGCGTGGATGGCAACGGCTACGAGTAAGACGCGGTGTTACTCCTACTGGACCGCCCCTGCGTACCGGAAGGAACCACCGCAACGTGGCAGCCGGCCGGCATGCCCTCCATCGCCCTGACCCGCCGCGACCGGGACTTCCTGTTCAACCAGCTGCGCTCGACCACCGCCGTTCTCGACTACCTTTGCCGAGCCGCGAAGGGACCGGCCATCCCGCATGGTGAGGAACGGGTCCGATACTACGAACTCGCCGCGACCGACGCCGACGCTCCGCCCGACTGCCTCGCGCTGGGTGGTCGACGTACCGCCGGGGCTCCGCGAGCTACGTTGTCGTCGCCGGAGGTGCACTCATGCCGTTGGCGCCCACCGCTCTGCCGGAATCCTTCTGGGCGGAGCCAGCGGAGAGCGTAGGATTCCGGGAATATTGACAAGGGCCGTGCCGCCTGGGGGCTCCGTCTCGGAGAAAAGGGTGCCGCGGCCCCTGCTGGCGGGGGGACTGTGTGTACTTGGCGCATCTGCGGGTCGAGAACTTCCGGGTCTTCGGACCCGCAGCGCAGGGCGAGGGCGAGCGGGATGATGCGCTGAGCCTGTCGTTCACGGCCGGGACTAATGTGCTCGTGGGGGAGAACGACAGCGGGAAGACGGCGATCGTCGACGCGATCCGGCTGTGCCTGCAGTCCGCAGCATCGGATTACTACCGGGTCTCCCAGGACGACTTCCACCTCGGGAAGGACGGGAGGGCGGAGACCTTCACCATCGGGTGCGCCTTCACCGACCTGTCGACCGAGGAGCAGGCGGTCTTCCTGGAACTGCTCACCCACGACCGCGACGGCACCGCCTGGTTGTGTGTCACGTTCAAGGCCCAGCGGATGGATCCGCTGCGCAACCGGGTCTCGGTCACCACCCGGACCGGACCGGACGGCAATGGCCCCGCCCTGGACGGCGCTGCTCGCGAACTCCTGCGCGCCACCTACTTGCGCCCCCTTCGCGATGCAGAGGCGGAACTGCGCTCGGGCCGCGGGTCACGGCTGTCCCAGATCCTCGCCGGCTACCCGGCGATGAAGGACCAGGACGTCGACGACTTCGACCCGACCGGTGATGAACCCCCGTCGACCCTGCGGGGAATCCTGAGGAGGGCTGAGTGCGATATCCGCGACAACAAGGCCGTCGCGGAGGTGAGTGAGGACATCAACTCGGCATACCTGCAGCGGTTCGCGATCGGTGACGACGTCCTGCGCGCCAAGATCAGCGTTGCCACGGACGCGACGCTGGTCCGCGCACTGGAGCGGCTGGAACTGAACCTCTTCACAGCATCCGACGAGTGGACGCGACGCGGACTCGGTTACAACAACGCCCTGTTCATGGCCGCGGAGCTGCTCCTGCTGGGCAAGAACGAACTGGCTCCCCTGCTGTTGATCGAGGAGCCCGAGGCGCACCTCCACCCCCAGCTGCAGACCAGGATCATGGACCTGCTGCGGGACAAGGCGCAGAAGCCGCAGGAAGGTGACAGGGCGCCTGTGCAGGTCATCCTCACCACCCACAGCCCCAACCTCGCCTCCTCGACGCCGGTCGAGTGTCTGACCCTCGTCGCCCGGGGACGTACGTTTCCGCTGCGGCGCGGTAGGACGCGCCTGACCGAGGGAGACTACGCGTTCCTGACCCGGTTCCTGGACGTCACCAAGGCGAACATGTTCTTCGCCCGGGGGCTGGCGATGGTCGAGGGAGACGCCGAGGCGATCTTCCTGCCCGCGCTCGCCGACGCCCTGGGCATGCCCTTCAACGAACACGGGATCAGCGTGGTCAACGTCGGCCACGTCGGCCTGTTCCGCTACAGCCGGGTCTTCCAGCGCGACGGTGAGCAGATCCCGGTCCGTGTGTCCTGTATCCGCGACCGCGATCTCGTGCCCGCCAGCACTCCCGAGGATATGAGGGGCAAGCTCGCGCGCTGGACCGATATGACGGAGGAGGAGATCTCCGCGTACGTCACGAACCTCACCACCAGCGACGACGGGCCGGTGAAGACGTTCGTGTCCGACTGGTGGACGCTGGAGTACGACCTCGCGGTCACGTCCTGGACCATGGCCAGGCTGATGTACCGCGCGGTCAAGTTGGCATCCGTCGCAGCACGGTCCTGGCCGGACGCCGACAAGACGGAGAAGGCCATCGCACGGGCCGACCGGGTTGTCGACACGTGGATAGGGCAGGGCCTTTCCCTGGAAGAGGCCGCCCTGAAGATCTACCGTCCGCTCAAGCTGGACAACGTCAGCAAGCCGATCACCGCACAGTTCGCCGCCCAGTTGCTCGCCTCGACGCCGCTGGTTCGCAGAGACGTCCCGCCCTACCTGCTCGATGCTTTCACCTACCTGTGCGGCGAGGTGGCCCCGTGACCCGCACCTACCTGCCCGATGCCTTCGCCACCGACAAGGTGGAGGCCATGGTGAAGCTTCTGGGGTTGGACCCTCTCGACGCCGAGCAGTGGGACTTCCTGCAGAGTGAGAGCACGCAGGACCTCCAGGCCGCCCCGGGGTCGGGCAAGACGACCTTGATCGGACTCAAGCTCGCCCTGATGGCCGACGCGTGGACCTCCCCGACCCGCGGGGTGTGCGTGCTGTCGCACACCAACACGGCCAAGAACGAGATCGCCGACCGAGTGGGCCTTCTCGCCGCAGGACGCAGCCTGCTGCGCTATCCGCACTTCATCGGCACCATCCAGTCCTTCGTGCACACCTTCCTCGGGCTGCCGGCCGTGCGGGACAGGAAAGTGGAGGTCCGGTCCATCGACGACGCGGCCTTCGAGACCGCTGCCCTCCGGCTCCTGCAGCGCCCCGAATACTCCACCCTGCGCAACTATGTGGAACGCCAGCACCAGGGCACTGGCATCGTCACCGGGGCGACGTTCACCTACCAGGACGGCGAACTCGCGGTCACCGGAGCGGCCAGAGATCTGCCCTTCGGCGCCCAGTCATCCAGCGGAAAACAGCTGGACCACCTCAAACGGACTCTGGCACGCCGGGGCATCTTCCGCTTCCAGGACATGTACGCCATCGCCCAGGAGTATCTCGCCCGGCATCCGGGTATCGCTGCCGCGGTCACCACGCGCTTCCCGTTCGTTCTCCTCGACGAAACGCAGGACACCAGCGCCACCCAGCACGAACTGCTGGACCTCGTGTTCGCCTCCTCGTCCACCGTCGTGCAGCGGGTGGGCGATACCAACCAGGGCATCTACAGCGACGCGGCCTCCGTAGGAGGGCCCGCCTCCCTGTTCCCGCTGCCGGGGGCCCCGGAGCTGCCGGTCAGCCGGCGCTTCGGGCCGCAGATCGCGGCCGTGGCCAGCCGCCTGGCCGTCCGGCGGCCCCAGCAGGTCCGCGGAGCCGGCCCCGACGGCCAGGTGGCGGTTCTGCTGTTCGACGAGACCACGGTGTCCGACGTCGTACCGACCTTCGAGCGCATGGCCGCTGTGACCGTCCCCGAGGACGTCCTGGTGCGGCGTCCACCGCGTGTACTGGGTGCGCGACAGAACCCGAAAACCTCACCCGTCTACCCACAGTCGATCTCCTGCTACCTGCCCGGATACACCCCGACCAGCACCCCGACGGCTCACCGCACCCTGATCGGCGCGGCCCGCGCGGCAAGCGCCCGGTGGAAAACGGGCCCGGACAGCCACGAAGCGGCCACCGAGTTGTGGAACGCCGTGCGCGCGTCCGTCTCGTCACCGACCAGCGACGGCCTCCCGGCCCTCGGCCGCCTGGAGAGGTCAATAGCGACGACCGGAGGCAGGGTGCGGATCCTGCTGCGTGAACTCCTCCTCAACGCCGACGGGTTCGACGCAGCGAGCTGGGGAGAGGCCACCGAGCAGCTGGCCGTCCAGTTGAAGTCCCTCAACGGCTGCCAACTACGCGAGGCTGAAAGCGAATTCACCCCCGCTGCTGCGGCAGGCGCGGCTCTCGGGCCCGCTCCCGCGGCCGTCGCCGCAGTACCGGCGGCGCGGGCCGTAGCCGGGACCATCCAGAGCGCCAAGGGCGAGACCCACGCGGCAACACTGATCCTGGAGTGCCTGGAGAAGACAGGCAGGAAGTTCGACGTGACCGAGGCGCTGCGCATGATCGCCGAAGGGAGCGACCCGCTGCGGGAGCTGAAGAGCGTCCAGGCCGCCGTGCAGCTCGTCTTCGTCGGCGCGACACGCCCAACCCACCTTCTGGTGCTCGCCGCCCACCGCGACCGTAGCAAAAGGTACGCAGATGCGATGACTGACGCCGGCTGGGACATCCGGGACCTCACCAAGCACTGACGGCACCCGCCCCTGCTGTCCCTCCCGGTGTGCGGAAATCGTCCTCTGCCGCTCCACGCCCGGTTCGGGGCGTGAGGGGGTGCTTCGTGAACGGCTGCGAATGTCCGCCGGGAGGCAGCCGGGTTGGGGGCTGGACGAGCGGCCTGCGGCTGATCACGGGGGGACCTGCGTACGGACGGCTGCCTCCGAGGTAGAGCGCGTCATCTACGACGAGGACGGGGAACGGCTTGCTGCCGGACGAGACCGAAGAGAAGGCGAAGAGCTGGGGCCTGAGTTCGGAGAGTTCGCGAGTGGCTGCCTGTTCATCTCTCACATCAACAACGTCCCGGGTGGGAAGGGAAAAGACCCCGCCCAATGGGGCGGAGGGCCCGGCACGCGACCTCCGAGGAAGGCGTGTGCGAGTCAGCTGAACGGCAGAAGGAGCGCTTCAGGACGCATCGGGTGTCCTATGTCAGGTATTCGCCGGAGGGCGTGATTGGGTCTTCCTCGTCCGACAAGGGCACCTCTATCTCGGGCGCATGGGCACCGCTGCCCTCCGCCGTGGCGGGGAGGGCACAGGTTCGCGGAAGGCAGGTCGCAGCTGGTCACTTCGCTCGCAACCAGTGACGCAATCCGTAACGACGAAGCTGCAGAATCTTATAAAGATGGGCTCTTGTTTGAGGTAGGGTCTCCATCAGTCAACTGCCGTGTATTGGAGGTCCTCTTGCCGTTCTCCCTGTCGATGTCCCCCTTGGAGCCCGACGACGTTCGGGCTCAACTTGGCGGAATGGGGACAAGGTTGGAGTACCTGCACGACGTTCTGCGCGCGGGCGAGGCGGCGCGGCGAACCGCAGTACCCAACGACCCGATGGGGACTGGGGGGCGGAGAGCCTATGAGGCCCACGTGCGCACCATTCGAGAGCTGCATATCGAGCGCGAGGGGTGGGCGCGGCTCGTGCACGGCCGCTTGGAGCTGGTCTGCAACGCCGATCGGTCGATGGCGATGGGCGTCATGGTCGGTGACGCCGCCACCGGCCAGGCGAGCCTGTTCCCGAAGAACGGGCACCGCCGGGGCGCAGCCACCGGACAGGTCACTCAAGCCAACGAGGGCGAGGGGGCGGCACACGTCCAGACCGCTCTGTTCGTGGCGGGCGCAGGGCCCAGGGGTGTGTCGCTCAGCGAGGAGGAAGCCGCCGCGCTGAAGACGTGGTTCCTTCTGTCGTACCGCACGAAGGCCGGGGACGCGGTACGCGTCGACTGCGAGCTGTCGCGGCCTAAGAAGTTCGTGGACGGATTCGTGGTCGAATGGGGAAGACGGATTCCGCTTCCCGCGCTCACGATGGACGGAATCGAACCTTTGAACGATGATGGACCTGGGGAGATCGACATCCCTGTCGATTTCCGCTGAGTCCGATGGTGGGGGCGTCGGAGTCCGTCGCCCCCACCAGGCACCACCGATAGCTGAGGCAGCCCCCACATGGTGACCCCGTCCCGTATCGCACTGGCACGCAAGCGCAGAGGGATGACCCTCGCCCAGTTGTCGGACCGGTCTGGCATCTCGCTGCAAAGCCTGTCGAACTACGAAACGGGGCGAACCGTTCCGCGCTCCACCACCCTGAACAAGCTGGCATCCGCTCTGGACTTCCCCGCAGCCTTCTTCCAAGGACCGCCGCTGGAGGAACTCTCCGCCGACGGAATCTCGTGGCGGGCACGCAGTAAAACCTCGCCACGGGTGCTGGATGCTGCCCGCGCCGCAGGAACGCTTGGTGCGACGCTTTACGCCTGGATCGCTGAGAGCTTCCGCCTTCCAGCGGTGGACGTGCCATCTCTGGGCAGGCCGGATCCGGAAACGGCCGCCGCGATGGTCCGCACCCGCTGGGAACTGGGGGAAGCGCCGGCACCCAATATGGTGCACCTTCTGGAAGCCCATGGAGTGCGCGTGTTCTCCCTGGACCCCGATCACGCCGAGGTCGACGCGTTCGCCGTCTGGCGTGAAGGCGTGCCCTTCGTATTCCTCAACACCCTGAAATCGGCCGAACGAGGCCGCTTCGACGCCGCTCACGAACTCGGGCACCTCGTGATGCACGGGAGCGAGCACGCCTGCTCGGGTCCCGAAGCCGAACGCCAGGCGAACACCTTCGCATCCGCGTTCCTCATGCCCAGGGCAAGCGTTCTGGGCCACATGCCGTCGGGTGCCCACGTCGACCAGATCATCCGCGGCAAGCGGATCTGGAAGGTCTCCGCCATGGCCCTGACGTACCGCCTGCACGATTTGGGCCTGCTCACGGACTGGCAGTACAGGTCGACTTGCGCGGAACTGAGCCGGTTGGGATATCGTTCCGCCGAACCCGAGGGCATGGGAGAGCGGGAAACATCGCAAGTGCTGACCAAGGTATTCGCGGCGCTGCGCACAAAGGGTGTGAAGCCTTCCGCCGTAGCCGCGGAACTGGGGCTGACAAGCGAGGAGATGAACAGGCTTCTGTTCGGCCTCACGCTCACAACTGTCGCCGGCGGTGGACAGCAAACTGCACCCATTCCCACGCGACACCTGTCCGCAGTCAGCTCTCCTCCTTCTGTAGCCGCTAGTTCGCCGACGTCCGCCCGCGCGTTCGCTAGGCCATAAGCTCGCCGCTTGGATGGGGCAGCTCTGTGTTCAGGTTCGGGCTTGGAAGCACCGACGCCCCATCCCGTCCGGTGCTGATTGCGTCCCCTGTGCCTCTTGCTCTACCTCGGTAGTTAAGCGAGGGGCGTCTGCTGCGTTCCGGTCGAATTTCTCGGCCGCCTGAAGTCGTAACTCCTCGCGGAAACGCTGCCGTTCGGCGGTCAAGCCACCTCCTTGTGCATACCGCATGCTCCGGTGATACCGCACGGGCAACGAGCCGTCAGCCCCTACGGCTCCATGAGTTCAACCTCAGTAACAACGAAGAGCTCGTAACACGATCTTGTTGAAGTGTGCTGATTGGCCGTGACCGGTGTGACGATTTGGCCGTTCGTGACGGTGTGAGTACTCGGCCGTGGATCGTGGACGACGACTTGTGGGCGCTGATCGAGCCGCTCCTGCCGCCTTGGCCGGAACGGCCTCCAGGGCTTCGGCCGGTGCCGGACCGGCTCTGTCTGCAGGGCATCCTGTTCGTCCTCTACAACAACGTAGCCTGGCAACTCCTGCCCCTGGAGCTGGGCTTCGGCTCGGGGCAGACGTGCTGGCGCCGACTGGACCGGTGGCAGAAGAGAGGAGTCTTCGACCGGCTGCACCGGGTCCTGCTCGCCGGGCTGAACGCGGCCGGCGAACTCGACTGGTCGCGAGCATGCGTGGACGGCTCCCACATCCGCGCGAAAAAGGGGGACCCGACACCGGTCCGTCGCCGGTCGACCGGCGCAAGGCCGGCAGCAAGCACCACTTGATCTGCGACGGCCGCGGCACCCCACTCAAGGTCATCACCACCGCGGCGAACGCCAACGACGTCACCCAGACCCTCGCTCTGGTCGACGGCATCCCGCCCGTCGAGGGCCGCCCCGGCCGGCCTCGCCGCCGACCAGACGCCCTGCTCGGCGACAAGGGCTACGACTCCAACCCGAACCGGAACGCGTTGCACGAGCGCCGGATCCTGCCTGTCATCTCGCGCAAGGGATTACCCAACATCAAGAGCATCGGCAAGCTCCGCTACGTTGTCGAGCAGACCTTTGCCCTGCTCCACCACTTCAAACGCCTCGCCGTCCGATGGGAACGACGCACCGAACTCCACGACGCCTTCGTCTCCCTCGCCTGCAGCCTCATCTGCTACCGACGCCTCAAGAAGACCCACTCATGATCATGCTACGAGCTC
>NZ_JAGGPC010000064.1:0-18464 GCF_018614005.1 Streptomyces sp. ISL-99
TGCCGCGCCGGGGCGTCTCCTCGGGCGTCGAACGTTCGGGTACTGCGTTGGTTCGTTCGCGGTGGTTGCGTTCAACGCCCTGCGGGGAGCGCCCCGGCACGTCCCCTCCCGGCACCGTTGACTGCTGGGCGGGGGCGCTGGGGGAGCTGGCCGGCGTGTCCCCTCCCGGCAGCGTTGGCTGCTGGGCGGGGGCGCTGGGGGAGCTGGCCGGGGTGTTCCCTTCCGGCACCGTTGGCTGCTGGGCCGGGGTGGGGGCGTCCTGTGCCGGGGGCTGTGCTGTTGCCGGGGGCTCGGGCTCGAAGTCCTGGATGAGCCCGGGGGTCTGCGCGGGCTCATACGCGTGCGGGGCGGGGGTCCTGCCGTGCTCGGGGGCATGGGTGCCCTGGGCCGGGGGCTGCGCCGCCCACGGCGCGGGGGCGCCGCCCGGCAGCGTCTGGCTCGCATCGGACGTGTTCGCCCAGGGGGCCGCCGCGCCGCCCGGCAGGGTCGCCGGGGCGGTGCCCCAGTGGGACGCCAGGGCCGAGGTCGTGAACTCGCCCGATTCGTCCGGGAGGTCGCCGTCCGCCACCGGGATCGTCCACTGGCCCGTGAGCTCGGGCGCCACGGGCGGGGTCGGCTCGGGAGCCGTCTCGAAGTTCCACTGGCCCGTGGCCCCCGCGTCGTGCGGCTGCGCGCTCTGCGGTTCCGGCCAGCGCATCTCGCCCTGCGGCGGTACGTAGTCGTGGCCGGGCGCCGCCAACGGGTCGCCGTACGCGCCGAAGTCCGTCATGCCCTCGGGCAGGTGCACGAACGCCGTGGCCTCCGCGTCGTACTCGCCGCCCTGCGGGGTCGGCTGCCAGCCGCCGGGGTTCGGCGTCCCATGGTTCTCGTTCTCGCTCACGACAGTGCCCTCCCCAGCGCTCGTCGGGCCAGCGCGGCGACCGTGCGCCGCAGGTGCAGTACGGCGGGTGGCAGCGGCGGAGCGGCTTCCGTTCCGTCCGGAGCCGGGTCCGGGATGCAGGCTACTGCGACGTACTCGCCGAACGCCGCGCACGCCTCCGGCGCCAGCTTGCGGTCCGCGTCCCACTCGATCAGCGAGGCGATCCAGCGCTCCGCCTCCAGGGGCCGCAGCGGCATCGGCGCGATGGCGCCCACCGCGCACCGCACCTCGCGCCGCGCCGGGTCGAGGACCAGGGCGACGGACGCGGTGGCGCGGCCGGGGCCGGTGCGGCCGGTGGCCTTGAAGAAGACCTGGGGGGCGTGCAGGAGGGGTACGCGCACGAAGCCGATCAGCTCACCGGCGCCGAGCATGTCGCGGCCGGCGAGGAGGTGGGAGACGGGCGTCTCGCGGCGTGCTCCGCCGGGGCCCGCGATCACCAGCGTCGCCTCCATCGCGGCCAGCACGGGCAGGGTGTCGCCGGTGGGCGCGGCGGTGACGATGTTGCCGCCGAGCGTCCCGGCGTTACGGATCTGGGGCGGGCCGGCGGCGCGCGCGGCCGCCGCGAGCGCCGGGATGAGGGCCGCGAAGTCGGGCCGTCCCATCCGGGCGTGCGTGAGGCCGGCGCCGAGCAGCGCGTTTCCGTCCTGGTACCGCCAGCCCCTGATCTCGCTGATCCGCCCCAGCCCGACCAGGGCGGCGGGCCGCAGTTGCCCGGAGTTCACGGACGCCATCAGGTCCGTACCGCCCGCGACGGGCACGGCAGCGGGCATGGCGGTGAGTGCCGCCACGGCCTCGTCGAGCGAGGCCGGGAGCGTCACGGACTGCGCCGCCTGCGGTGCGTGCGTGGTCAACCCAGCTGCCCCTTCCCGGTGTCCCGGCTGTCCCGCCTGTTGCGCCGTACGGTACGTGCTCACAGTCCGGACGAGGCAACTCTGGCACATCTTGCGAACCGGCCGACGCGAGGGTCCACTAGGGGACCCTCGTCCCCGGCCAGGGCATTGGTCCGCTTTCGCACTTCGTGGGTGGTCAGGGCGAATTGGTGTCTTCAGCCGCTCTTGTGTTACTTAAGACTTATGCCGAGCCGGGGCGTCTCCACGGTCCCAGGCCCGGCACAGTGCGGCACGCTCCTTGCTCCGAGGCTCACACGTTTGGGGGCGACCCCTCGATCGGGCGTCCGAGAGTCGCCGGACTGCCGTCGGGGGCGGGGCGCTTCTGCCACGGCAACGGGCCGCCCGGCGGCCGGTAGCCGACACCCAGCGCGTCAAGCCGCTTGTAGTGGGCACGCATTCGCTCCTCGAAACCGGCGAAGTCGCGTTCGGCCGGTGCCGGCAGGTCGGCCCAGGCGACCTCGGCGAAGGCGGCCAGGCGGGGGAACGTCTGGTAGTCGACGCGGCTCTGGTTCTCCATCACCTCGGTCCAGACGTTGGCCTGGGTGCCCAGGATGTGCCGCGCTTCCTCGGGGGTGAGCTCCGGCGGTACGGGCTCGAAGCGGTAGACGTCCTCCAGCGTGCGTACGTACCCGATGGGCATCGGTTCGTCCGGGCCGCCGTCCTGGCGGTAGTCCAAGTACACCTGCTGCTTGGGGCACATGACGACGTCGTGGCCCGCTTTGGCGGCGGCGATTCCGCCCGCGTAACCGCGCCAGGAGGAAACGGCCGCTCCCGGTGCCGGCCCGCCTTCGAGGATTTCGTCCCAGCCGATGAGGCGGCGGCCGCGTTCGGTGAGCCAGGTGTCGAAGTGCCGGATGAACCAGGACTGGAGCTCTTCCTCGTCGGCCAGGTTGAATTCCTTGATACGGGCCTGGGCGGCCGGGGATTGCCTCCACTGGTCTTTCGGCGCCTCGTCGCCGCCGATGTGGATGAAGGCCGAGGGGAAGAGGGCCAGCACTTCCTCGAAGACGCCCTCGAAGAAGCGGAGGGTGTTGTCAGTGGGGGCGAGTACGTTCGGGTTAATGCCCCAGGTGTCCCAGACGGAGAGGGGGGTGGAGGTCGCGGTGATGACGTCTGTGTTGCCCAGTTCCGGATACGCGGCGATGGCGGCCTGCGCGTGGCCCGGAATGTCGATCTCGGGAACGACGGTGATATGCCGCTCGGCGGCGTACGCGACGATCTCCCGGATGTCGTCCTGCGTGTAGTAACCGCCGTGCGGTGCCTCGGTCCACAGGTCCGACGCCAGGTGGCCCCATTTGGTGCGCGCCCGCCACGCGCCGGTCTCCGTCAGTTTCGGGTGGCGCTTGATCTCGATGCGCCAGCCCTGGTCGTCGGTGAGGTGGAAGTGGAAGACGTTGAGCTTGTGCGCGGCGAGCAGGTCCAGATAGCGCAGCACGCCGTCCTTGGGCATGAAGTGGCGTGACACGTCGAGCATCAGGCCGCGCCAGGCGAAGCGCGGCTTGTCCTCGATGGCCACCATCGGTACGGACCACTGGCGGGTCGGGTCGATGGGCGCCCGCCGGAAAGCGTCCGGGCCGAGCAGTTGACGCAGGGTCTGGGCGCCCCAGAAGACGCCTGCCGCGCTTCCGCCCTCGATGAGGACGAGGTAGCCGTCGACGACGAGGCGGTAGCCCTCGGGGCCGAGTTCCTGGCCGACCTCGGGGTCGATCCGCAGTTCGACGCGGTTGCTGCCGCTGTCGCGTTCGGTGTCGTTGTCGGTGCCGTCGGGCAGGGGCAGCCCGGTGGCGGCGCCGACCGTGGCGCGCAGCCAGCGAGCTACGCCCTCGGTGCCGGGGCGGGCGAACAGGGCGGTGTCGTGGCCGAGGGGGTAGTGGCCCTGGGGCGGGGGCGCCCAGGCCGCGGCTCCGGGAGCCGGTACCAGATCGAGCATGGCGTCAGTCCTTAACCGCTCCGCCCAGACCGGAGACCAGGCGTCGCTGTACGAGTACGAAGAAGACCAGCACCGGGACGGTCATCACCGTCGACGCTGCCATGATCCCGCCCCAGTCATTCTCCTCGGGCTTGAAGAAAACCAGCAGTGCCATCGGAAGTGTCGACTGCGAGGTGTCGCTGATGATGAAGGACTTGGCGAAGAGGAAGTCGTTCCAGGTGGAGATGAAGGAGAAGACGCTGGTCGCGACCAGGCCGGGGAAGACCAGCGGGAAAAGGATCTGCCACAGGAAGCGGGTGCGGCTCGCCCCGTCGATGTACGCCGCCTCCTCCAGCGCCTCGGGAACGGCCTTCACGAAGCCGCGCAGCATCCACACCGCGAAGGGCAGTGAGAAGGCGATGTGCGGCAGGATCAGCGAGCCGAGCGTATTGAGCTGTCCGAAGTCCCTCATCAGGAAGAAGAGAGGGATCGTCAGCGCCTCGATCGGCACCATCTGGGCCACCAGGAACATGATCAGGAGTGTGGTGCGGAACGTGAAGCGGAAGCGGGTGACCGCTGTCGCCGCCAGGAACGCGATCAGCGCGGAAGCGATCACGACGATGGAGGCGACCACCAGGCTGTTGAGGAAATAGCGGCCGAATTCCTGCTGTTCGAAGACGCGCCGGAAGGAGTCGAGGGACGGGGAAAGTGTCCATGGCCTGGGTTCTGTCGACTGGATCTCGTCCGCCGGCTTGAAGGCGGAAAGCACCATCCAGTAGAGGGGGAACGCCACGGCCAGTGCGACGAGGAGAGCCGTTGCCTCCGCCGCGAGGCGCCAGGGACGGCGTACGAGGGTCATAGTCCTTCTCCCTGGCGTCGCAGCAGCCGCAGGTGGACGAGGGTGACGGAGAGCAGAATCAGCAGCATGACGACGCCGATCGCCGAGCCGAGGCTGTACTGCGAGGACGCGAAGGCCTTTTGGTAGGCGTAGACGTTGAGGACGAGGTTCTGGCCGGCAATGCCGCCGCCGTTGGTCATGACGTAGATCTGGGTGAAGATCTTGAAGTCCCAGATGACCGACTGGATGGTGACGACCACCAGGATGGGCCGCAGCATCGGCGCCATGACCGCCCGCCAGATCCGCCACTGCGAGGCCCCGTCGAGGGACGCCGCCTCCAGCACCTCCGCCGGGATCGCCCGGATGCCCGCGTACACGGTCACCATCACGAACGGGAAGGAGCACCACACGACTTCGAGGAGTACGAGCGCGAAGGCGCTGTAGCGGCCGTACGTCCACGAGTGGTCGCCGAGGCCGAGGAGTCTGTTGACGGGGCCGAAGTCGGGGTCGAAGAGAAACACCCAGACGGTGGACCCGGTGATCGCCGGAGTGGCCCACGCGCCGAGCGCGGCCATCATGAGTGCGAGTCGCGGGACGGCCCGTATCCGTGTCAGGAGTACGGCGAGTGCGCAGCCGAGCGACAGTGTGGCGAGGACGCAGGCCGCCGCGAAAACGACGGTCGCGAGGAGCACCTGCCAGAACTGCGGGTCGCCGAAGAGCGTGGCGTAGTTCCCCAGCCCCTTGAAGGTGGTCGGCTCACCGCCGCTGACCTGCGCCTGCGTGTACTCCAGGAAGGAGATCAGGCCGAGCTGGTAGATGGGATAGACCAGCAGGCCGCCGAGTACGACGAGGGCGGGCGCCAGGTAGAGCCACGGCGTCCAGCCGCCGGAGTGCCGTGCGGTCGCGTTCATACCGCTCAACGCGCCGCGCCGAACGCGTCGTTCATCTTCTTCGCCGCGTCACCGGAGGCCGCCGCCACGTCCTTACGTCCGCTGACGACTTCCTGGAACATCGTCGGCAGAACGAGGGAGGAGTCGATCTGCGCCCAGCCGGGCGAGGCCGGAGCCGCCTTGGCGCCCGCCGCGAGCGTCTTGATGAAGGGCTCGACGAAGGGCTCCTTCTTCGCCGCCGTCTCGCGCACGTCGGTGTACGTCGGCAGGAACCCCATCGCGTCGAAGAGTTCCTCCTGGGTCGTCTTTCCGGTGAGCTGCTTCATCAGGTCGACTGCCAGCGTGCGGTGCGAACTGCTCTTCAGTACGCCGATGTTGTTGCCGCCCGCGAACGCCGGCGCGATCTCGCCCGCCTTGACGCCGGGCAGCGGCACCACCGCGTACTTGCCCTTCACCCTGCCCGCCTCGACGGCGGCATGGCTGAAGTCCCCGCCGATGGCCATGCCCGCCTTGCCGGACGCGAAGGCGGTGACGGTGTCGTTGCCGCCCATCTCCGCGCATTTGGCGGCCGGGCAGTTGTCGGGGCCGAAGAGCGAGGTGTACGCCTTGATGCCCTTCTGGGCGGCCGGGCTGTCGATGGCGGAGGTGTAACTTCCGCCGCTCTCCTCGGCGAGTTCCCCGCCGTTGGCCCAGATGAACGGCATCGCGCCGTACGTGTACGCGCCGCCGACCGCGAGCCCGTACATGGCCGGCTTCGCCTTGCGGATCTTCTTTGCGGTGGTGACGAGTTCGGCCTGCGAGGTGGGCGGCCTGAGTCCCAGGTCCTTGAAGACGTCGGTGCGGTAGTAGAGGGCGCGTACGCCGACGAAGACCGGGGCGCCGTAGACCTTGCCGTCGACGGTCACCGACTGCTTGGCCGTGGGGTCGGTGTCCTTGGCTTCGGCCCAGGCGTCGAAGTCGGCGGTGACGTCGGCGAGTCCGCCGTCCTTGACGTAACCGGCGGTGTCGGTGTTGCCGTACTCGATCAGGTCGGGGGCGCTCTTCGGGTCGTTGAACGCGGCCTTGATCTTCTGGGCGCGGGTCTCGACCGGTATGTACTCGATCTCGACGTCGGTGTCCTTGTGCCGCGCGCGGAAGGCGTCGACGGCGCGGTCCACGACCTCCTGCTTGGGCTCGTTGCTGACTTCCTGGAAGAGCCAGACGCGCAGCGTGCCGCTCTTCTCGTCCTTCTTCGCGCTGTTGTCGGAGGTCTGCGGGGCGCAGGCGGTGGCGGTGAGGCCGGCCAGTACAAAAGCGGCCGTGGGCACGGCGATTCGGGCAGAGAGCTTCATCCGGGACTCCTGTGAGTCGGCGTTGCAACATACGCAACATCGGTTTCGCGCTGCACAACAGGCAGGAATCTAGATCGGCCGCCACGAGCCGACAAGAGGTCTGTACCACCTCTCCACCACCTTGTGACCGGCCGGAGCACCCTGTGCAACGCGAACGGCCCCGCGGCACGCCGATGCGCACCGCGGGGGCCGGCCCCGTACTACCGCTTACCGCTACTTCTTGCCGCTGCTGTCCTTGCCGCCCTTGCCACCCTTGTCCTTGTCGCCACCCGCGCCGAGAGACTCGAAGATCTCCTTGCACATGGGGCAGACCGGATACTTCTTCGGGTCGCGGCCCGGAACCCAGACCTTGCCGCAGAGCGCGACGACGGGCGTACCGTCGAGGGCGCTCGCCATGATCTTGTCCTTCTGGACGTAATGGGCGTACCGCTCGTGGTCTCCGTCGCCGCGCGAGGTCTGCGGCGTCGGCTCGACGAGGGTCCCCGTACCTGCCCCGCGCTCGGGCTCGGGCTCAAGAGTGCTCATGGCGTCCAAGGGTACCCACCCCCGGACCGTTCAGTTGAGGCTCGGATCGTCCGGATACGTGGCGATCATCGCGAGTTTGCTGCGCTGCCTGCGCAGTACGGCCCGCCACAGGCTCTCCGGCTCCGGCGACGACACGTCGCCGGGCTCCGACTCCACGACGTACCAGGCACCGGTCTTGAGTTCGTCCTCCAGCTGGCCGGGTCCCCACCCCGAGTACCCGGCGAAGATCCGCAGCGAGCCGAGCGCGGCCGCGAGGAGTTCCGGCGGGGCCTCCAGGTCGACGAGGCCGATCGCGCCGTACACGCGCCGCCAGCCCAGGGGGCCCTCGTCGCCGGGGATCACCGCGACGCCGAGCGCGGAGTCGAGCGAGACGGGACCGCCCTGGAAGACGACGCCCGGATCGCCCGCGAGGCCCGCCCAGGGCAGCAGGATGTCGCCGACACCCACCGGCGTCGGGCGGTTGAGGACGACGCCGAGCGAGCCCTCATCGTCGTGGTCGATGAGGAGCACCACCGCGCGGTCGAAATTCGGGTCCGCGAGGGCCGGACTGGCCACCAGCAGCCGTCCTGTGAGCGAGGACACCTCCGTCATGCCAGACATGATCCCGCACATTCGCCCTCCTGGGGGAGCGGACGGCGGTGTGCAAGGCTGCGCAGCTCAGGGCGCACCGCAGCAACGGGAGCGCGTGCCCGCGGAACGTCACACTCCGCAGAGGCTGCTGTGCGGAGCGTGTTGTGTCTGATTCATGACATACGCGAAGCCCGCTTGGCCTTATGGCACAGGGGTAGTCGCCCCTTACTCTTTTCTCTGGCCACCTGTCCGACAACTCCGGAACGCGAGATCCATGACCGGCACTGAAGATGTACTGCTCGTCCACGGCGGCACCCCGCTCGAGGGCGAGATCCGCGTCCGCGGCGCGAAGAACCTGGTGCCGAAGGCGATGGTCGCCGCGCTCCTCGGCAGCGGACCGAGCCGACTGCGCAACGTGCCCGACATCCGTGACGTGCGCGTCGTACGCGGACTGCTCCAGCTGCACGGCGTGACGGTGCGCCCCGGCGAGGAACCGGGCGAGCTGGTCCTCGACCCGTCCCACGTCGAGTCCGCCAACGTCGCCGACATCGACGCGCACGCCGGCTCCTCGCGCATCCCGATCCTGTTCTGCGGCCCGCTGCTGCACCGGCTCGGCCACGCCTTCATCCCGGGCCTGGGCGGCTGCGACATCGGCGGCCGGCCGATCGACTTCCACTTCGAGGTGCTGCGGCAGTTCGGCGCGACGATCGAGAAGCGCGCGGACGGCCAGTACCTGGAGGCCCCGCAGCGGCTGCGCGGCTGCAAGATCCGGCTGCCGTACCCGTCGGTCGGCTCGACGGAGCAGGTGCTCCTGACGGCCGTGCTGGCCGAGGGCGTCACCGAGCTGTCGAACGCGGCCGTGGAGCCGGAGATCGAGGACCTCATCTGCGTACTGCAGAAGATGGGCGCGATCATCTCCATGGACACCGACCGGACCATCCGGATCACCGGTGTCGACTCGCTCGGCGGCTACAACCACCGCGCGCTCCCGGACCGCCTGGAGGCGGCCTCCTGGGCGTCGGCGGCGCTCGCCACCGAGGGCAACATCTACGTGCGCGGCGCCCAGCAGCGCTCGATGATGACCTTCCTGAACACCTACCGCCGGGTCGGCGGCGCCTTCGAGATCGACGACGAGGGCATCCGCTTCTGGCACCCGGGCGGCCCGCTCAACGCGATCGCCCTGGAGACCGACGTACACCCCGGTTTCCAGACCGACTGGCAGCAGCCGCTGGTCGTCGCCCTGACGCAGGCGTCCGGCCTGTCCATCGTCCACGAGACGGTGTACGAGTCGCGCCTGGGCTTCACCTCCGCGCTGAACCAGATGGGCGCGCACATCCAGCTCTACCGCGAGTGCCTCGGCGGCTCCGACTGCCGCTTCGGCCAGCGCAACTTCCTGCACTCGGCGGTCGTCAGCGGCCCGACGAAGCTCCAGGGCGCGGATCTGGTCATCCCCGACCTGCGCGGCGGCTTCTCGTACCTGATCGCGGCCCTCGCGGCCCAGGGCACGTCCCGGGTCCACGGCATCGACCTGATCAACCGCGGCTACGAGAACTTCATGGAGAAGCTCGTGGAACTCGGCGCGAAGGTCGAGCTGCCGGGCGGCGCGCTCGTCTGAGGTTCTGATGTTCTGAGGTTCCAGCACGCCGAAGGGGCGGCCGTCCGGATCACCGGGTGGCCGCCCCTTTCGCTGTGCTCGGTCCTCGCGGGGCTCAGTCCTTTTCCGCGGACACCGAGGCGCCCTTCGACGCCTGGCCGTCGTCGCCGGACGAGGACGGCGCCGCTCCGATGCTGGCGGCGAGCGTCGCCGTCAGGAGCGCCGCGCCCACCAGGAGGAGGGAACGGCTCGGCCGGGCCGGGTGTGATTCGCGCACGGGTCTGCTCCAGGGTCACTGATTCGGCGAAAGCGCGCCTTACCAGTTTCCCGACGTGTAAACCTATGAGTCCTGTCCGTCTTTCGCGGCCGCCGGAGGCCGTGAGCGGCCTTCTGCGGGGGTACGGCGACCGGCCCGGCCCCCTGGAGCCCCCGGGCCCGTCGCGGGCCTCCACCGCGGTACACGTGCGTGCGTACGCCGAAGGGGGCGGCCACCCGGCATATTCCGGATGACCGCCCCCTTCGGGTCTGCCCTGGGTGTTACTTGCCCTTGGCGGCTTCCTTGAGCTTGGAGCCCGCGGAGACCTTCACGCTGTAGCCGGCCGGGATCTGGATCGGGTCGCCGGTCTGCGGGTTACGAGCGGTGCGAGCGGCACGGTGGGTGCGCTCGAAGGTCAGGAAGCCGGGGATGGTGACCTTCTCGTCGCCCTTGGCGACGATCTCACCGACGGTCTCGGCGAGAGCGGCCAGCACGGCGTCGGCGTCCTTGCGGGTCACGTCGGCGCGGTCGGCCAGCGCGGCCACCAGCTCACTGCGGTTCATGTTGTTACTCCCGTGTTCTTCTTGCCTGTAAGGCGTGAGATCGAAGCCGATGCTGCCAGGGCCCTCGGACAGTCCCCGGACCCGGGTCTGTCGTCAGACCCTCGCGCCCAAATACGCATCCTGCCCCCACCAGCGGCGGGAAAGCCAATCCGGCACCCTCCGGAGTCACACGAAAAGCGCCACAGGTTCCACTTGGTGACGCTCCGTCCGCTGCCGGAAGCGGACCGCAGGGCTCTGCAGGGGTCCTGCGGGCTCATTGCCCGCCACCCTAGAGGGGGCCGTGAGGCCCTGCGACCCGCGACGCGCCGGGTGATCCGCCGAGACCACCGGGAAACGTCAGGCGGACGTGGAACCGGTCACAGCGGATCCCACCGACTTGGCCGCCGTACGGACGGCGCCCGCCACCGCGCCCGCCACCTTGTCGTTGAAGACCGACGGGATGATGTAGTTCGCGTTGAGCTCGTCCTCGGTGACGACGTCCGCGAGGGCGGCCGCGGCGGCGAGCATCATCTCCGTGTTGACGGTACGGGAGTGGGCGTCCAGGAGGCCGCGGAAGACGCCCGGGAAGACCAGCACGTTGTTGATCTGGTTCGGGAAGTCGGAGCGGCCCGTGGCCACAACAGCCGCCGTCTGACGGGCGATTGCGGGCTCGACCTCGGGGTCCGGGTTCGCGAGCGCGAACACGATCGCACCGTCCGCCATGGCCGCGACGTCGTCGCCGTTCAGGACGTTGGGGGCCGAGACGCCGATGAAGACGTCCGCGCCGACCACGGCCTCCTTGAGGGTGCCGGTGACGCCCTCCGGGTTGGTGTTGTCGGCGATCCAGCGCAGCGGCGATTCGGGAGCGGCGTCGACGAGGTCCTCGCGGCCCGCGTGCACCACGCCGTGGATGTCGGCGACGACCGCGTGCTTGACGCCCGCCGCGATCAGGAGCTTGAGGATGGCCGTACCGGCCGCGCCCGCACCGGACATGACGACCCGTACGTCACCGATCGACTTGCCGACCACGCGCAGCGCGTTGGTGAGTGAGGCGAGAACCACAATCGCCGTGCCGTGCTGGTCGTCGTGGAAGACGGGGATGTCGAGGGCCTCGCGCAGGCGGGCCTCGATCTCGAAGCAGCGGGGCGCGGAGATGTCTTCGAGGTTGATGCCCGCGAAGCCGGGAGCGATCGCCTTGACGATCTCGACAATGGCGTCGGTGTCCTGGGTGTCCAGGCAGATCGGCCACGCGTCGATGCCGGCGAAGCGCTTGAAGAGGGCCGCCTTGCCCTCCATGACGGGCAGCGCGGCCATCGGGCCGATGTTGCCCAGGCCGAGCACCGCGGACCCGTCCGTCACCACGGCGACGGAGTTGCGCTTGATGGTGAGCCGGCGGGCGTCCTCGGGGTTCTCGGCGATCGCCATGCACACGCGGGCGACACCCGGCGTGTAGATCATCGAGAGGTCGTCACGGTTGCGGATGGGGTGCTTGGACGCCATCTCGATCTTGCCGCCGAGGTGCATCAGGAACGTACGGTCGGAGACCTTGCCCAGGGTCACGCCCTCGATGCCGCGCAGGCCCTCGACGATCTCGTCGGCGTGCGCGGTCGAGCTCGCCGCGATCGTGACGTCGATCCGAAGCTTCTCGTGGCCGGAGGCGGTCACGTCGAGGCCGGTCACCGACCCGCCGTGGGACTCGACGGCCGTGGTGAGCTGGCTGACCGCGGTCCCGCTCGCGGGGACCTCCAGCCGGACCGTCATCGAGTACGAGACGCTGGGCGCCGTTGCCATGGCCGACTTCCTCTGCTTTCACTGGCTTCGTTGCTACGCGGCCGCGACTGGTGCCCGGCGGCGCCTTCCGATGGTCGCACCTACCAGCGGGTAGCAGGTAATGCGGTCATTTTATTTTCGGAAAGTAGTTTCCACCATACGAGAACCACAGGTGAAACAGAAGAGGCCCGCGGTACCCGAGGGTTCCGCGGACCTCTTCTTTGTATGTACGTACTAGATCTAGGTGGCACCGACCCGCCATGCTCGCCTCGCGGCAAGTGGTCGCTCGAAGCGACGAAGGTTGGGCCCGGGGGCTTGGATCGAGCCGGTGCCACAACCAGGCTAACAAACCACTCCGGTAAGTGATTCCACGATGGCGGGTTGACCCTGGTTCAGGCGCTGTGTCAGCCCTTCAGCAGCGCCGGGACCCCGTCCGCGCCGGGCTTGTCACGCTCCCCCGACACGACCGTGAGCTGCTGCGTCGCGCGCGTCAGCGCCACGTACAGCACCCGCAGGCCGGCCGGCGACTCCTCCGCGATCTCGGCCGGCGATACGACGACCGTCGCGTCGTACTCCAGCCCCTTCGCCTCCAGACTGCCGAGCGCCACCACCCGCTCGCCGAGCGGCGCGAGCCACTTGCGCGCCTGCGCGCGCCGGTGCATCGCGACGACTACGCCGACCGTGCCGTCCACGCGGTCCAGGAGGCGCTGCGCCTCCTCACGGGTGGTCCGGGCGAGGGCAGTGCCGTCGGTGTCCCGTACGACACTGAAGCGCGGCTCCACGCCCGTGGAGCGGACCGCCGCGGGCGACTCCATGCCGGGCATCGCGAGGGCCAGGACCTTCGCCGCCAGGGCGGCGATCTCCGCCGGGTTGCGGTAGTTCACGGTCAGCGTGAAACGGCGGCGCGGGCGGGCGCCGAGTGCCTCGTCGCGGGCCGCCGCCGCCTCGTCCGGGTCCGTCCACGAGGACTGCGCCGCGTCGCCCACAATCGTCCACGTGGCGTGCCGGCCCCGGCGGCCGACCATCCGCCACTGCATGGGCGTGAGGTCCTGCGCCTCGTCGACGATCACGTGCGCGTACTCGGTGCGCTCCTGCGCCAGCCGCTCGGCCCGCTCCCACTGCGTCTCCTCGCGCTGCGGCATGAGCTCTTCCAGGCCGCTGAGGTGGTCGAGCGGGTCGTACTCGCGCTTCTTCCTGGGGCGGGCCGGGGTGCCGAGCAGCGTGCTGAGCTCGTCGAGGAGCGCCACGTCGTGCACGGACAGCGGGCCGGTTCCTTCGGCGTCCAGGCGGCGCAGGGAGCGCGCCAGCTGGCGGGTCTCGCGCGGATTCAGTACGCGGCGGGCCCAGCGGCCGAGCCGCCTCTCGTCGGCCATGGCGGCGAGCACGCGGCGCGGGGTGAGCTCGGGCCACCAGGCGTCGAGGAAGTTGATGAACTCCGGCTCGGTGGAGATGTCCTCGTCGAAGCCGGAGCGCAGCTCGGCGATCAGCTCCTGGTCCGTGTATCTTCCGCGACCGCTGGACTTCGACCACAGGGCGTCCAGGAGCAGCTTGCGGGCGCGGGGGCGCAGCAGGTTGACGGGGGCGGTGCCGCTGAGGACGTTGTGGCGGATGCGGTGCAGCTCGTCGGCGTCCAGCTCCACGCGCTGGCCGAAGGCGACCACGCGCAGGCGGGTGGGGGTCCGGGGCTCGCCCGGTTCGTTCTCCTCCTCGCCGAAGGTCAGCTGGCCGTCCTCGGCGGGGGCCGGCGGCGCGGGCGGCGCGTCCAGGGCGCCGCGCGCCGCGTTGCGCAGCACCTTGAGCATCCGCGAGGAGCCCTTGATGCGGGAGATGTTCGGTTCGTCGTACGTCGATGCCTCCGCGCCGTCGACCAGCGAGCCCACCGCGCGGATCGCGACCTGCCCCTCCTCGCCGAGGGAGGGCAGCACGCCCTCGGTGTACGCGACGAGCAGCGGGGTCGGGGACACGATGAGGATGCCGCCCGCGTACTTGCGCCGGTTCTGGTACAGCAGGTACGCGGCGCGGTGCAGGGCCACGGCGGTCTTGCCGGTGCCGGGGCCGCCGGAGACCTCCGTGACGGAGGCGGCGGGGGCGCGGATGACCATGTCCTGCTCGGCCTGGATGGACGACACGATGTCGCGCATGGTGTGGCTGCGGGCCTGGCCGAGGGCGGCCATGAGCGCCCCGTCGCCGATGACGGGGAGTGCCTCGCCGTTCAGGGTGGCGGTCAGCTCCGGGCGCATCAGGTCGTCCTCGACGCCGAGCACCTTGCGGCCCTTGGAGCGGATGACCCGGCGGCGTACGACGCGGCCCGGCTCCTTGGGCGTGGAGCGGTAGAACGGCGCCGCGGCCGGGGCGCGCCAGTCGATGACCAGCGGGCTGTAGTCGGAGTCGAGTACGCCGATACGCCCGATGTGCAGCGTCTCCGCGATGTCCGCGGTGAGGTCGGGGCGTACCGCGTTCTCGGCAGGCTCCACCGAGGTGAACGCGCCGTCCGGGCCCTTCTCGCCGTCCTTGCCACGGAGCAGGTCGATGCGTCCGAAGAGGAAGTCCTCGAATTCGTTGTTGAGCCGGTTGAGGTGAATTCCGGCGCGGAAAACCTGCGCGTCCCGCTCGGCGAGCGCGCCCGGCGTACCGACCTGACCGCGTTTCGCGGCGTCGTGCATGAGGAATTCCGCCTCGTGGATCTTCTCCTCCAGACGGCGGTACACCTGATCCAGATGATCCTGTTCCACACCGATTTCGCGGGTCCGTGCCGACTCCTGCGAGGAGGAGTCGGCAGCGGAATTCACGGAATCGACAGCGGCATCCTGCGCGGCCACCGAGGCCCCCTTCTGACGTGCTGCGGGCAGCCGTCAACCGTACGCGACGGGGGGCCGCGACCGCACCTGTCAGGAGCGGGGAATTGTGCTGATCTGTCAGGCTTCGACCTCGACCAGGCGCTTTCCGTCGAAGGTCCGGACCTCGAAGTGGTCGATTTCGTTACGGTTCATCGCCGCCCCGCCGTGGACGTACAGCGGGTTCTTCGCGGCCTTGTGCGTGCTGTCCGGGATGCCGTATCCCCAGGCGGGGACCGCCCAGGTCGTCACCGTCTCTTCTTTGCCGTCCTTCGAGACCGCGATCAGGCTGCACTTCAGCGGGCCCCGGACATTCTTGAGCTCCAGAACGGTGTGGGTGCCCCACGCCTTCTTTTCCATGCCCACCGTCGCGCTGACCTTCGTGGCGGCGTCGGTCGCGACGATCTTCTCCTCCATGTGGTTGAAGAAGGCGTCCTCGGCGGGGCTCGTGGGGTGGGGTTCCCCGGCGATGTTCCGGTCCGGGTCGTTGTTGCCGGAGGTGGCCACCACGGCGATCGTCGGACCGCCGACCACCAGCACCGCGGCGGCGGCGACCAGGTAGAACCCTCGGCGGCGGCGCTGCGCGCGGCCCGCGGCCACCTCGTCGGTGAGCCTGCTGAGGAGCTGGGGGCTCGGCTCGGTCAACCGCGGGGGCGGGCCCGGGGCCTCGGCCAGGGCCGCCATCAGCGGCTCCATGCCCGCGAAGTCGTCGAGCTGGGCGGCGCAGTACTCGCAGTAGGCCAGGTGGGCCTCGAAGGCGGTGGCATCCGCGTCGTCCAGGATGCCGAGCACGTATGCGCCGACGGCGTCATGCTCGGAGTGCCGGTCGTACGTCGTCATGCCGTCACCCCTCGTTCCTCCAGCGCGAGCTTCATGGAGCGCAGTGCGTAGAAGACCCGGGACCTGACGGTCCCACTGGGTATGCCGAGCACTTCGGCCGCCTCATTGACCGTACGCCCTCTGAAATACGTCTCGACGAGTGCTTCCCGGTGAGCGGGAGTCAAATCGTCGAGCGCGTCGGAGAGCGTCATCAGCCACAGCGCCTTGTCGATCTCGTCCTCCGCGGGCATGACCTCCAGCGGTGACGGATCGACCTCCTGCGGCCGGGACTGCCGGCTGCGATGGTTGTCGATGACGATGCGTCGTGCGACCGTCACCAGCCAGGGGCGGACAGAACCGGTCGCCCGGTTGAGCTGACCGGCGTTCTTCCAGGCACGGATGAGCGTCTCCTGTACGACGTCCTCTGCCCGCTGGCGGTCACCCGCGACGAGGCGGAGTACGTAGGCGAGCAGCGGTCCGGCGTGTTCGCGGTAGAGCGCGCGCATCAACTCCTCGTCCGGCGTCGGTTTTTCGGCGCGCGGACGCTCGCTTCGATGTCGAGCCCTGTGCTGACGGCTATCGGCCACGGCCGCATCCTCGCGCACCCGAACCTCCCGGTCGAGACCCTGTGTGGCTCCCTCCACCATCACTACGCAGGGGTTCGGCGATCGACTCAACGCAATCCGAAAAACTTTTCAGACGGGATGCTGCGCGGGCTGCTGTGCTGGCTCAGGCGCGGGATGCGGCGCTGGCTCAGGCGCGGGATGCGGCTGTCGCCCGGCGCCGGTGGCGGGCCACCCGTTCCCGGTTGCCGCACACCTCGCTGGAGCACCAGCGCCTGCGGCGGCCCCTGGACGTATCGAGATACAGGCGGCGGCAGTTGTCGCCCTCGCACTGGCGCAGCAGGGCGCGGGCGGCGGGGTCGGTCAGCAGGTCCACCGTGTCGCGGGCGACGGCGGCGAGCAGCGGTGCGCACTCGGGGGCGCCGCTGAGGGTCCTGATCCAGGCGCCGTCCCTGGTGCGTACGGCTCTGACGCCGGGGGGTGCGGTGGCGGCAAGCGCGTTGATGTGGTGGAGGGCGTGGGGAGCGGGGCGGCCGGCGAGCGCGGCGTGGGCCAACTCTGCGACGTACTGGCGCACTTCCGTGAACTGGTGGACCCACTCGTCGTCCACGGCGTCCAGCGCCGCCTCGCCGGGGACGAGCTTCGCGCCCACGAGCCACTCCCGGAGGCGTCCGGGGTGGCTCAGCTGGTCGGTGCTGTGCGCTCCTGTCGCCACCAGGTCCAGACAGACCCGTCCGGAATCGAACCGCAACTCGCACGAGCCTGTGCTGCCCGCTGCCATGCGTCTGTCACCGCCTCGAGGTTACCGGTGGGTGTCGTCCCCCAGAGTGCCCGGCGACGGGGTCCGCCGGAACCCCTCCTACCGGTGCAGGATGCGCTGAAAGAGCTTGTGGTCGCGCCACTCGCCGTTGATGTGGAGGTAGTCGGGGGCGATACCGATCTCCTCGAATCCCGCCTTGACCAGGACGCGTTGGGACGCGGCGTTGTCGAGAACGGTGCCGGCTTCGACGCGGTGCAGGCCGAGGTCGTCGCGGGCGGCACGGCAGACCTCGGTCACGGCGGCGGTGGCGAGGCCGCGGCCGGTGCGGGTTACGTCGATCCAGTAGCCGAGGTTCGCGCTGCGGAAGGGGCCCAGGACGATGTTGGAGAGGGTGAATCCGCCGATGACAATCTCACCCTCCGCCAGGACCCAGGGCACGGCGCGCCCGGCCGCGAGTTCCGCGAGGCGGGCGGCCAGCCGGTCGGCCTGGCCCTCGGGCGTGAAGAAGGAGCCGGGGCGGTCCGGCTCCCAGGGGCGCATGTACTCACGGCTGCGAGCCAGGGCTTCGGCGAGCGGTCGGGCGTCGTCCGGGGTCGCGGGGCGAAGCGTGATGCCGTCTGCGATGGTCCGGGGGTCAGAGATCATCCCCGTACGGTAGAGGCCGGGCGCAGGGGCGTTGGGTCGGTGCGGCGCCGGGGCGGCCGGGTGTGCGTCGCTTCGGGGGGTCGCGTGCGCGGGGCGTTGGGGTCGGTGCCGCGCCGGGGCGTCTCCTCGGGCGTCGAACGTTCGGGTAGGTGTGGGTTCGTTCGCGGTGGTTGCGTTCAACGCCCTGCGGGGAGCGCCCCGACACGTCCCCTCACCGGCGGCCTGGCAGGTGAGGCGGGGCTGGGCGTGGCCTCAGGGCGGCTGACGGGCTGGACGCGGCAGCAGCAGGCAAACCCAGTGTGGACATCCAGCCCCTCCGGCGATTGAGGAGCGGGGCCTGGAGCGGAGCCCCAGCAACCCCCGGCCCCATCCAGCCCCTCCGGCTGGCCCCATCCAGCCCCTCCGGCGATTGAGGAGCGGGGTCTGGGGCGGAGCCCCTCACGCGGCGGAGCCGCAAAGTGTCACAGCGGGAAGGGGCGGGGCGGGGTGGGGTGGGGAAGGCTGGGCTCCGGCCTCCCCTGGCCGCCCGCTGCGCTGGGCCGGGGGCTACGCGTCCGCGTACTTCGTGTCCGCCGCGGGGTCCAGGGCCAGGCGGTAGCCGCGTTTGACCACCGTCTGGATGAGGTTGGGGGCGCCCAGGGAGGCACGCAGGCGGGCCATCGCCGTCTCTACGGCGTGTTCGTCGCGGCCGGAGCCAGGCAGCGCGCGCAGCAGGTCCGCTCGGGAGACCACCCAGCCGGGGCGGCGGACCAGGGCCCGCAGCAGGGACATCCCGGCCGGCGGCACAGGGCGCAGTTCGCCGTCGACCA
>NZ_JAGGPC010000065.1:0-60116 GCF_018614005.1 Streptomyces sp. ISL-99
GGCGCGTCGCGCGACCTGGTCGAGTTCGGGTGCGAGGCGGGCGAGGACGGCGGTGGCCTCGAAGGGGTCCAGGCGGAGGAGGCGTACCACCGCGGTGGCGGGGCCGCGGACACTCTCGTACGCGACGCAGTGTGCGGCGTCCTCGGGCCCGAGCCCCGCCGCCCGCGCGGTGACGCCGAGCACGACGGGCTGGTGCGCGCCGCGCGGGCGCGCGGCGGCCAGCGCGTCGAGCGCGTCGCACGGCCAGGTGGCGCGGGCGGCGCGCATCAGCTGCCGGCCGAGCTTGCGTGCCGTTGCCCGCAGGGCGGGTGACGGCGTACGGGCGTCGGCGGCCTCGTCGAGTGCGAGGGCGTCGACACCGACGGCCGCGGCGGCGGCGAGCGCCGCCGAGGTGAGACCGGTGGTGTGCAGGCGGCCCCGGCAGAAGGCGGCGAGGTCCGTGGCGTCGCGGATACGCCCCGCCTTGACGGCAGCCTCGGCGCCGCCGGAGTGGGCGTGGCCGCCGGCGGGGAACCGCCCGTCCGCGAGGACGAGAAGGGCGGCCCGCGCCGCTCCCGGGTGCTCACTGCGCGTGGATGTGTCCATGGTCAGAAGAGGAAGTAACGCTGGGCCATGGGCAGTTCCGGGGCAGGCGCGGGTGCGACCGCGTCGCCGTCGATCGTCACCGTGAAGGTGTCGGGGTCGACCTCGACGCGCGGGAGTGCGTCGTTCTCTCGCATGTCGGCCTTGGTCACCCGCCGCGTGTTTCCGATGGGTACGAACCGCTTGCCGAGCCCGAGTCGTTCGGGCAGCCCGTCCTCGATCGCCGCCTGGGCGACGAAGTTGAAGGAGTTGGCGGCGGGAGCCCTGCCGAGCGCGCCGAACATCGGCCGGGGCATGACCGGCTGCGGGGTCGGGATGGAGGCGTTGGCGTCGCCCATCTGCGCGTACGCGATCTGCCCGCCCTTGATGACGAGCTGCGGCTTGACGCCGAAGAAGGCCGGCTCCCACAGCACGAGATCGGCGAGCTTCCCGCTTTCGACGGAGCCGATCTCGTGGTCGAGACCCTGTGCGACGGCCGGGTTGATCGTGTACTTGGCGACATAGCGACGCGCACGGTGGTTGTCGGCGCGTCCGTCGCCCGGCAGGGCGCCCCGGCGCTTCTTCATGACGTGCGCGGTCTGCCAGGTGCGCAGCGCGACCTCACCGATGCGGCCCATCGCCTGCGAGTCGGAGGAGATGATCGAGATGGCGCCGAGGTCGTGCAGGATGTCCTCGGCCGCGATGGTGGAGGGCCGGATCCGGGATTCGGCGAAGGCGAGGTCCTCCGGCACCGCCGGGTTGAGGTGGTGGCAGACCATCAGCATGTCGAGGTGTTCCTCGATGGTGTTGACGGTGTGCGGGCGGGTCGGGTTGGTGGAGCTGGGCAGGACGTACGGCTCGGAGACGACCGTGATGATGTCCGGTGCGTGTCCGCCGCCCGCTCCCTCCGTGTGGTACGCGTGGATGGTGCGCCCGGCGATGGCGGCGAGGGTGTCACCGACGAATCCGGCCTCGTTCAGCGTGTCGGTGTGGATGGCGAGCTGCGCGCCGGTCTCCGCGCACACACGGAGGCAGGTGTCGATGACGGCCGGGGTGGCGCCCCAGTCCTCGTGGATCTTGAAGCCGAGCGCGCCGCCGCGCAGTTGGGCGTGCATGGCGTCGCGGGACATGGTGTTGCCCTTGCCGAGCAGCCCGATGTTGACGGGGTAGTGCTCCAGCGCCTCGAACATCCGGGCCAGGTGCCAGCCGCCAGGCGTGACCGTGGTCGCCTTGGTGCCCTCGGCGGGGCCGGTGCCGCCGCCGACGAGCGTGGTGATCCCGGAGGAGAGCGCCTGGTCGACGACGGTCGGCGAGATGAAGTGGACGTGCGCGTCGATGGTCCCGGCGGTGAGGATCTTGCCGTTGCCGGCGATGATCTCGGTCTCGGGCCCGATGACCAGATCGGGGTGTACGCCGTCCATGGTGTCGGGGTTGCCGGCCTTGCCGATGCCGGTGATCCGCCCGTCCCGCAGGCCGATGTCGGCCTTCACGATGCCCCAGTGGTCGAGGATCACCGCGCCGGTGATGACGGTGTCGGGCGCGCCGTCGGCCCGGGTCGTCCGGGCCTGGCCCATGGACTCGCGGATGACCTTGCCGCCGCCGAACACCGCCTCGTCACCGGCGCGTCCGGGCCCGCCGCAGCGGTCCTCCTCGATCTCGATGAGCAGGTCGGTGTCGGCGAGGCGGATGCGGTCGCCGGTGGTGGGGCCGAACAGGTCGGCGTACACAGGGCGCGACAGCTCAGGCATCGAGGGCACCTCCGGTCTCCCCGCGCAGACCGGCGACGACGCGCCGGCCGCCGACGGGGACGAGTTCGACGTCGACGGGGATGCCGGGCTCGAAGCGCACGGCGGTGCCCGCGGCGATGTTCAGCCGCAGGCCGCGGGCGGCGGCGCGGTCGAAGACGAGGCCGGGGTTGGCCTCGGCGAAGTGGTAGTGGGAGCCGACCTGGACAGGCCGGTCGGCCGCGTTCAGGACGGTCAGGCGGGTGACGGGCAAGGTCGCGTTGAGAGCGACCGGCTCGTCGGCGTACAGGATTTCCCCGGGGATCATCGCGCCGCTCTCCCGTCAGGCGATCGGTTCATGGACGGTGACGAGCTTGGTGCCGTCCGGGAAGGTCGCCTCGACCTGCACGTCGTGGATCATCTCGGGGAGGCCCTCCATGACGTCGTCACGGGTGAGCACCTTGCGGCCCGACGACATGAGTTCGGCGACGGTGCGGCCGTCGCGGGCGCCTTCGAGGATGTGGGAGGTGATGAGGGCGATCGATTCGGGGTGATTGAGCTTCACTCCGCGCGCCCGGCGCTTCTCCGCCACGTCCGCCGCCACGTGGATGAGCAGTCTTTCCTGCTCGTGCGGGGTCAGTTGCACGCGTGCTACCTCCAGTCCTGCCGCCAGGCCGCCCGGGCCGGGGGCAGGCGGAATCCAACGCGTCTGCGAGGCTGAGGACGGGAACGGAACCACGGCGTCCACCTCGGGCGCAGCGGGACCATATCCAACTTCAACACTCTGTTGACCTGCGTTTTCTCACCACGCGGCCAGGCATTGCACGTTAGAGCGGAAGTTTTTCCAACGCGTTAACTGGGCCTTTGCACGTCCATGGTCATCAACGCGCTCAGTCCCCCCCCCCCCCCCCCCCGCTTGACTCACGGGCCGGGCCGGGTCGTATACGGCGCGGAGGGCCGCCCGCCTCGCGGAGGCGTCAGTTGCCGGGCGTTTCGCCCCGGTGCTCGGCGGCGATACCGAAGCGACGCCGTTCGCCCGCAGCGGACGACGCCGACCCGATCGTGGAGACCGAACTGATCACCGACTCCTCGGCGGCTTCCTGCTCACCCTCGAGTCGTTCCAGGTCAGCGGCGGAGACCAGCGCCACCAACGGCTTCCCGTGCCGGGTCACGACCACCCGTTCACCGCCGTAGACGACGCGGTTGATCAGCTCTGCCAGCTCTGCCCGGGCTTGCGTCACCGGAATCTCGTAGGCCATGCTCCCCATAGTACGAGCTGTACGTCCTGTACATTTTTTACAGAGACCCCGGAGGCATCGCCATGCACCGACCCCCCGCCCACAGCACCCGCTACGTACTGCCCGAGTTCACGGAACGCACGAGCACCGGGAGCCGCACGGTCGATCCGTACTCGAAGCTGCTCGACGAGCGCATCGTCTTCCTGGGGACGGCCGTCGACGACACCGCGGCCAATGACGTGATGGCGCAGTTCATGCATCTCGAACACGCCGCCCCCGACCGGGACATCTCGCTCTACATCAACTCCGCCGGCGGCTCGCACACCGCCATGACCGCGATCTACGACACGATCCAGTTCGTCACCTGCGACGTCGAGACGATCTGCCTGGGCCAGGCCGCGTCCTCCGCCGCCGTGCTGCTCGCGGCCGGCACGCCGGGCAAGCGCCTCGCGCTGCCGGGAGCCCGGGTGCTGCTCAGCCAGCCCTCCATCGACCGGCCCGTGCACGGCCAGCCCTCCGACCTGGAGATCGAGGCAAGGGAGTTGACGCGCATGCGTGAGCTGCTCACCGGACTCCTCGCGCGGCACACCGGCCAGAGCGTGGCGCGCGTCGACGAGGACATCGAGCGCGACAAGGTGTTCACGGCCGAAGCGGCGGCGGCGTACGGCCTGGTGGACCACGTCGTACAGAGCCGCAAGGCCTCCCTCACGTTTTCCTCGCCGAGGTGAATCCGCGCATGCTGCCGCCCGAACTGCCGCCGCTGCCCGCACTGACGCGCGCCGAGTGCGAGTTCGTCGACCGCTACCTCGAAGTCCTCGACCTGATGGGACGCATCAACCCCGCACGGGGCGCGGACACCTACGGCGCCCTGCGGGCGGCACAGGCCCTCGCCGGGAAGGCCGCCGCCCTGCGGGACGCGCTCGCCCTGATGCACGAACGCGGCGAGACGCGCGTGCATGCCGCCACGCTCGCGCGGGCCTTGCGCGTGCTCGACGGAGAGCGACGGGCGGGCCGCGTCACCCTCCCGCCGGTATCAGCGAGTTGACACACAGCCAGCCACCTACCCCCCATTGGCGTACGAGAAGAGCTCATCCAAACGGCGTAGGAAATACCTGAACAGCGGTACGGCCCAACTTGCGCAACCTGCCTACGCGCCAGGCGGAATTGAGCATTCCGCCGCTGGTACGGCCATCGCCGGGCACCCGCGCCCCGCGCCGCAAATTCCCCTGTCCACCCGAACGGGTCATCGGTGAGCAGCCTCACAAAACGCCGTTTCGGCTCGGAAATCCGGTGGTTCATGAGTCAAGATCCCTGGGACGACAAGCCCCCGCCACCGCGGCGGGGCGGTCCGGGCGGACGCTGAGTCCTGCCGCCGTCCCGGATGACTGGTCGACAGGAGTGCATCGGCAGGAGTGGAGGACCCAAGCAGTACGGGGTGACCGGAGACGGTCGTCCCTCGGGGTGAAGCCGCGTCACGCGGCCGGGCATCTTCGCCTGTCCGAACCCGACAGGTCATCCTTCACAGGCGGCTGACGAAGGGTTGCGCATGACCGCGCACAGGAATGTCCCGACCGTACTGTCCCGGGCCGGAGCCGCTTCGGCTCTCACCCTCGCCGCGATCGGCGGCACGATGCTGGCGCCGGGGGCCGTCCCCGAAGCACACGCCGCAGCGCACTCGACGAAGGCGCTCAACGTCGCCGCGTCGAAGAAGGGGGCCCCGTACAGGTACGGGGCAGCGGGCCCGAGCCGGTTCGACTGCTCAGGGCTGACGCTCTATTCGTACAAGAAGGTCGGCAAGAGCCTGCCGCGCACCGCCCAGGCCCAGTACAACAAGACCCGGCACATCTCCGCCTCCAGCCGCCAGCGCGGCGACCTGGTCTTCTTCCACTCCGGGCGGAGCGTCTACCACGTGGGCATCTACGCGGGGAGCGGCAAGATCTGGCACTCCCCCAAGTCGGGGTCCGTGGTCAAGCTGGAGAAGATCTGGTCCAAGAGCGTCTGGTACGGCCGGGTGCGCTGAATTCTCCGCACAAACTGTCGATCCGGGAAGGTACGTTCGTCTCCATGACCTTCCTGAATCCGGTACGTCACATCACCTTCGATGCCCACGACCCGTACGCCGTCGCCGAGTTCTGGTCCCACCTGACCGGCTACAAGCTGCTGGACGCGCCGGGCGACGACGAGGTGCTGATCGATCCGGAACAACCCGAGGTGCCCGGACTCCTGTTCATCCGGGTGCCGGAGGGCAAGGCCGTCAAGAACCGCGTCCACCTCGACATCCAGCCGCCGCGCGGCACGCGGGATGCCGAGGTGGAGCGGCTCGCCGCGCTCGGTGCGCGGATCGTCAGCGACCGTCGCACCGAGGACGGTCTCGGCTGGGTCGTCATGGCCGACCCCGAGGGCAACGAGTTCTGCGTGGAGCGCAGCGCTGAGGAGCGCGGGCTCGTCTGACGGGGTGCGGGGTGGCCCGCGGTCCGGCGGTTACGCGGCCGCCGTCACCGGTCCTGCCAGCAGGGCCACCCCCAGCACGACGAGCGCGATCCCGCTGACCGCTTCCACGGCGCGGGCCGCGCCCGGCCGCCGCAGCCAGGCGCCGAGCCCGTCCACCAGCAGGGCCACGGCCGGGAACCACAGCAGCGCCAGTACGACGACGATCGTGGCGAGCAACAGGGTCCTGGGCAGCGGCTGCTGGTCCGCGGGCACGAACTGGGGAAGCAGACTGAGGAAGAGCACCGGCGCCTTGGGGTTGAGCGCGTTGGTGAGGAAGCCCTGGCGCAGACTGCGCCCGGTGCCGCCGGCCGTTCCCCCCTCCGGCTCCGGTTCCTCCTTCCGCGGCGGCGCCGGGCGCAGCGCGGACCACAGGGCCCGGTAGCCGAGGAAGAGGATGTAGGCGCCGCCGAGCAGCTGGATCGCGCGGAAGAGCGCCGGCACGGCGACCAGTACGGCGGCGAGTCCCGCCACGGCCAGCGCCGTGTGGACGAGGAGCCCGCCCGCGACCCCTACCGCGCACGCCACCCCGTCCCGGCGGGATGCCAGTGCGTTGCGTACGACGACGGTGAAATCCGCGCCGGGCATGGCGACCATGCCCGCGGCGACGCCCGTGAAGGCGACCAGCTGTGCGTCCATGCCCTCCAGCCTGGCCGCTCCAGGGCTTTAGCATGTACTTGCGATCTTCTGGGTCTGCCTAAAGGAATGCTTAAAGAAGAGGGACCGCCGGATGTACGACCCGACCCGGCTCGCGGCGCTGGTGGCGGTCGCCGAGGCCGGTTCAATCACGCGGGTCGCCGCGCGCCTGGGCTACACCGCACCCGCCCTGTCCCAGCAGCTCGCGAAGCTGGAGCGGGAGGCGGGCGCCGCTCTGCTGGTACGCCACCACCGCGGGGCCCGCCTGACGGCGGCCGGCGAACTGCTGGCGGCGCGGGCCCGCCGCGTACTGGACGAGATGGACCAGGCGCGGCACGAGCTCGCCCGGCTGGCGGGCCTGTCCGGCGGACGCCTGCGCGTGGGTACGTTCACCACGGCCGGGATCCATCTGCTGCCGCCCGTGCTCAGTGCCTTCCGCCGCGCCCATCCGGACGTGGAACTGGCGGTGGCCGACTACGAGCCGCCCGACGGCGTCTCGGCGGTTGCCTCGGGCGCGGTCGACCTGGCGCTGACCCACGCCTACGAGCCCGCGCCGCCCGTACCGTTGCCCGCCGGAGTCGCGGCGGAGCTCCTGCTGGTCGAGGAGCTCGTACTGGTGACAGCGCCCGGCCACGCGCTGGCCGGCGGCTCCGGGCGGCTGCCGGTCGCCGAACTCGCCGGGCAGCCGCTGATCAGCAGCGCGCCCTCGCATCCGCCCCGGCAGGGCGTAGAGGCGGCGCTGGCCACGGCGGGGGCAACGCCGGCAGTGGTGTGCGAGTCGCCGGGGTACGCCCTGGTGTGCGCCCTGGTCAGTGCGGGGCTGGGGGTGGCAGTGGTGCCGGAGATGGTCGCCGCGATGGCGATGACCCCGCTGGGCGTACGGGCGCTGGAGCCGGCCGGGCTGCGGCGCACGATCTCGGTGGCGCACCGGCCGGGCGAGGCGAGCCCGGCGGCGGACACGCTGCGCGCGCTGCTGCGCGGCGCGTTCGGCAGGGCCGGGGCATCCTGACGGCCCTGATGCCTCTTCCTGGCCGACGGGTGCCTCTACTGGGCGACGGGCTGCTGCACGGGAACGGACCAGGGCAGTTCGATCCACACGGTCTTGCCCCCTTGGCGGGTGGGCTGGACGGAGACCCGCCCACCGCATTCGGCGGTGAGACACCGGATGATCACTATGCCGCGCCCGTTGTCCTGCTGGACGGCCGCGGGAAGCCGTTTCGGCCAGCGGGGGTGGCTGTCGGTGACGCCGATGCGCAACTGCTCGTCCCGGTCGAGCTGTACGTCAACGGTGAACGTCGGCGACTGCCCGAAAGTGTGCTGAACGGCATTGGTGGCCAGCTCCGAAACGATCAGCCGTACGGTATCGGCGGCGTCGGATCCCGGGGGCATGCCCCACTCGCCGAGAATCTCCGCGACATATCTCCTCGCGGCGGAGACCGAGGCTGGCTCGCTCGGCAGAGTGACGGATGCTTCCTGGTGGTCTGCCATGGCGACGCTGTCCCTTTCCCACCGGGGCCGGACTCCGACTCGTAGCGGATGAACTTCGAGGACGGCCTCGGATTGTGCTCCGTCGCCAGAGTGCCACTCATGGTGCTCCGATAGGGCCTGATCACCCAAGATATGCATATATCTGTCGCTCGATGCGGTGAACTCTGCTACGCGAGACCGTATTCGGGCTCGAACCGGCGCATCCTCGCCGGTTGGAAGGAGGCGGACATGCGGCAGAGTCCCGCGGTACGTCGGCGCAAGCTCGGAGAGGAGCTGCGGAGACTGCGCGACAAGGCCGGGCTCACCAGCCCCGAGGCCGCCCGCCTGGTCGGGTGGCACCAGTCGAAGGTGAGCAGGATCGAGACAGGTCGCAGCGCCGTGAAGCCGTCCGACGTGAACCGGCTGCTCGACGCGTACGGAGTCACCGACCCCCGACTGAGGGAGCTGGTCAACGCGTTCACGAGCCCACCGGCCCATGAGGACGGCAAGCACTGGTGGCATGCGTACCGCGGTCTGCTGCCGCCCCAGTACCGGGACCTCATCAGCCTGGAGTCACAGGCGAGTTCGGCGCGCACCCTGGAGACCACGGTGGTGCCGGGGCTGCTTCAGACCCCGGACTACGCACGGGCGGTGACGCGGGCGGCGCTCGCGGGCCTGCCCGCGGCGAAGGTCGATTCGCTGGTCGAGGTGCGGATCACCCGTCAGGAAGTGCTGGGTTCGGGAAGGCCGCTGGAATTGAGCGCGGTGCTGGACGAGGCGGTGCTGCGTCGGCCGGTGGGCGGCCGGCAGATCATGAAACAGCAGTTACGGCAGTTACTGACGGTGGCAGAATCGCCTCATGTCCGTTTACAGGTCCTGCCGTTCGAGTTCGGAGCGCACATTGGACTCACGGGCCCTTTCGTTATCTTCTCCTTTCCGAACATTGCTGATCTGGATGTGGTTGTTATCGACCACTTGACGAGTAGCTTCTACCTGGAACGGAAAGAAGACCTCAAGGCGTACGACGCCGCGTTCAACGCGCTTCAGGAACAGGCTCTTTCACCAGAGGAATCATCCGCTCTCATCACGCGTATCAGTGATGGCCGGTAGGGAGGCCCCGTGTCCGCACCTCTTGCGAACTTACCTTCCAGCACTCTCGTGCACGGAGCCCGGTGGCGGCGCAGCAGCCGCAGCACCGGGATGAACAACTGCGTCGAGGCGGCCCGCCTCAACGACGGCCTGCTGGCCGTGCGCGACTCCAAGAACGTCACCCGGCCCGCCCTGCTGTTCGGGTCGGACACATGGACGTGCTTCCTGTCCGCCGTGCGCGACGAGGCGCTCGGCCAGGGCAGCCGAAGCTGACCGGCTGAGCGATCAAGCGTCAGAAGGCGGCGGTGGGAGCGGTCCGCACGACCGTGGCCACCGCTTCCTCGACCTGCGGGTCCGTCAGGTCCGCGCGAGCGGTCAGTCTGAGCCTGGAGATCCCGTCCGGCACCGACGGCGGACGGAAACAGCCCACGACGAGACCGGCGGCCCGGCAGTCGGCGGCCCAACGCACCGCCTCCTCGGGCGAGGGCGCCAGGACCGACACCACGGCGGAGTCCGGACGTACGGCGGAAAGACCCGCGTCCGTCAGCCCGCGGTGCAGTGACACGGCGACCGTACGGGCCCTCGCGGCCAGCTCCGGTTCGCGGCGCAGCAGCCGTACGCTCGCCAGCGCCGCGCCCGCCGCGGCCGGTGCCAGGCCGGTGTCGAAGATGAACGTACGAGCCGTGTTGACCAGGTGGTCGATGACCCGGGCCGGGCCGAGGACCGCTCCGCCCTGACTGCCGAGCGACTTGGAGAGGGTGAGCGTGGCGACGACGCCGCCCGCTCCCGCCAGGCCCGCCGCGTCCAGGGCGCCCCTGCCTCCGTCACCGAGCACCCCGAGGCCGTGGGCGTCGTCGACGAGGAGGGCGGCGCCGTACGCGCGGCAGGCGGCTGCCAGTTCGGGCAGGGGCGCCGCGTCGCCGTCCACCGAGAAGACCGAGTCGGTGACGGCGAGGGCGCGGCCGTCGTGCGCGTCGAGCGTCTTGCGTACGGCGTCGGGGTCGGCGTGCGGCACAACAGCGGTCGTGGCGCGCGAGAGCCGGCAGCCGTCCACGATCGAGGCGTGGTTGAGGGCGTCGGAAACGATCATCGAACCGTGGCCGCTGAGCGCGGTGAGGGCGGCAAGGTTGGCGGCGTAACCGGAGGAGAGGACCAGGGCCGCCTCGAAGCCACAGAAATCGGCCAATTCCCGCTCAAGTTCGGCATGCAGCCGCGTGCTGCCGGTGACCAGCCGCGACCCGGTGGCGCCGGCGCCCCAGCGGCGGGCGGCGTCCGCGGCGGCGGCGGTGACCTCCGGGCGGTGCGTGAGGCCGAGGTAGTCGTTGCTCGCGAGGTCGAGCAGGGCGGACTCGGCGGGGCGCGGGCGCAGCGTCCTGACGAGCCCGGCCCTGGCACGTACCGCCGCCTGCTCGTCGATCCAGTCGAACGGGTCGAATGGTCCCTGGGGCATGGAAGAGTCCCTTTTGTAGGCAGCCCACAGACACTAGCCGGGCTCGTGCGAGGGCAGGGTGTGGCAATACCCACACCTCGTGAGGCCGCTCTTGTGCGGTTCCTCCTTGGCGGCAGGCGGCGCCGTAGGTCAGGATCGGCTCCATGGACCTGCTGAACACGCTGGTGGAGAAGGGGCTGCGGCGCGAGCTGCCGACCCGCGAAGAGGCGCTCGCCGTGCTGGCGACGACCGACGACGAGCTGCTCGATGTGGTGGCCGCGGCCGGAAAGGTACGCCGCCAGTGGTTCGGACGGCGGGTGAAACTCAACTATCTGGTGAACCTCAAGTCGGGCCTGTGCCCCGAGGACTGTTCGTACTGCTCGCAGCGGCTCGGCTCGAAGGCCGGGATCCTGAAGTACACCTGGCTGAAGCCCGACGAGGCGTCCAAGGCAGCGGCCGCGGGGGTCGCGGGCGGGGCGAAGCGGGTGTGCCTGGTCGCGAGCGGGCGCGGGCCGACGGACAAGGACGTCGACCGCGTCTCGAAGACGATCGAGGCGATCAAGGACCAGAACGAGGACGTCGAGGTGTGCGCCTGCCTCGGCCTGCTGTCGGACGGACAGGCCGAGCGGCTGCGGGCGGCGGGCGCCGACGCGTACAACCACAACCTGAACACGTCCGAGGCGACGTACGGGGACATCACCACCACCCACACCTACGCCGACCGCGTGGAGACGGTCCAGCAGGCGCAGGCCGCGGGCATGTCCGCGTGCTCGGGCCTGATCGCGGGCATGGGTGAGACGGACGCCGACCTGGTGGACGTGGTCTTCGCGCTGCGCGAGCTCGACCCCGACTCGGTGCCGGTGAACTTCCTGATCCCGTTCGAGGGGACGCCGCTCGCCAAGGAGTGGAATCTGACGCCGCAGCGGGCGCTGCGCATTCTGGCCATGGTGCGGTTCGTCTGCCCGGACGTCGAGGTGCGGCTCGCGGGCGGGCGCGAGGTGCACCTGCGGACCATGCAGCCGCTGGCGCTGCACCTGGTCAACTCGATCTTCCTCGGCGACTACCTGACCAGTGAGGGCCAGGCCGGCCAGGCGGATCTGGAGATGATCGCCGACGCCGGTTTCGAGGTGGAGGGGACGGACACGACGACCCTGCCGGAGCACCGCGGCGGTGGCGGCTGCGCGTCGGCGTGCGGCGAGCCGGCGGCCGACGAGGATGCGTCCCCGGAAATTCCGGCCGCCCGTACGGACCTCGTGTCGGTACGACGGCGGGGCGCCGGGACGGACCTCGCGCCCAATGCCTGAGCAGCCCCTCTCCCCCGCCGAGCTGCTCCGGCTCGACCGCGAGCACGTGTGGCATCCGTACGGTCCGATGCCGGGCCGGGCGGAGCCGCTGCTGGTGGACTCGGCGTCCGGCGTACGCCTTCGCCTCGCTCAGCCCGCCCACGGGCAGGACGAGTTGATCGACGGCATGTCGTCCTGGTGGTCGGCGGTCCACGGCTACAACCACCCGGTCCTCAACGAGGCGGCGCGCGGTCAGCTCGACCGGATGAGCCATGTGATGTTCGGCGGGCTCACCCATGAACCGGCGGTGCGCCTGGCCGCGAAGCTGGTGGAGATCACTCCCGAGCCGCTGCGGCACGTGTTCCTGGCCGACTCCGGTTCGGTGTCGGTCGAGGTCGCGGTCAAGATGTGCCTCCAGTACTGGCGCTCGGTGGGCCGCCCGGGCAAGCAACGGCTGCTGACGTGGCGCGGCGGTTACCACGGGGACACCTGGCAGCCGATGGCGGTGTGCGACCCCGACGGCGGGATGCACGAGCTGTGGCAGGGGGTGCTGCCGCGCCAGGTCTTCGCGGACGCGCCGCCGGCCGAGTACGACGCGGCGTACGCCGACCACCTGCGCGAGCTGATCGCCCGTCACGCGGACGAGCTGGCGGCGGTGATCGTGGAGCCGGTGGTACAGGGCGCGGGCGGGATGCGCTTCCACTCGCCCGAGTACCTGCGGGTGCTGCGGGAGGCGTGCGACAAGCACGGCGTACTGCTGATCTTCGACGAGATCGCGACCGGCTTCGGCCGTACGGGAACGCTCTTCGCCTCGGAGCACGCGTCGGTCTCGCCCGATGTCCTGTGCCTGGGCAAGGCGCTGACCGGCGGCTATCTGACGATGGCGGCGACGCTGTGCACGGCCGGGGTGGCCGACGGCATCTCACGCGGCGAGGTGCCGGTCCTGGCCCACGGCCCGACGTTCATGGGCAACCCGCTGGCTTCGGCGGTGGCCTGCGCCTCGATCGATCTGCTGCTCGCCCAGGACTGGCAGGGCGAGGTCAAGCGCATCGAAGCGGGGCTGGGCGACGGCCTGGCGGAGGTCGCGGGACTGCCGGGGGTACGGGACGTACGGGTGCTGGGCGCGATCGGCGTCGTACAGCTGCACCGCGCTCTCGACGAGGCCGCCATGGCGGCGGCGACGGAGGCGGCGGTACGGGAGGGCGTTTGGCTGCGCCCGTTCCGCGACCTGATCTACACGATGCCGCCGTACGTCACGAACGACGCGGACCTGGCCCGCATCTGCGGGGCGGTACGAGCGGCAGCGGCATCGACGGGCGCGTAAGTGGCTCTTTCCCCGACCCGCCCCTTCCCGGCTGTGACATTTGCGGCTCCGCCGCGTGGGGGCAAGCCCCAGACCCCGGACGCCCTCCGGGCGTGTCCTCAAACGCCGGACGGGCTGGATGGTTGCCCCCTGGGCAACTTCCAGCCCCTCCGGCGCTTGAGGACCGGGGACTGGGGCGGAGCCCGAGCAACCCCCGGCCCACTCCAGCCCGTCCGGCACTTGAGGACCGGGGTCTGGGGCAGCGCCCCACCAACCCCCGGCCCACCCCAGCCCGTCCGGCGTTTGAGGACCGGGGTCTGGGGCGGAGCCCCAGTTCGGGAAGGGGCGGGGTGGGGAAAGGCCCGCCGCAGGCGCCAGACACGCACTACGTAAGGCAGGAACACACCGCATGGCCGTCATCGTCATCAGTGGCACCGGAACCGAGATCGGCAAGACCGTCGTCACCGCCGCCCTCGCAGCCGTCGCCCGATCCCAGGGCCGTACCGTCGCCGTGCTCAAACCCGCCCAGACCGGGCTCGCCCCGGGCGAGCCGGGGGACGCCGACGAGGTCGTGCGGCTGGCGGGCGACGGAGTGACCGGCGTCGAACTCGCCCGGTTCCCCGAGCCACTGGCGCCCGCGACCGCCGCCCGCCGAGCGGACCTGCCCCCCGTACGGCCGCACGACGTCGCCACGGCGGCGGCCAAACTGGCCACCGAGTACGACCTCGTGCTCGTCGAAGGCGCGGGCGGCCTCCTCGTCCGCTTCGACGACGAAGGCGCCACCCTCGCCGACGCCGCCCGCCTCCTCGACGCGCCCGTCCTCGTCGTCACCCCGGCCTCCCTCGGCACACTGAATTCGACCGCGCTGACCGCCGAGGCCCTGCGCGCCCGCGGAATCGAGCTGCTCGGAGTCGTCATCGGCAGCTGGCCCAGCGCTCCCGGCCTCGCGGAACGGTGCAATGTGATCGATCTGCCCGAGGCAGCCGGAGGAGCCCCCCTGCTCGGCGCCGTCCCCGAAGGCGCGGGCGCCCTGGCCCCGGCTGAATTCCGTACCCGCGCCACGACTTGGCTCGCGCCCCCGCTGGGCGGGACCTGGCAGCCGTAACACCCGTAACGCCCGTATGGTCGTTGCCATGCGAGCACGTATCGACGAGATCGTCTTCGATTGCGCGGACCCGGCCGCCCTGGTCCGCTTCTGGGCCGCCCTGCTGGGCGGCGAACCGGTCGACCGGAGTCCGGACTGGTCGTACGTCGACCCGCCGGACTGGACCCGGGTCGCGTTCCAGCGCGTACCGGAGGGGAAGGCCGTCAAGAACCGGCTGCATCTCGACCTGGACGCGGGCGATCTGGACACGGCGAGTGCCGAGGCGGAGCGCCTCGGCGCGACCAGGACCGGCGGCATCGTCACCGACGAGCACGGCTCCTTCCAGGTGCTTCTGGACCCGGAAGGCAACGAGTTCTGCTTCGTGAGCGGCGTGAGCCGCCCGACGGGGTAAGTATCGCGGTATCCGTACGCCCCACCGGAGGAGGTCCGCGATGCCCGAGCGCCGCAGCAAGATTCCCCGGGACGCCGTGCACCACCCGCTCTTCGCACGCTTCTACGCCCGCTTCAGCGTGGCGGCCGACCTCAGAGGCGGGGTGGCGGCGCATCGCGCGGAGCTGTTGTCCGGCCTCTCGGGCCGGGTCATCGAGATCGGCGCGGGCAACGGGCTGAACTTCGCCCATTACCCGTCGGCCGTCTCGGAGGTCGTGGCCATCGAACCGGAGCGCAGCCTGCGCCGGTTGGCCGTCAAGGCCGCCCTGGACGCCGGGGTCCCGGTGGACGTGGTGCCGGGCGCCGCGGAGGCACTGCCGGTCAAGAGCGAGGCGTTCGACGCGGCGGTGGTGTCGCTGGTGCTGTGCAGCGTACGGGACGTGCCGCGCGCCCTCTCCGAGATCAGGCGCGTCCTGCGGCCCGGCGGCGAGCTGCGCTTCTTCGAGCACGGCAGGGGCGAGGGCAGGGCCATGGTGACGGCCCAGCGGGTGCTGGACCGCACTGTGTGGCCGGTGCTCTTCGGTGGCTGTCACACCGCACGCGACCCGCTGGCGGGCATCGCGGCGGCGGGGTTCGACATCGGCACGTACCGGCGGCTGTTCATACCGGAGAAGGGCCCCAGGCTGCCGTCGTCGCCGTGCGTGCTGGGCGTGGCGCACCGGCCTCCGGAGAACTCGGAGACCCGGCAGCAGGCTCCGGACATCCCGGAGGTCCCGTAGAGGCCGTTCCCGTAGAGGCCGGACGTCCCGTAAACCCCGGAGATCCCATAGAGCCCGGAGCTTCCGGAAGCCGGCCGCTGGGCCGTCGCGCTCACAGGCTCCACTGCCGCAGCTCGTCCGCGATCACGTGCACGTCCGCCTTGCCCTCCTTGACGAGCCTGGCCAGGTCCCGCACCTGTTCGGGCGAGGTCACGACCTTCAGCCCGCAGGCGACGAGATAGCCGTACGCGACGGCCGAGGCGAACATCGCGTTCGAGCGCTCCAGCGCCGGCACGTGCAGCAGCAGCTGGAGCAGGGCGGCCGCGCGGGCGGCCGGATCGCTGTAGACGGGGATCCCGAATATCTCCGCCTCGTGCCGGGCCACGGCGGCGACGAGCGCGCCCCAGTCGACGACCTGCGGGTCACCCGGAGTCTTGTGTTCGGCGATCATGAGGAGCCAGGCGAGGTCGATCTTGAGAGTCAACGCTTGCCTTCGCGCTCCGTGCCGAACTCCTCCGCGAACACCGACTCGTACTGCTTCATGAAGTCGGACGCGGCCTCGACGAAGGTACGTCCCACCTCCCCCGCGTCCTGCCTGACGAGCTCCTCGATGTAGCGGTTCACGCTCATCCCCCGCTGGAGGGCGCGCTGTCGCGCGGCCTCGGCGGTGGTCTCGTCCACCCGTACGTTCAGCTGAGTCTTTGCCACACCACCAAGCTAGCGCGGCGGCGCTAGCACCGGCAAGGGGGGCGCGACAAGGGGTGAGAAAAGGGTCGACGCGGTGACGCGCGGGGTGGTGGGATGCCCAGGCATGGATGATCTTCGTATACGGGCCGCGACGCCCGACGACCTCGACGCGGTGCTGGCTTTCTGGAAGGAGGCCGCCGAGGGAACGAGCATCAGCGACGACCGCGCGGGCGTCGAGCGGCTGGTCGCCCGCGACCCCGATTCGCTGATCCTGGCTGACCACGCCTGGCGCGCCGCGGGGTACGCCCCGGAGGAGCAGTGGCGGCGGTGGGTCAAGCCGCTCACAGGGTGACATTTGGGCTGACTTCTGTCGCAATTCGCTCGTCCCTCTACCATGGGCGGATCATTCACCCCCTTTTTTTGAAAGGTGTGAGCGTCCGCCCATGGGCGAGCCTCCCAGTCGACATCGCGCACTCCTCCCCGCCCTGCCCGGTCATGGGACGGAGGTGAACCGATGACCGAAGTGCTTCTGCTCGCCCTGGCCCTGTTGCTCTCGCTCGCCTGCGGAGCCTTTGTCGCGGCGGAGTTCTCGCTGACCACGATCGAGCGCGGAGACCTCGAACGCGCGGTGGAGCGCGGCGAGCGGGGCGCGGCGAGTGCCCTGAAGGCGGTACGCAGCCTTACGTTCCAGCTCTCCGGCGCCCAGCTCGGCATCACCGTGACCAACCTCCTCGTCGGCATGCTCGCCGAGCCGTCCGTCGGCAAGCTGATCCGCGGCCCGCTCAGGGCGGTCGGTCTGTCCCCCGCGGCGTCGTCGTCGGTGGCTCTCGCCATCGGTACGGCGCTGTCCACCGTCGTCCTGATGGTCGTCGGCGAGCTGGTGCCCAAGAACTGGGCGATCTCCTCGCCGCTGGGCGTGGCCAAGGTCGTGGCCGCCCCGCAGCGGATGTTCAGTCTTGCCTTCCGCCCGCTCATCAGCCACCTCAACGGCTCGGCGAACCGGATCGTGCGGCGCTTGGGCATGGAGCCCGCCGAGGAACTGGCGTCCGCCCGCAGCCCCCAGGAGCTCGTCGCCCTCGCGCGGCACTCCGCGAGGGAGGGCGCGCTGGAGGCCGACACCGCCGAGCTGTTCGTACGGACGCTCAATCTGGCGGAACTGAACGCGCAGAACGTGATGACCCCGCGGGTGCAGGTCACCGCACTGGACGTGCAGGCCACCGCGGAGGACGTCGCGAACGCCACCCGCGCGACCGGCCTGTCGCGCTTCCCCGTCTACCGGGGCAGCCTCGACTCGGTCGTCGGCATCGCGCACATCAAGGACGTACTGACCGTGCCCGCCGAACGCAGGCCGTCGTACCCCGTCGCGTCTCTGCTGCGCGAACCCCTGCTCGTACCGGAGACGCTGACCGTGGACCGGCTCCTCGACCGGTTGTCGGGCAAGCGCACCATGGCCGTCGTCATCGACGAATACGGCGGGACCGCGGGCGTCGTGACGCTGGAGGACATCGTCGAGGAAGTCGTCGGCGAGGTGCGCGACGAGCACGATCCGCACGAGACACCGGACCTCGTACCGGCGGGCGAGGACGCCGACGGGCGGGTGCTGTGGTCGGCGGACGGCGCGGCCAGGACGGACCAGCTGGAGCGGGTCGGGCTGCGGCTGCGCGAGGGCCCGTACGAGACGCTCGCCGGGCTGGTCGCCCACGAGCTGGGACGCATCCCGGCCGTGGGTGACCGCATCGACCTGGCCGGGTGGCAGCTGGACGTGGTGGACGCGACGGGACGGCGCGCGGCACGTGTGCTGCTGCACGCGCCCCTGCCGGGCGACTCCCCCGGCTCCCTCGGCTCCCCCGACTCCACCGGCTCCTTCCGCGCCACCGACTCCTTCAGCTCCGGGGACAGGGAGGCCGGGCGATGACCGCGGTCCAACTGCTCATCGGCCTGCTCACGCTGGTCGTCAACGCCTTCTTCGTCGGCGCGGAGTTCGCTTTGATCTCCGTACGCCGCAGCCAGATCGAGCCCGAGGCGGAACAAGGCAACCGGCGGGCGCGCAGCGTCCTGTGGGGACTCGAGCACGTCGCGGCGCTTCTCGCGGCGGCCCAGCTCGGCATCACGCTGTGCACCCTGGTCCTCGGTGTGGTCGCCGAGCCGGCCATCGCGCATCTGCTGGAGCCGGTCTTCCACGCCCTCGGAGTGCCGGACGGGCTGACGCACCCGATCTCCTTCGTGATCGCGCTCGCCGTGGCGACGTATCTGCACATGCTCTTCGGTGAGATGGTGCCGAAGAACATCGCGCTTGCCGAGCCGGTCAGGACCGCGCTGCGCCTCGGGCCGCCGCTGGTGGCGCTGGCCCGTGCGCTGCGGCCGGTGATCTTCGCCATCAACGCCTTCGCCAATGCCCTGCTCAAGCTGTTGCGGGTCGAGGCCAAGAGCGAAGTGTCGGCGACGTTCACGGACGACGAGCTGGCGCGGCTGGTCACGGACGCGGGCCACGCCGGGCTGCTCGACGATCGCGCGGCGGAGCGGCTGCACGATGCCCTGGAGCTGGGCCGGCGCCCGGTGCAGGACGTGGTGATGCCGGTGGAACGCGTGGTGTTCGCCCAGATGGGGACGACGCCGGAGGACTTGGAGCGGCTGTCTGCCGAGTCGGGATTCTCCCGTTTCCCCGTACTCGAGGGCCTGCGGATCCTCGGCTACCTGCACGTGAAGGACGCGCTGGACGCCGCGCCGCGCAACGTACCGTTCCCGGTCTCGGCGCTCCGGCCGATCGCCCGGGTGCGGGCGTCCACACCGCTCGACGACGTACTGACAGCGATGCGGCGCAGCCGGACACACCTGGCCGCGGTGCTGGGCGACGACGGCAACCCGGCCGGTCTGGTCACCATGGAGGACGTACTCCGCGAGCTGGTGGGGCGGCCTGACCAGAAGCAGTCCTAGGGTGCCTGGGCCGTCGCGCCGCTGTCCGACAACAGGGCAGCGGACGCGGCGGCCGGGCCCAGGAACGGGGCGAGAAGGAAGAAGCTGAGGTGCGGCAGCTGCCCGGGCAGTTCGGCCGTACGGCCGTCGGCGACGTACCCGCACAGCGTGGAATAGATGCCGCCGACCACCGCCGAGATGAGCTCGTCCGCCTCGGCCGGCGGCGGTGGGATGGGTGCCTGGGCGAAGAAGTGGTGGAAGTGCCGGAGGAGCCGGGCGCGCTCCTCGCGGGCCCGGGGACCTACCGCGTCGATCTCCACGAGCGCCATCGTCGCGAACGCGGGGACGCGGGCGAGGAGTTCGAGCAGTACGCCCAGGCTCGCCAGCGCTCCCTGCTGCCAGTCACGGGCGGCGTCGTACGCGGCGTCCATCATGCGCAGCAGGACATGGGTGCCATGCCGGTACGTGGCCAGGAAGGCGTCCTCCTTGCCGTCGAAGAGGGCGTAGAAGACGGGTCGGGTGACTCCGGCCGCCTGGCAGATGTCTGTCACGCGGGCGTTCGCGTAGCCCTTTTCGGCCACGGTGTGGACCAGGCCGTCGTACAGCCGGTCCCGCTGCGTAGCGGCAACCAGTTCGGCGGGGACGCGGCTCGGACCACGCTTGATGGCGCGGGCGGGGTCCCGGCCCTCGCGTGCGCCGGGGAGCGGGCAGGGGAACGGTGACTCCGGCGGACCCGGCCGCAATTGCGCCATCACGTACCGAACCCCCTTGACGTTGCAACTCCAACGGGTTTACAACCCCGAAGAGTTCCTATTATTCGGCGTCGCCGCCCGCTCAATGTCCAAGGCAGCGCCGCGTGTTGGCCTCCCTGTCCAGCGATGCGGGAGGAGGCCCGGCGTTCCCAGTATGGCGCGGGAACATGCGGCCGGGGCGCCTCGGCCGCACCGTCGTTCGCCGGAAGCCGCAGCGCGCCGGGTCCCCCGCCCCGGCGTCTTCCAGTGCACACCCTGAGGCGAAAGCCACATCCCTAGAAGGGTCATGCCATGCGCTCGTTCACCTCCCGCTCCGCCACGTCGGGCTCCACCACCTCCCTCACCGCCACGCCCCGCTCCGCCGCCTCCCGGTCCGCCGTCTCCCGCTCCGCCCTCTCCCGGTCCGCATCGGTCGCCACCGCCGTCACCGCCGCCGTCACCGCCGCGTTACTGGCCACCGGCGCCTCCGCACCGGCACCGGCCGCCGCGGTTCCCGTCCTTACTCACGGCAGTGCCGGCGGCAGCGCCGTGGCGGTCGGTGACGTCGTGTCCGCCTCGCTCGTCACGGGAACCAAGGCGACCTTCTTCTCCAGCGCCACCGGCACGACCGGCGTCAGCTGTTCCACCTCCTTCTTCAGCGCAACTGTCACGTCGAACCCGACCGCACCCGGCACCGCCACGGGCTCGGTCACCTCACACACCCTCGGCAACTGCACCTCCAACGTCAGCGGCACGACCAGCGTGCAGAGCATCACGATCGAGAACCTGCCCTACTCCATGTCGGTCGGCGACTCCGCCGGAAACCCCGTGGTGATCAGCGGATCGCCGATGCAGATCACCGCGCGGCTCAACAGCTGGATCGGTCCCATCACCTGCGTATACCGCGCGACGAGCATGAGCGGCAACGCCGACAACCAGGGCAATACGATCTCCTTCAGCAACCAGCAGTTCACCCGCTCCTCGGGCCCGAGCTCCTGCTTCTCGCCCGGCTACTTCTCCGCCACGTACGGGCCGGTCCGGGACATGAGCCAGAGCGGAAACCCGGCCGTCTTCGTCAACTGACGCCCGCACCGGCAGCGGCGGGACACGTCGGCGGACACGCTCGACGGCGCGCGGTCCCTTCAGGGGGTCCGCGCGTCGGCCGCCGCGCACTGGCGTCACTCCCTGCCGGGATACGATCGCTCCGCCATGGAACTGAATGCCACATACACCAGTCTTGTCGCGGTCGGCGACTCGTTCACCGAAGGCATGTCGGACGCCCTGCCCGACGGCTCGTACCGCGGCTGGGCGGATCTGCTCGCCGCCCGGCTCGCGGCGCGCACACCCGGTTTCCGGTACGCGAACCTCGCCGTACGCGGAAAGCTGATCGGCCAGATCGTCGCCGAGCAGGTCGATGTCGCGGCGGCCATGCAGGCGGACGTTGTGACGCTGGTGGGCGGGCTCAATGACACGCTCCGGCCGAAGGTCGACATGGGCAGGGTGTGCGGACTCCTGGAAGAGGCGGCAGGGAAGCTGGCACTTTCCTGCAAGCAGCTGGTGCTGATGCGCAGTCCCGGCCGCAACGGTCCGGTGATGGAGCGCTTCCGGCCGCGGATGGAGGAGCTCTTCGCCTTCATCGACGAGCTGGCGGCGCGGCACAACGCCCTGGTCGTCGATCTGTACGGCACCCCCGTACTCGGTGACCCGCGGCTGTGGCATGTCGACCGGCTGCATCTGACGGCGGAGGGGCACCGGCGCGTCGCCGAGGCGGTGTGGCAGGCGCTGGGTCTCGCTGCCGAGGACGACTGGCGGACGCCGCTGGCACCCGGCGTGCTGCCCGGATGGGCGGCGCGGCGCGGGAGTGACCTGCGGTTCGCGCGCGAACACCTGGTGCCGTGGATCGGGCGACGCGCCACGGGGCGGTCGTCGGGCGACGGGCGGCCGGCCAAGCGCCCGGAGCTGCTGCCGTACGACGCTCCCCTGCCGTAGCGCTGGTCGTTCGCGGACCGTCGCGCTGATCGTTCGCTCTTCGTAGCAAGCCACAAGGGGGGCCGCGGCGCTGGCCTGCAGAAACCGCCAGTAGAATCTGGTCACGTGACTGCTGCTCCTGCGAAGCCTCGCATCCCCAATGTCCTGGCCGGCCGCTACGCCTCCGCGCAACTCGCCGTCCTGTGGTCCCCCGAGCAGAAGGTGAAGCTGGAGCGCCAACTGTGGCTCGCCGTGCTCCGCGCTCAGAAGGACCTCGGCATCGAGGTGCCCGACGAGGCCATCTCCGACTACGAGCGCGTGCTCGACCAGGTCGACCTGGCGTCGATCGCCGAGCGCGAGAAGGTCACGCGTCACGACGTGAAGGCGCGGATCGAGGAGTTCAACGCGCTCGCGGGCCACGAGCAGGTCCACAAGGGCATGACGTCCCGCGACCTCACCGAGAACGTCGAGCAGCTTCAGATCCGGCTGTCGCTGGAGCTGATGCGCGACCGTACGGTCGCCGTGCTGGCCCGGCTCGGCAAGCTGTCCGCCGAGTACGCGGAGCTCGTCATGGCGGGCCGCTCGCACAACGTCGCGGCCCAGGCGACGACGCTCGGCAAGCGCTTCGCGACGGCGGCCGACGAGCTGCTGGTGGCGTACGGGCGTCTTGAGGAACTGCTCGGCCGCTACCCGCTGCGCGGGATCAAGGGCCCGGTCGGCACCGCCCAGGACATGCTGGATCTGCTGGGCGGCGACGCCGGGAAGCTGGCGGACCTGGAGCAGCGGATCGCCGTTCACCTCGGCTTCTCCCAGGCCTTCACGTCGGTGGGCCAGGTGTACCCGCGTTCGCTGGACTACGAGGTCGTCACCGCGCTGGTGCAGCTGGCGGGCGCTCCTTCCTCTGTCGCCAAGACCATCCGGCTGATGGCCGGGCACGAGCTGGTGACGGAGGGCTTCAAGCCCGGCCAGGTCGGCTCGTCCGCGATGCCGCACAAGATGAACACCCGCTCCTGCGAGCGCGTGAACGGCCTCATGGTGATCCTGCGCGGCTACGCCTCGATGACGGGCGAGCTGGCGGGCGACCAGTGGAACGAGGGCGACGTGTCCTGCTCGGTGGTGCGCCGGGTCGCGCTGCCCGACGCGTTCTTCGCGTTCGACGGTCTGCTGGAGACCTTCCTCACGGTGCTCGACGAGTTCGGCGCCTTCCCGGCGGTCGTGGCCCGCGAGCTGGACCGCTACCTTCCCTTCCTCGCGACGACCAAGGTGCTCATGGCTTCGGTACGGGCCGGGGTCGGCCGCGAGGTCGCGCACGAGGCCATCAAGGAGAACGCCGTCGCCTCCGCGCTGGCGATGCGGGAGCAGGGCGCCGAGCGCAACGAGCTGCTGGACAAGCTCGCGGCCGACGAGCGGATTCCGCTCGACCGGGCGCAGCTGGACGAGCTGATGGCCGACAAGTTGTCCTTCACGGGAGCGGCGGCGCAGCAGGTCGGCGTCGTGGTCTCCCGCATCGAGGAGATCGCCAAGCAGCACCCCGACGCCGCCGGGTACACCCCCGGATCGATCCTCTGATCCGCACGGCATGACGCCCGAAGAAGTCCTGGCCGCCCGCGACCGCCTCGTCCCCGACGTGGTGGCGGGTGGCCTGCGCGTGCTCTTCTGCGGCATCAACCCCGGGCTGATGTCGGCCGCGACGGGCCACCACTTCGCCCGCCCGGGCAACCGCTTCTGGCCGGTGCTGCACCTCTCGGGCTTCACTCCCCGGCAGCTGAAGCCGGCGGAGCAGGACGAGCTCCTTTCCTATGGCCTTGGCATCACCAACGTGGTGGCCAGAGCGAGCGCGCGGGCGGACGAGATAAGCGACGAGGAATTCCGCGAGGGCGGGCGGCTCCTGACGGCGAAGGTCGAACTGCTCCGGCCGAAGTGGCTGGCGGTGGTCGGCATCACCGCCTACCGCACGGCCTTCGGCGAGAAGAAGGCAGTCGTCGGGCCGCAGGAACGGACGATCGGTGAGACCCGCGTGTGGGTCCTGCCGAACCCGAGCGGTCTCAACGCTCACTGGACCGCGCAGACCATGGCCGAGGAGTACGCCCGGTTGAGGGCGGTGTCGGAGACCGGTGGCCCGGTGCCCGAAGCCGGCGGCTAGCGGAAGCGGCGCCGAGAGCCGGTCCCGGAAGACCGCTGTCACAAGTCACGGTCGACAGTAGCGGTCAGGTGTCAGCGGCTATGGCGGGTCGACCTCGGTGACAACCGCCATCAGCTCGTACGACGGCCCTTCCGCTTCCCCGAGCGCGAGTCCCAGCGCGATCCATCTGCCGTCGGCCCGCCAGATGTGCAAGCTGTCGAACTTCGCGCTCAACTCCTCCCAGGGCGCCGGTATCTCCTCTCCCGCGATGCTCCGTTCCAGCAGACTCCAGAGGCTGAAGACCTGGGGCTCGCCCCACTTCGCCCCGAGCACGGCCAGCAGCGCGTCGTGCTCGGCCACGCACTGCTCCCGCATCTCCAGAACCTGTGCGGCGTCGTCGTCCCCCAGCTGATCGGCCGCGCTCAGCTCCGCGGTGTGATAGCCGGGCCCGCTGAAGCCGGTGTCCGACCTGCCGCGCTGTGCCGGAAACTCCTGTGCGCGCAGCAGGTCTATGAGGGCGAGATACCGTGCGGTGCTCATGTCGTCAGTAAACCTCCCGGCACTGACAACTGGCCGTCTGTCAGGCGTCGCGGCGGCGCACGGCCCACCAGCCCGCCAGCAGCGCGGCCGCCGCCCACAGCGTAGTCACGGCGAGCCCCGACCACGCCCCGAGGTCACCTTCCGGGTGCAGGTGCAGCACCTGCTGCCCCGCGCGGTCCGGCAGGTACTGGGCGACTCCGCCGGCTATGTCCCCGACCACGAACGAGACAATCAGGATGAAGGGGATGAGCAGGCTCAGTACGGCGACGCCGCTGCGCAGCAATGCGGTGAGGCCCGCGGCGAGGAGCGCCATGAGCGCGAGATAGATACCGCTGCCGACGCAGGCGCGCAGCGCGCCCGGGTCGCCGAGGCCGATGGCGTACTCCCCCATGAAGGCCTGCCCGGTCAGGAAGGAGGCGAAGCTGGTGGCGAATCCGACGGCGAGCGCGAGCCCGCCGACGACCGCCATCTTCGCCGAGTAGAAGAGGCCTCTGCGCGGCACCGCCGAGAGCGAGATCCGCAGGGCGCCGTTGAGGTACTCGGAGGACAGCGCCGTAGCTCCGAAGCTTATGGCGGCCAGCTGACCGAAGTTGAGGGCATAGAACGCCCCGAAGACGGGGTCATATCCGTCGTTGTCTGCCTCGGCCTGGCCAACGGTGGCATAGGCGAGCACCGTGATGGCGAGTGTGACCGCGAAGACGGCTACGAGGGAACCGGCTGAGGCCCGTACCGACTTGATCTTGATCCACTCGGAGTGGAGGACTGCGGTGGTCGACATGATTCAGGCCTCCTGGCCGGTGGTCGAGGGAGTGGCCGGGGGAACAGAGGCCGCGGCGGACGCGAACTCTGTCTCCTCGGCCGTGAGATCGAGATAGGCCTGCTCCAGCGTGGCCTGTTCGTCGGAAAGTTCGAGAATCGGAATGCCTTCGTGTGCGGCGATCACGCCGATCTCCTCGGCCTTCACCCCGTCGACGACCCAGCGGCCGTCGTCGCCACGAACCGGCGTGTATCCCCTGCGCGTCAGGACCTCGCCCAGTCGGCTCGACTCGGTGGTACGCACCCGGACCCGGGGGCGGCTGCGTGCGTCGAGGAACTCCCGCATGGGAGTGTCGGCAAGCAGCCTGCCCTTGCCCAGGACGACGAGGTGGTCGGCGAAGGACGCGGTCTCGTTCATCAGGTGGCTGGAGACAAGGACCGTGCGGCCCTGATGGGCGAGCCGCCTCAACAACTCGCGGATCCAGATGATGCCTTCCGGGTCGAGGCCGTTCGACGGCTCGTCGAGCATCACCACCTTCGGGTCGCCGAGCAGCGCGGCGGCGATACCGAGCCGCTGGCGCATACCGAGCGAGAAGGTCTTGATCCGCTGGCCCGCTACCTCCGCGATGCCCGCCTCTTCCAGCACCTCGTCGACTCGGCGCACGGGTATGCGGTTACTGACGGCGAGAGCCAGCAGATGGTTGCGAGCGGTGCGCGAGCCATGGGCGGCCTGTGCGTCGAGCAGTGCTCCCACCTCACGCAGTGGATTCTCGCTGTGTGTGTAGGGGCGCCCGCCGATGGTGGCCGTGCCCGAGGTGGGACGGTCGAGGCCGAGGACGAGCCGCATCGTGGTGGACTTCCCGGCGCCGTTGGGGCCGAGGAAGCCGGTCACCCGGCCGGGCAGCACACTGAACGTGAGCCGGTCCAGGGCGCGCTTGGTGCCGTACTCCTTGGTCAGTTCTTGGACGTCGATGCTGTTCATGGGTCCAGACTGGCTCTGGACCCACATCCGTGACCTCCCCCATCCGTGGGGATCATCTCCCCCGTGCGAGGGAGCCGTTGCGGGGCAGCCCCCTGGCACGATGGCCGCATGCTCCGCTATTTCCGCCGGCTGACCCACGGGGTCACCTACACACGATGGCTGCACCTCTGCATCCCGGTGCTGATCTTCAGCGTGTGGATGTTCATCTCTGTCGACACGTGGTACGTGCCGGCGCTCGTGATGCTGCCGGTGGGACTGATCCCCGCGGTTCGGCTGGAAGAAGGGCTGCAAGCCCAGCTGCTGCTCACTCCCGAGGAACGGGGCCGGTCCGACGCGGGGATCGCTGCCGCGGCGTCCGCCACGTGGGCCCAGCGTCGGCGAGTGGTGCTCTGGATCCAGGTGCGGCTGGCCCTTTCGGCCGTGGCCACGGTCATCACCGTGTGGCTGCCGGTCATGACCATTGATCTGCTCACGCTGTCCCAGGACACCGGGGGAGATGTCGGACTGCTGACGCACCTTGAACCGCACTGGTGGTACGCGCTGCTCGCGCCGCTGCCGGTCCTGGTCATGCTCTCCTGCATGCCGGCTCTCGGTGACTTGGTCACCGCCATTGCCCGTCGGCTGCTGGGGCCGTCCCCCAAGGAGCGGTTGCTGGCCCTGGAGGAGCGCACCGAGCAGCTCTTGGAACGTAATCGCATCGCGCGCGAACTGCACGACTCCATCGGGCATGCTCTGACCGTGGCCGTTGTCCAGGCGGCGGCCGCGCGAACGGCGAACGACCCCGACTTCACCGAACGGGCGCTGACAGCGATCGAGGAAACCGGGCGTGAGGCGCTGGACGACCTGGAGCGGGTACTGCGCGTGCTGCGGGAGCAGCGGACGCCGTCCACCCAGCGGCCGACCCTGGTCGAAGCAAGCCGCCTGTTCGACTCGGCCCGCGCGTCGGGGGTGAAACTCGACATCGGCGCGGCAGGACCCCTGGCGAAGGTGCCCGGGCCGGTCTCGCGCGAGGGCTACCGCATCCTCCAGGAGTCGCTCACCAACGTGCTGCGCCACTCCGGTGCCGTCCCGGTCCGGGTCCGGATGTCCGTCGCGGACGACTGGCTGGAGCTCGAGGTGTCCAATCCGCTGTGCCCCTCGGCGGGTTCTCCCGGCGCCGGCAGTGGTCTGCGCGGGATCAGGGAGCGGGCCGCGCTGCTCGGCGGCAAGGCCAAGACCGGCCCGTACAACGGCGAGTGGGTGGTGCACGCGAGCCTGCCGCTGGACCGAATACGCTGATTGGATGCCGGTTACCGTGCTTCTGGTCGACGACGAGCCTCTTGTGCGCGCGGGTCTGCGCGCCGTCCTGGAGGCACAGCCCGATATCGAGGTGGTGGGCGAGGCCGCCGACGGCGCCGCGGTCATACCTCTCGTTCGCCGGTTGCGGCCCGACGTCGTCGCCATGGATGTACGGATGCCACTGATGGACGGCATCGAAGCGACCCGGCTGGTGCTGCGCACCGTGGACTCGCCGCCGAAGATCCTGGTGGTGACCACCTTCGAGAACGACGAGTACGTGTACGAGGCGCTGCGGGCAGGAGCGGACGGTTTTCTGATCAAGCGGGCCCGGCCCTCGGAGATCGTGAACGCGGTGCGGCTGATCGCCGAGGGCGAGTCGCTGCTGTTCCCCGCGGCGGTCCGTGCCCTGGCCGCCGAGTACGGCAGTAACAAGGCACGTGCGGATCTCGACCGGGCCGCGCTCACCGAACGGGAGGAGGCGGTGCTCCGGCTGATGGCCCGCGGTCTGTCCAACGCGGAGATCGCCGAACAGCTGATCGTCGGCACGGAGACGGTGAAGTCGCATGTCAGCGCGGTGCTGGCCAAGCTGGGCGCTCGCGACCGTACGCAGGCGGTCATCGCCGCGTACGAGTCCGGATTCGTCTCTCCCGGCTGACGGGCGCCCGGCGCATCCGTGGCCCCGGGCGCGGCTCGCAGTGGTCCGAACCAGCGAGTACGATCCGGCAGAACAAGCGCACGAGCTGGGAGGACACACCGTGGGGCGGTTGACCGGCGGGGACCCCTCTCTGTTGCGGCGGATCAACTCCGCGGTGGTGCTGCACGCGCTGCGCGGCGCGGATTCCCCCACCCTCACCGACCTGACCCGCGTGACCGGGCTGTCCCGGCCGACGGTCGAGGGTGCCGTCGAAGGCCTCATGGAGACCGGGATCGTCGTCGAGGCCCCGCCCGAGGATGTCGAGACGCGGCGGCAGGGACGGCCGGCGCGGAGGTTCCGGTTCCGCGCGGAGGCGGGGCATCTGCTGGGCGTCGAGATCGGTCCGCACCGCATCGCCGCCCTGCTGTCCGGTCTGGACGGCCGCGTCATCGGCGCCGGTTCCCGCACGGTGTCCGAGACGGCCTCGGCGGACGAGCGGCTGGAGCGGGTACGGGCCACGGTCGCCGACGTACTGCGCCGTGCCGGCGTCCCGCGCAGTTCACTGCGCGCCGTCGGGGTCGGGGCACCCGGCATCGTGGAGGCCGACGGGACCGTACGGCTGGGGACGGCGCTTCCCGACTGGACCGGTCTGGCGCTCGGTGAACGGCTCCGCCGGTCGTTCCGCTGCCCCGTGCTGGTGGAGAACGACGCCAACGCGGCGGCGGTCGCCGAGCACTGGAAGGGCGCCGCCGTCGACTCCGACGACATCGTGTTCGTACTGGCCGGACTGAGCCCCGGCGCCGGCTCACTGATCGGAGGGCGGCTGCACCGAGGATTCGGCGGCGCGGCCGGTGAGATCGGAGCGCTGCACCTGCTCGGCCGCGAGGTCACACCGGAGACGCTGCTGTCGACGACGGACGAGCCGGTGCTGCCACTGGACGAGCAAGCGGTGGCCACCGTCTTCCGGCGCGCCCGGCAGGGTGACTCCGCCGCGCAGGAGGCCGTCGAGCGGTTCATCCAGCGGCTGGTGCACGATGTGGCGGCGCTGGTCCTGGCGCTCGACCCCGAACTGGTCGTGATCGGCGGGTGGGCGGCCGGGATCGACGGCGTACTGGAGCCGCTGCGCGGCGAGTTGGCGCGGTACTGTCTGCGTCCGCCGCAGGTGGCGCTGTCGCTGCTCGGTGAGGCGGCCGTGGCGACGGGTGCGCTGCGCCTCGCTCTCGACCACGTCGAAGAGCAGCTGTTCGCCGTCGAGGGAACGGTGACGGCCCGCCGCTGAGTGCGACGGGCCGTACCGTACGACGCGGGGAATCAGGAGGCCCTGCGCTCCTGGGTGTGGTGGCTGATCTCCAGGTCGCCCGAGTCACCGAAGGTGAGCCGGCAGGTGTCCGCCCGGTAGGTGGCCACGGAGACGGCGGCGGTCCCGCCCTCGGCGAAGTAGCGCGTGGTGACGACGAGGACGGGCGCGCCCGGCAGGCGGTCGAGTTCCTTCGCGTCGTCCGCGCGGGCCGAGCCGAGCTCGACGGCGCGGTCCTGACCCTCCATGGCGAGGCGCTGCAGTTCCCGCAGCACGCTGCGCGCGCGGGCCGCCCCTGAGGGCGACTCGATGGCCGCGAGGTCCGGCACGGACGCGGCCGGGACGTACAGCAGCTCGGCGGCGACCGGCTGGCCGTGCGTGACGCGGATCCGGCGCACGGCGTGCACCTCGTCGCCGGAGTTGCCGCTGTCGCCGCCGAGCATGCGGGCCACCGCCGCCGGGGGCACGGCACTCGTGCAGTCGACGGGCTGCCAGGTGTCGCCGGCAGCGCCCGGCCAGCCGTGCTGCGAGGTCCCGACGTCCACGCCCATGCGCGGCGGGGCGACGGTGGTGCCCACGCCGCGACGGCGCTGCAACCGGCCTTCGAGCTCCAGCTGTTCGAGCGCCTGGCGGAGCGTGGCGCGCGCGACGCCGAAGCGCGCGGCGAGTTCACGCTCGTTGGGCAGGATCTCACCGACCGCGAAATCGGAGTCGAGTGCCTCGCTGAGCACGGTCTTGAGGTGCCAGTACTTGGGCTCCGGCACCGTATCGAGCTGCGTGGTCCCCACCCTGATCCTCCGCAATCGGCCTGGTCCCGGGCGAGTTTCCACGCCCTTGTTTATTAAAGGTTCCTGCACTAACTCTGCGACCATAAGTCCGGGGTCTGCCTTGGTCAAGACCAATCAACGCAGGACAGATGTCGGCTCTACGGGGCGAGTGAGGCGAGTTTGTCAGGGTTTCGCATGATATAGACGCACTGGATGAGGCCGTCCGCGACATCCAGCTGGAATACCGCGTCGGGCTTTCCGCCGGACAGGACCAGCAGGGCGGGTGCGCCGTTGAGTTCCACGAACCGGAACTCGCTCTCGGGAATGGGCCGCCTGGCCGCCCCGAACAGGAAACGCCCCACCTTGTCGGCGCTCTCGATGACGCGCACGGGCGCCTTCGCCTTGCCGCCGCTGTCACCGATGAGCCTGACGTCCGGCGCGAGCAGCGAGAGCAGCGCGTCCAGGTCTCCTCCCGACGCGGCGGCGAGAAACCGTTCGGTGAGGTCCCGCTGTTCGGCGGGGTTCACGTCGAAGCGAGGCCTGCGTTCCGCGACATGCCGCCGAGCGCGTGCCGAGAGCTGCCGTACGGCCGATTCCGAACGTTCCAGGGTGGCTGCGATTTCGCCGTACGGGAAGCCGAAAGCCTCACGCAGTACGAACACCGCGCGCTCCAGCGGAGAGAGCGACTCAAGAACGACGAGAACAGCGAGCGAGACGGAGTCGGCCAGCACCGCGCGTTCCGCGGTGTCTTCGACGGTCGGACCGAAGTCGGTCTCCAGCGGCTCCGGGAGCCACGGTCCGACGTACGCCTCGCGCTGCACCTGCACGTGCCGCAGTCGGTCGATGGCGAGCCTGGTGGTGATCCGCACCAGATAGGGACGTGGTTCCCGTACGTCGTCGCGCGGCCGGCCCGACCAGCGCAGCCACGCTTCCTGGACGACATCCTCGGCGTCGGCGACCCGGCCGAGCATCCGGTACGCCACCCCGGTCAGAAGGGGGCGGTGCTCTTCGAAGACCTCGGTCGCGGTGTCGGCAGTCACCCCTCCATCCCAGCACATCGAGGGAAACGGGCGACAGCCGGAGGTGCCCGGCCCCTTGAACTCCAAGCTACCCAGCGGTAATTGTTGCTGACACGTTGTCTAGCGCGACCCCACCCCAGGGAGCAACAGCATGGCCGCAGAGGTCTCCTTCGGCATCGAGTCCCCCACGGGCAGCCACACGCTCTCCGTCGCATACGAACGGGCGGGCGCCGGCGAACCGCTCCTGCTCCTGCACGGGATAGGCCATCACTGGCAGGCGTGGCAGCCCGTGATGTCCGCGCTGGCCGCCGAACGTGACGTGATCGCCGTGGACCTGCCCGGTTTCGGCCGGTCGGCCGCGCTGCCCGACGGGTTCGCCTACGACCTGTCGACGGTCGTTCCCGTACTCGGTTCGCTGTGCGAGGCGCTGGGCATCGAGCGCCCGCACGTCGCGGGGAACTCCCTCGGCGCCCTGCTCGCCCTGAAGCTGGGCCACGAGAAGCTCGTACGGTCGGTGACGGCGCTTTCGCCGGCCGGTTTCTGGACGCAGAGCGAGCGCCGCTACGCCTTCGGCACGCTGCGCGGGATGCGGTTCGGAGCGCAGACGCTCCCGCTGCCGGTCATAGAGCGCCTGGCGCGCACGGCCGCCGGCCGGGCCGCGCTCACGAGCACCATCTACGCGCGCCCCGGGTGGCGTTCACCGGAAGCCGTCGTCGCGGAGACCCTCGCGCTGCGCGAGGCGACCGGGTTCGCCGAGACTCTCTCGGCGGGCCGTTCCGTCCTGTTCGACGACGACGTTTCCCGGCATACCCGTGACCGTCGCCTGGGGCAGCCGTGACCGGCTGCTGCTGCGCCGCCAGGGCGTCAGGGCCAAGCGCGTGATCCCCGGCGCCCGGCTGGTCAGGCTGCCCGGCTGCGGCCACGTTCCGATGAACGACGACCCCGCGCTGGTGGCCCGGGTCATCCTCGACACGAGCAGCTGACACGCCGGGGGGCGCGCCCCCCGAACACCCCGGAGCCCAGGCCGACCCCGGCGCCGACGAGCACGCTCCCCGCGATCTGCGCGGCGCCGTAGGTGCCCGTACCGACGAGCGGTGCGGTCATCGCGGCCGCCACGGGGATCAGTCCGGAGAAGAGTGTCGCCCGCTCGGCGCCCTGCAGGGGCTCGATCCCGAACACGTGGCGTATACGGGATCGGTGAGCAAGTCGCTGGCTCCCGGCCTGCGGCTGGGCCGGCTGCTCGTACCCGCGCACCTGATGGACGAACTCGTCGAGTGCAAGCGGACCATGGACCTGGGCAATCCCGCCATCGACCAGGCAGTGCTCGCCGCGTTCGTCAGGAGCGGCGGCTACGACCGGCAACTGCGCCGCTGCCAGCGCGCCTACCGGGAGCGGCGTGACGCGCTCACCGCTTCCCTCGCGGAGTGCTTCCCCGGTGCCGAGGTGAGCGGCATAGCGGCGGGACTGCACGCCATCGTCAGGCTGCCCGGACGGTACGGGCCCGAGCCCGCGTTCCTGGAACGCGCGGACCGCGCGGGGGTGGCGGTGCGCGCGCTGAGCGATTACGGCGCGACGGGTGGGTCGCAGGACGGGAGCGTACGGCTGGTGCTCGGGTACGCGCATCTGGCGCCGTCCGCGATCGCTCACGGGGTGCGTCTGATGGCGGGTGCGGCGCGGCCGTAGCGGAGGGCGTCGAACCGGTTCCCCGGAACGGGGGCCAGTTGTTCACTTGTGGTTCGTGTGGTTGCCGTGACCGGCCACTAGGCATGGCGTCGCACGCCCGGACCACACCGTCACTGGAGGCGCATCGATGCCGTACCGCCGACCGCAGAGCCGACCGCAGAGCCAGTCGCCCGACCGACGCACCGTCCTGCGCGGCTCACTGGCCGCCTCGGCCGCACTCGCCCTGCCCGCCGCGGCGGTCGGCGCCGGCGCGGCCGCCGCGGCGCCCGCCCAGGCACTCTCCGGCCGTCCGCGCGCCGCGTGGGGCGTGCAGACGGGTGATGTCACCTCGTCGTCCGGGCTGGTGTGGGTACGCTCCGACCGCCCGGCCCGCATGATCGTGGAAACGTCCGCGACCGAGTCCTTCCGCCACTCGCGCCGATGGCACGGCCCCCTGCTCGGCCCCGGTACGGACTTCACCGGGACGACGTCACTGCGCGGCCTGCCCGCCGGTGAGCAGGTGCACTACCGGGTCACTCTCGCTGATCCCGACGATCCCCGGCGCACCGGGGAACCATTCCAGGGAACGTTTCGTACGGCGTCCGTCAGCACTACGACCCGTCCCGCGCGGCGTTCAAGGACTTCGCGCCCTGCTGGGAGTTCGTGTCCGGGCCGCTGGCCGCCGGCGGCTTCCCGGCGGGCCGGCTCGACGCCACCTTCGGCCCGGAACAGGTCTTCGTGAAGTCACCGACGCGCGCCAATGTGTCGCCCATGGAGTCGCCGCAGTACTTCGGCGAGGCCGAGATCGACGGCGGCAGCGGTGAACTGACGGTGCGACTGCGGGCGGAGGGAGGCGTGGTGCTGTTCAGCAAGGTGCTTCAGCCGGGTCGGGTAAGCCTCTGAAGTGATTGAAAATGACCCCTAAATACCCAGAAGCACACTTAACCCGTCAGTCACAAAGCGTTCGTGATCACGCAACAACGCTCGGTCACAGTGGTGCCATGACCGACATGACTGAAGTGACGAAGACGGCGGCCGCGGCGAGTTCGACGAGGACCCGCCGTACGCACCACTGGCGGCGGGACCTCGTCGAACTCGCCGCACTGTTCACCGCGGTGGCCGTCGCCGACGCCGTGGCGAACACGATCGTGCACGGACCCGACGGACCGTACCTCCTCGTGATCTCGGCCGTGGTGCTGACCGCCACGGCCGGGTTCCACACCTGGTGGGCCCGGCGGCACAGCCATGCCCCGCCGCCGGTCCCGACCCGTACGAGCGCGGATCCGAAGACCGGCGGCAAGGAAGACACCGCGGCGGCCGCCTCCGAAACCGCCCTGTGGCGAATGCGTACCACCGTCAAGGACGAGCCCGGCAGCCTCGCGCTGCTGTGCACCGCCCTGGCCCGGCACCAGGTCGACATCCTCACCCTGCAGACCCACCCCCTCGCCGAAGGCACCGTCGACGAACTGCTGCTGCGCGCCCCCGCCGCCCTCCAGGCCGGCCTGCTCAGCCGTGAGATCGCTGCCGCCGGCGGCAGCGACACCTGGCTGGAGCGGGCCGACGCCCACGACCTGGTCGACGCCCCCACCCGGGTACTCGGCCTCGCCACGCGCACCGCGCTCGACGCCGCCGAGCTGCCGCTGGCCCTGCGCCAGTTGCTGGGCCGCTGCACCATCCATTCACTGCCCGCGACGAGCCTCACCGGCCGGCCCACCGGCGAGAGCGCTCCGGTCGAAGGCGTACTCGACGGTACGGTCATGAAGCTCCGCGACCCGTCCGGCGGGGTGATCACCATTGAGCGCCACTACCTGCCGTTCACCCCGACCGAGTTCGCCCGCGCCCGCGCTCTCGTCGAACTCGACGCCCGCCTCGGCCCGCGCATCCCCCGCAGCGAGGACGTCCTGACGCTCCCCGAGGGTAACGAGATCACCGTCCGCAGGGCCGGACTCGACGACCTCGAAGCCGCCCGCGCCATGCACGACCGCTGCGGCGACCGCACCCTGAGCCTGCGCTACCACGGCCCGGTGGGCGACGCCGACCGCTACCTCAGCCACCTGCTCAGCCCGCGCTTCGGCCGCACCCTCGCCGTCCAGACCGCGTCCGGCCGCCTCGTCGCGCTCGGCCATCTCCTGTGGGACGGCGACGAGACCGAGGTGGCGCTGCTCGTCGAGGACGCATGGCAGCGCCGCGGCATCGGCTCCGAGCTGCTGGAACGCCTGGTGGCGCTCGCCGTGGAGGCGGGCTGCGAGAGCGTCTACGCCGTCACCCAGTCGTCCAACACCGGCATGGTCGCGGCCATGCGCGGCCTGGGCCTGCCCCTCGACTACCAGATCGAGGAGGGCACGCTGGTGGTCACCGCGCGGCCGGCGAAGCCGACCGTACGGCCGCGTCCCGCCCATGCAGCGACACCGGGACAGGCACAGGGGCAGGCGCCGGTACAGACGCCGGTACAGACGACGACACCGGCCGGGCGGCCCCAGCAGCGCTGAGGGCCTCGCACAGGTCCCGCCACAGATCCTCCACGTCCTCAAGACCGGCGGACATCCGCAGCAGCCGGTCGCTGACCCCCGAGGAGCGGCGGTCTCCCTCGGCCACGATGCGGTGGCTGATGGAGGCCGGGTGCTGGATGAGCGAGTCCACGCTGCCGAGGCTGACAGCCGGCGTGATCAGCCGTACGCCGCCGATCACCGCATGCGGATCGCCGTACACCTCGAAGGCCACCATCGCGCCGCCGAGCTTCGGGTAGTGCACGCGCGCCACCCGCGGATCGGCGGCCAGCCGCCGGGCCAGCTCGGCAGCGGTGGCCGAGGCCGCCCGCATCCGTACGGGCAGGGTGGACAGCCCGCGCAGCAGCAGGTATCCGGCCAGCGGATGCAGTACGCCGCCGGTCGCGAACCGTACCTGGCGCAGCTGACGCGCGAACTCCTCGTCGCACGCCACCACCCCGCCCAGTACGTCGCCGTGTCCGCCGAGGTACTTCGTCGCGCTGTGCAGGACGATCCGTGCGCCGTGCTCCACGGGGCGCTGGAGCACGGGCGTGGCGAAGGTGTTGTCGACGAGCAGCGGTACCGACCCGCAGGACTGGGCGACCGCCCGGATGTCGACCTCGGCGAGCGTCGGATTGGCGGGGGTCTCGACGATCACGAGGCCGGTGTCGGGGCGTATCGCGTCCGCGATTCCGGCCGGATCGACCCAGGTCACCTCGGTGCCGAGCAGCCCGGCGTTCAGCAGGTGATCGCTGCATCCGTACAGCGGCCGTACGGCGACGACATGGCGCAGGCCCGCGCTCGCCCGAGCCAGGAGCACGGCGCTGAGCGCGGCCATGCCGCTGGCGAAGGCGACCGCGCTCTCGGCGCCCTCCAGCCGCGCGAGGGCGTCCTCGAAGCGGGCGGTGGTCGGGTTGTCCAGCCGTGAGTAGACGGGTGGGCCTTCCGGCCGGGCGCCGGTGGCGGCGAACGCGTCGATTCTGGCCGCCTCCCCCCGGCTGTCGTACGACGGATAGGTGGTCGACAAGTCGAGGGGCACGGCGTGCACGCCCAGCGCCGCGAGATCTTCGCGGCCGGCGTGTACGGCTTCGGTGGCCAGGGCCCAGGGTGTGGTCGCTGCATCGGTGTTCATGACATGACTCTGAACAACTACCGGGAAGTAGCCACCGCATCCCGTGTTACGTTCGGCCCATGGCCGAATCTGTCGTACTTGACGCGGTCGATCTGCACATACTGCGCCTTCTGCAGAACGACGCGCGGACCACCTACCGCGACCTGGCCGCCGAGGTCGGGGTCGCGCCCTCCACCTGCCTGGACCGGGTGACGCGGCTGCGCCGCTCCGGGGTGATTCTCGGCCATCAGCTGCGCCTGGACCCGGCCAAGCTCGGACGCGGCCTCGAAGCCCTGCTGCTGGTCCAGGTGCGCCCGCACCGGCGCGAGCTCATCGGCCCGTTCGTGGAGCGTGTCAGGGCGCTTCCCGAGACGCGCGCGCTCTTCCATCTGACCGGCCCGGACGACTACCTCGTCCAGGTGGCGGTGACGGACACGGCGGACTTGCAGCGACTGGTTCTGGACGAGTTCACGTCGCGGCGCGAGGTGGCCCGCGTGGAGACCCGGCTGATCTTCCAGGCGTGGGACTGCGGACCGCTGCTCCCTCCGGCCGCCGGGGCGCGGCGGGGCGCCGATATCAAGCCGCCGGGGTCAGGTCACTGATCGCGGACGGTCCGGACAGTAGTGACTCGGAGCCCTTCCCCGTACGAGGATGTTCCGCATGTCAGTCACTCCGAGCAGCCAGCTCGCCCTCCCCCGCCAGGTCGCCGACGCGTACGTCGACGCACTCATCGCCCTCGACCCGATCACCGGCACGTACTTGGGAGTGCGGGAGTGCTCCAGCAGGCTGCCCGACTTCTCCCCCGGGGGACAGAAGGCATTGGCCGCGCTCGCCCGCACCACGCTCGCCGAGCTGGACAAGGCGGAGGCCCTGGCCGGGGCGGACAGTGACGTCGAGCGCCGCTGCGGCAGGCTGCTGCGCGAGCGGCTGACCGCCGAACTCGCCGTATACGAGGCCGACGAGGGCCTGCGGGCGGTCAGTAACATCCACTCCCCCGCGCACAGCATCCGCGGCGTCTTCACGGTGACGCCCACCGAGACCGACGAGGACTGGGCGGCCGTGGCGGAGCGGCTGCGCGCGGTGCCCGGCGCCTTCGAGGGCTACCGGGAGTCGCTCGCGCTCGGTCTGGAGCGGGGGCTGCCGGGCGGTCCGCGCGCCACGGAGACGTTCACCGGCCAGCTGACCGAGTGGGCGGGCGACGGGCGCGGCTGGTTCGAGGAGTTCGCGGCCGCGGGACCCGAGTCGCTGCGCGGCGAGCTGGACGAGGCGGCCCGCGGTGCCACGGCGGCGGTCGCGGCGCTGCGCGACTGGATGCGCGACGTGTACGGCCCGGCCGTGAAGGGCACGCCCGACACGGTGGGCCGCGAGCGGTACGCCCGCTGGTCGCGCTACTTCAACGGCACCGACCTCGACCTGGACGAGGCATACGCGTACGGCTGGTCCGAATACCACCGCCTGCTCGGCGAGATGAAGACCGAGGCGGAGAAGATCCGGCCGGGCGCGGCCACCCCGTGGGAGGCGCTGGCCTGGCTCGACGAGCACGGTACGCACATCGAAGGGGTCGAGGAGACCAGGGCCTGGCTGCAGGGCCTGATGGACGAGGCGATCGAAGCGCTCGACGGTACGCACTTCGAACTCGCCGAGCGAGTACGGAAGGTGGAGTCCCGCATCGCGCCCCCCGGCAGCGCGGCCGCGCCGTACTACACCACACCGTCCGAGGACTTCTCACGCCCGGGCATCACCTGGCTGCCGACGATGGGCGAGACCCGCTTCCCGGTGTACGACCTGACGTCGACCTGGTACCACGAGGGCGTTCCCGGACACCACTTGCAGCTCGCGCAGTGGGTGCACGTCGCGGACCGGCTGTCCCGCTACCAGGCTTCCGTCGGCATGGTCAGCGCCAACGCCGAGGGCTGGGCGCTGTACGCGGAGCGGCTGATGGACGAGCTGGGCTTCCTCGGCGACGCGGAGCGCCGGATCGGCTATCTGGACGCGCAGATGATGCGCTCCACGCGGATCATCGTGGACATCGGCATGCACCTGGAACTGGAGATCCCGGCAGACTCGCCGTTCCACCCGGGCGAGCGCTGGACGCCGAAGCTGGCGCAGGAGTTCTTCGGCATGCACAGCGGGCGGCCGGCGGACTTCGTGGAGAGCGAGCTGACCCGCTACCTGTCCATGCCCGGCCAGGCGATCGGCTACAAGCTGGGCGAACGCGCCTGGCTGCTGGGCCGCGAGAACGCCCGCAAGGCGCACGGCGACGCCTTCGACGCGAAGGCGTGGCACATGGCGGCGCTGTCACAGGGCTCGCTGGGCCTCGACGACCTGGTGGAAGAGCTGTCGAAGCTCTGATCCGAACGCGCGTCGCGCGTCGCGGGTACGGCGGCCGGGTCCAGTCTCATGGCCCCGGCCGCCGTCACGCGTAACGTGCGGCTCGCATCCATTACGACGGGGAGTTCCTTCTCATGGGCACCGGCTTTCTCTTCTGCTCCGACCCGCTCGGAGCGAGACGCCCCGACCCGGTCTTCGGCGCGGAGGTGGCGTTCGCGCGGCGTACGGGCGCGGAGGTCGCGCTCGTAGACCATGACGCCCTGCTCGCCGGGGACACGGGCACGGCGCTCGCACGGGTGCCGCACGGGACCGGTCCGTACTGGTACCGGGGATGGATGATCCCGGTCGCGCGGTACGAGGAGCTGGCGGCCGGCCTGCGGGCGCGCGGCTGTGAGCTGCTCACGCCGCCGTCCGACTTCGGCCGTGCGCATGAGCTCCCCGGCTGGTACGACGTCTTCGCGGGACTCACCCCACGCAGTGTGTGGCGCGCACTGCCGCCGGTAACCCCGCCGTCCCCACCGGAACTCGCCTCGCTCGCCGCTCCGCTGGGCCCCGGTCCCGCCGTCGTCAAGGACTTCGTCAAATCGCGTAAGCACGAGTGGGACGAGGCATGCTTCGTCCCTGCCCTTGCCGACACGCAGAGGCTTTCGGCCGTCGTACGCCGCTTCTTCGAGCTTCAGGAGGGCTCGCTCGCGGGAGGCCTCGTAGTGCGGGAGTACGAGCCGTTCGTGCCGGGCGGTGAGGCACGTGTGTGGTGGGTCGACGGCGAGTCCGTACTCACCACGGCGCACCCCGACTCCCCTGGCGAGCTGCCCGCTCCCGGCCTCGCCGCCGTACGCCCCGCCGTGCGCGCGCTCGGCTGCCGCTGGGTGACGACCGATCTCGCTCTGCGCGAGGACGGGGTGTGGCGGGTGGTGGAGGTCGGCGACGGCCAGGTCAGCGGCCTGCCCACCGGAGCGGACCCGGCAGGCGCGTCCGCCCTCTTCGACGCCCTCACCCGCGCCGGAAACCACCCGCGGAGTCGATGACCTGGCCCGTCACTCTTCCTCGGGCTCTCGGCTCCGCCCGAGCAGGCAGACGCCCGCGCCGTACGCGGCGGGGCGCCGCACCCGATGCCGCCGCGCCGCCGATGCCACCGCGGCGGCTCGCGCCCGCAAAAAACCGCTACCCGCGCGGCCCCACGATGCGACACCCTCACCCCATGCCCACGCCCATACACACGCTCGCCCTGTCCCCGCGCGTCACCGCGACCGGTCACGCCGCTTGCCGCCGCCGCCCGCCGGCGTGGGCTCGGGTGCGAGACGCTGCGTGAGTGGCGTGCGCCGGACGGGCCGAGCGGGATCGGCTCGCTGTACGCCGGTCCGCTGTTCGCGGACGCGGTCGCCGGGGGGCTCGGGCTCGGTCTGTTGGAGGCCCCGGCGGGCTGGCTCGCGGAGCTGCCGTACGAACTCACCTGGCGGGGCATCGAGTCCACCACGGTCGCCGAGGCCCGCGCATTGCGCCGTCCCGCCTTCGTCAAGCCGCCGAACGACAAGAGCTTCCCGGCGCGCGTCTACCCGGACGGCAGTGGCCTGCCCGGCCCCGACGCGGTGGACGACGACACTCCGGTGCTGGTCAGCGACATCGTCGCGTTCACGGCCGAGTACCGGCTGTACCTGCTGGACGGCGAGGTCGTCACCGGCAGCCGCTACGCGGTGCGCGGCGCGCTCGACGTCGTACGTCTGGAGGAGGACGCACTCCACGGTGAGGTGCTGGACTTCGCGGCGCTGCTCTTCGCGCCCGGCGTGCCGCCGTTGCCGAGCGCCGTGGTCGTGGACGTCGGTACGGTCGACGGGCGGTGGGCCGTCGTGGAGGCCAACGCCGCCTGGGCGAGCGGGCATTACGCGTGTGACAGCGACGCCGCGCTCGATGTGGTGCTGCGGGCGGCGCGTCCGGCGGCCGAGGTGGGGGCGCGGGACGCGCGGTTCCTGCGGCCCGTGCGTCACGTCGTACAGTGAGACCGGCTGTCAGCAGCCGCAGTTGTCCGAGCCGACGGGCGCGGTGAGCGGGTCGGCGTCGCGCCGCTCCCGGCCCTCCCAGGTCTCGACCTCGAAGCCCTCACGGATCCAGTACTCGATGCCGCCGAGCATCTCCTTGACCTGGTAGCCGAGTTCGGCGAGCGCGAGGGCGGCGCGGGTGGCGCCGTTGCAGCCGGGGCCCCAGCAGTACGTGACGACCGGCACGGCCTTGTCCAGGAGCCGCTCCGCCTGGGCGGGGATCATGGCAGTCGGAAGGTGGAGGGCGCCGGGGATGTGGCCCTGGTCCCAGGACTCGGTCGAGCGGGAGTCGATCAGGACGAAGCCGGGGTCCTCACCGGACGCGAGGGCCGATGCGACGTCGGACACATCGGCGTGGAAGGCGAGGCTGGCGGCGAAGTACGCGGCGGCCACCGCGGGGGCGGCCGGTGGGACGCGAAGAACGGCGTTCGTGCTGGTGGCGGGGGTCTGGGCGGTGGTGAGCGGTGTCGTCGTCATGGGTGAAAATCTACGGCCGTTGATCATTCGGCTGAAGTGAGATTCCCCGGCTCTTCTCTTGATCTGCCGGTGGATTCCCTGTTGTCTCGTCGGCATGACCGGATATTCACCGGACGCCACCGACTGGCGCATCCTGGAAGCCCTGCAGCGCGAAGGCCGGGCCACTTTCGCCGAGCTGGCGCGCACCGTGTCCATGTCCGCGAGCGCCGTGACGGAGCGGGTGCGGCGGCTCGAAGAGGCCGGGGTGATCTCGGGATACACGGCCGTCGTCGAGCAGGAGCGGCTGGGCATGCCCATCCTGGCGTTCGTACGGCTGCGCTATCCGCACGGCAACTACAAGCCGTTCCACGACCTGCTCGAAGTGACGACCGAGGTGCTGGAAGCACATCACGTGACGGGCGACGACTGCTTCGTACTGAAGGTCGCGGCCCGTTCTATGAAGCACCTGGAAGAGGTGGCCGGCCGGATCGGCACGCTCGGCTCGGTCACCACCAGCGTCGTCTACTCCTCGCCACTGCCCCGGCGCGCGCTCAGCCGCTGACCGAAGGCCGTACGGTGGCGCACCACGGAGCCGTGCCGGTCCTTGACGACCTCAAGCTGAGTGGTGACGCGGCGCCGCAGGTCGGCGACGTGGCTGACGATGCCGACGCTGCGGTCCCGTTCGCGCAGGGAGTCCAGTACGTCGAGGACCTCGTCCAGGGTCTGGTCGTCGAGGCTGCCGAAGCCCTCGTCGATGAAGAGCGTGTCGAGCCGTACGCCGCCCGCCTCGTCGGTGACCACGTCGGCGAGGCCGAGCGCGAGGGCGAGCGAGGCGAAGAACGTCTCGCCGCCGGACAGGGTCGCCGTGTCGCGCTCGATGCCCGTCCAGGCGTCGACGACGTGCAGGCCGAGCCCCGAGCGGCCGCGGCCGCCGGACCTGGCGTCGGAGTGGACAAGCGTGTAGCGGCCGGACGACATGCGCTGGAGGCGGGCCGTGGCGGCGGCCGCGACCTGCTCAAGGCGTGCCGCCAGGACGTACGACTCCAGCCGCATCTTGCGTTCGTTGTCGGCGGAGGTGCCGGCGGTGAGGGAGGCGAGGCGCGCCACCCGTTCGTACTGCTCGCGGAGTGGACCCAGGCGCCTCGTCTCCTCGGCGGCCTGCTGCGAGAGTGCTGCCAGCGCCGCGCTGCGCTCGCGGGCGGCGTCGAGGGCCGAGGCGGCGTCGAGGAGTTGACGCTCGGCGGCATCGAATTCCGCTTGGGCCTGCTGCGGTACGGCCTGGGGCCGGCGGGCGGCCGCGGCGGTCTCGGGCTCCGCCAGGCGGTCGGCCACGGCGGCCTGTTCGCGCTGCCAGTCGTCGATCCTGTGCTGGAGGTCGCGCTGCTCCGCTTCCCCGAGCAGCGCCTGAGCCGCGGCGTGCGGGGTGTCGAACCCGGCCTTGAACGCGGCGTCGGCGACCCGGTCGTGTGCCTCCTTGAGGCGCTGCGCGGTGGCTTCGACCGCGCGCACGGCCTCGGCGGCCTCACCGAGCACGCGAACGCGGCGCTCCAGCAGCGCGGCATGCTCGGCGACGCTGCGCGCTTCGCCGCGGGCGGCGGTCAACTCCGCTTCGAGGGAGGCCTGCTCGCGGTCGAGTGCTTCACGCTGCGAGGTACGGGCAGCGGCCCGGCGCTCGGCCTGCTGCTGCGCGTCGACGCGTCGCGCGTACTCGCGCTCGGCACGGTCCAGCGCCTCGCGGGCGGCGTGCAGACCGGCGGCGGTGGTGCGCGCTGTTGCGTGCTCGCGGCGCAACTCCTCGACGAGGGAGGCCAGTTCGTGGACGCTCACGTCACGAGGGCGGGCCGCGCGCGGGGCCGTACCTCCGCCGAACGCCGAGCCGTCACACGCCTCATCCATCGGGTCCGACTCCGCCGCCGGTCCCGCGTACTGAGCCGGGATACCGGGCCCAGCCTCCTGCGAGCCCTCGAGGCGCGCACCGGCGTCGCCGTCTCCGGTCGGCCCATCCAGCCCGGCGGACCGGCCCGCTACCCCGCCCGGGGAGCTTGAGCCCGCCCCGCGAGAGGCCTCCATGGCCCCGGCGTCCTCTCGGCCCGGCCCGTCCGGCCCAGTTGTACGGCCAGTTTCCCCGTCCGGGAAGCCGGAGCCCGCCTCTACGCCGACGCCGGAGCCGACGCCGGAGCCGACGCCGGCCGTTCCCGTTCCGTCCCGTCCAGAGCTGCGGCCCGCCACCCCGCCCAGGAAGCCGGACGCCCCCCGAGCCCCGTCTCCGGCCCCCGCGCCCGCGCCCGCCGCGCCACGGTCGTCCGCCGCGCCGGTTCGGGCTCCGGACGCGTCCTGCCGGGCGGCCGCCGTCCCGGTGGGGTCTTCCACCGAGGATGTCGGGGAAGGCACGGCAGCGGAGGCCGCCCCGCCGGCCGGCCCCGCGCCCGCGCCAGCCGCCGCGAAGCCGGATGCCGGCCCCATGTGGGATGCGGTGCCGGCGCCCCCGGCGCCGGTCCGCGCGGTGGGCCTCGTCGCCTCCGAGGGCGCGCTGTCGGCGTCGGAGCCGCGCGCCTCGGCGCGGGCCGCCGCGTGGTCCTCCCGTACCGCTGCCAGCGCGCGCTCCGCCCTGCCACGCGCCGCCTCGGCGTTCGTGTGGGCCTCGTACGCCGCCTCTTCCGCCGTACGGTCCACCTGGTCCGCCGCCGCCCGCGCGGGCTGCGGGTGCTCCTGCGAGCCGCAGACCGCGCACGCTTCACCGTCGCGCAGGCCCGCCGCCAGCTCCGCCGCGATGCCCCGCAGCCGGCGTTCCTTCAGGTCCAGCCACCTCTCGTGCGCCGCGGCCGCCCCGTCGCGTACTGCCCGCAGCCGGTCCTCGGCGGTCGTGACCTGCTCGGCGAGTACGTCGCGCCGACGCGCGGCGTCGAGCCTGCGGCGGGCCGGTTCCAGCTTGCCCGCCAGGTGTTCCGCGCGGGTCACCGCGTCCTGCGCCGCCTCGATGCGCTCCTGGCAGCGGCGGCGGGTCGCGTCCCAGCCGCCCAGCCAGTCGGCGGCGTCCCGCAGCAGCTCGTCGTCGTCGCGGGCCTGGCGCTCAAGCGCCGCCCGCTCCCGGCCGATCTCCTCGCTCCGCCGCTCCGCCCTGCGCGCGGCTTCGAGGCCCCCGAGGTCCTGGCGCAGTGTGCGTTCCAGCGCGGCGAGTTGTTCGGCTCCGGTGTCGGCGAGGTCCGCCGGCAGTTCGGCACGCGAGCGCTCGCGGGCGCCGCTCGCCGCGCGGTGCTCCCGCTCGGCGTCGTCGCGCAGTGACAGGGCCGGGGCGACACGCTCGGCCCGGCGGGCGCGCTCGTGCCGCTCACGCAGCCGCTCGTACTCGGGGCGCCGCGCTTCGAGTACGTCGGCGCGCCGCCGCGCGTCGGCGTAACGCTGCTGGAGGGCGGCCAGTTCGCGCTCGTCCTCCAGCGTGCGCCGGGCCGCCGCCCGCCGGCTTCCCGCCGCGGCGACCGCCGACTCCGCGATGTCCAGGCGCTCGCGCGCACCGCTGCGCGCGATCGCGGCCCATTCCCGTACGGCTTCGGCGAGCCCGGGCTCGCCCGGCTGCGCGTCGGGCAGGGGCCAGGCTCGCGCGTCCGCGCTGTCGCCCGCCGCCTGTGCCATCCGCTGTGCGACGGCCAGGAGCCGCTCGTCCCCCGCGCGCACCTGCTGCTCCGCGGCGCGGCGCAGTTCGGCGAGCCGTTCCTCGACGGCGGCGAAGCGGCGCGTGTCGAAGAGTCGGCCGAGGAGCTTGCCGCGTGCCTCCGCGTCGGCGCGCAGGAAGCGCGCGAAGTCGCCCTGGGGCAGCAGCACCACCTGGCAGAACTGTTCCCGGCTCATGCCGACGAGCTGCGTGATCTCCTCACCGATCTCCTGGTGGGAGCGGCTGAGCGCCTTCCACCCGGTGTCGGGTACGTACTCGCGCAGCCAGCTCTGCGCCTTCTCCGTGGTGAAGCCGGTGCCCTTCTTCTTGGGGCGCGGCTGTGCGGGCCGTCGGGTGACCTCCAGACGCCGTCCGCCCACCGTCAGTTCGAGGCGTACCTCCGTGGGCAGGTCGTGCGGTGCGTGGTCACTGCGCAGAGAGGCGCCGGGGCTCTGCCGGGCGCCGGGCACGGCGCCGTACAGCGCGTAGCAGACGGCGTCCAGGACGGACGTCTTGCCCGCGCCGGTCGGTCCGTGCAGCAGGAAGATCCCGTCGGCGCTGAGCGCGTCGAAGTCGATTTCCTGGGTGGTGCCGAAGGGCCCGAAGGCCGTGATGTCCAGCGAGTGCAGTCTCACCGGGCGACCTCACGCGTCATGTCGTCCACGCGTACGGCGTCGAAGGCCTCGTACAGCACCGTGCGCTCCCGCTCGTCCGGTCCGCTGCCGCCGCGCACATGGGCCACGAAGTCCGCCGCGATCTGCCGGTCGTCGCGCCCCTTGAGCCGCTGGGCGTACGACGCGAGGGGGTCCTCGGGGGCCCGCTCGGGGTCGAACACGAGACTGATGGTGTGCGGGAAGCGGGCGCAGAGCCGCGCCATGGGTTCCGTGGGACGTACGGGATCGGTGAGCGTCGCCTCGATCCAGGAGTCCTCGTGACGTTCCAGGGAAGGGTCTTCGACGAGTTCCTCCAGGCGTCCCCGGATCCGGGCGACCCGCCTCGGCACGGGGCAGTCGAGCCGCTCCGCCTCGATCTCCCCGCCGGGCCCGAGATCGATCAGCCACATCGTCTTGCGGTGATCCGCTTCGGAGAAGGAGTACGCGAGCGGGGAGCCCGAGTACCGCACCCTCGTGGTGATGGACTGTGAGCCGTGGAGGTGGCCGAGCGCCACGTAGTCGACGCCGTCGAAGACTCCGGCGGGTACGGAGGCCACGCCGCCGATCGTGATGTCGCGCTCGCTGTCGCTCGGTTCGCCGCCCGCGACGAAGGCGTGCGCGAGAACGACCGACCGGGTGCCCTCGGGCCGCCCGGCGAGGTCGGCCCGTACGCGCTCCATCGCCGCTCCGATGACCGCCTCGTGGCCCACCTTGGTCACCTTGAACTCTTCGCGCACCAGGGCGGGCTCCAGATACGGCAGCCCGTAGAAGGCGACGTCGCCGTGTGCGTCTCGCAGTACGACGGGCGTCGTACAACCGGCGGGGTCGGTACGCAGGTGGATTCCCGCCCGGTCGATGAGCCCGGCGCCGACTCCCAGCCTGCGGGCCGAGTCATGGTTGCCGGAGATCATGACCGTCGGCACACCGGCGGCGGCGAGCTGGTGCAGGGCCCGGTCGAAGAGCTCGACGGCGGCGAGCGGCGGCACCGCCCTGTCGTACACGTCACCCGCGACGAGTACGGCTTCCACGTCCCGCTCGCGGACCGTCGCCACCAGGTGGTCGAGGAACGCGGCCTGGGCGTCGAGCAGGTTCACCCGGTGGAAGGAGCGCCCCAGATGCCAGTCCGACGTGTGCAGAATCCTCAAGAGACGGCTCCGACCTGCACTTTTACTTCCTCCGCCCCTGAGCCCGCACCCAAATCGGCGCGGACCTGACTCTCAGCACTGTCAGCACCGACCACGTTAGCGCCGCCCGGCACCTCGCCCACCACGGACCTCGGTTTTGCCATGGCTGTCTCAGGCGTCGCCGTACGCCTCTCCGCCGACCTCGAACCCCGCCGTGCCCGCCGTGGTGTCGGCGAGCCAGGCGCGGAACGGCTCGACGTCGGCCTCCGGCAGTCCGACCTCGATGGTGACCGCATCGGCGTACCGGACGTCGCGCACCGCGCGACCGGTGGCCCGCAGGTCGTTCTCCAGCTTTCCGGCCCGCTGGTGGTCGACGGTGACGGTGGCGAGCCGGAAGCGCCGTCTGGTGATCGTGCCGACGGCGTCCAGGGCTTCGCCGACCACTCCCCCGTACGCCCTGATCAGTCCGCCCGCGCCGAGTTTCACACCGCCGTAGTAGCGGGTGACGACGGCGACGGTGTACCGGACTTCGCGGCGCATCAGCATCTGGAGCATCGGTACGCCCGCCGTGCCGCCCGGCTCGCCGTCGTCGCTCGCCTTCTGCACGGAGGCGTCCGCGCCGATGACGTACGCGAAGCAGTTGTGCGACGCCGTCGGGTGCTCCTTGCGGACGCGCGCGATGAAGTCCTGCGCCTCGCGTTCGGTGGCGGCGGGCGCGAGCGCGCAGAGGAAGCGCGACCTGTTGATCTCGGCTTCGTGCACGCCCGCGCGGGCGACGGTCCGGTACTGCTCCTGCATTCGGCCCACCCTATGCGCAGGCCGTGGCGGGCTACTTCCGGATCAGCAGGATCACGGCCGCGACCACCAGGCCGGTCACCACGGCGGTGACGCCGTACGCGAGACGGTGGGTGCGCAGGCCGGGCAGAAAGCGGTCGACGGCGTACCGGCCGGGACCCGCCAGGGTGAGCGCGGCGGCGCCCGCAGTGAGGAGCACTTCGTACTCCACGCCCTCGGGGGCGAAGAAGCCGCCGCCCCACTTCACCGCGAGCACGTTGACCATGGTGCCGAGGACGGCCGCGCCGGCCAGCGGGGTGAGCAGGCCGAGCGCGAGCCCGAGACCGCCGAGGGTCTCGGTGAGACCGGCCACGACGGCCATCGCCTCACCGGCCGGGTAGCCGCTCGCGGTGAAGAACTGTCCGGTTCCTTCGATCCCGCCGCCGCCGAACCAGCCGAAGAGCTTCTGCGCGCCGTGCACGGCCATGGTCAGGCCGAGGGCGAGACGGAGCACGAGGAGGCCGGCGTCGTAGCCGTGAAGCGAGGGGGTACGGCCGGTTGCGGCACTGCTGATGACGGGTACACCGAGGGTGCTGGTGGGGGGAGTCATGTGAGGGGCTCTCTCCTGTTGCCTGTTGGGGGACGGGCGCATTACTTGAAAGTTCAAGTCACACGTCGCGACGATACACATCAGTACAACGTTGAACAACAACGCGCGTCTGAACAGTTCGCGCGTCCTCCCGGGAATGCCCGTACGACACCTCCTGTTGGTCAGGGTCACAAGCAGTGACCTTTCGACTCCAGGAGGCAGGGCGTGTACGGCGACCCGGCGACCATCCGCAAGATCCTCACGCAGTCCGGCGACACGTGGGCGGTGGTGGGCCTTTCCGGCAACCGGGCGCGGGCGGCGTACGGCGTCGCCGAGGTGCTCCAGCGCTACGGCAAGCGCATCGTGCCGGTACACCCCAAGGCCGAGACGGTCCACGGCGAGCAGGGGTACGCCTCGCTGGCCGACATCCCGTTCCCGGTCGATGTCGTGGACGTGTTCGTCAACAGCCACCTCGCGGGCGGCGTCGCGGACGAGGCGGCGGCGATCGGCGCGAAGGCGGTGTGGTTCCAGCTCGGGGTGATCGACGAGGCGGCGTACGACCGCACCCGCGCGGCGGGCCTGGACATGGTCATGGACCGCTGCCCGGCGATCGAGATCCCCCGGCTCGGCTGAGGGACGACCCGGTCGCGACGGACCGGCTCAGACGCCGAGCCCGTCGATGACGACCGCGCCAGGCAGGCCCGCGAAGGCCTTGCCGGGCACGATGAGCTTGCCCCTGCGGCGGCCGCTGCCCACCAGGACCCACGGGACGCCGGTGACGGCGGAGTCCACGAGGAGCGGCCAGCCGGCGGGAAGCCCGATCGGCGTGATGCCGCCGTACTCCATCCCGGTCTCCCCGACGGCCGTGCCCATCGGGGCGAACGACGCCTTGCGCGCGCCGAGCTGCTTGCGGACGGCGCCGTTCACGTCGACGCGCGTACGGGAGAGGACCACGCAGGCGGCCAGGGTGCTCTCGCCGCCCCGCTTGCCGGCGACGACCACGCAGTTCGCCGACGCGTCGAGAAGCCCGGCGCCGTAGTGCTCGACGAAGGCCGCCGTGTCGGCGATCCCGGGGTCGGTGTCGACGTAGATCAGCTGGTCGGCGGGTACGTCGTTGTTCCATGCGCGTACGGCGTCCGCTACCGGCGCGGTGAGCTGGTCGAGGCAGTCGGGGGCCGGGGTCGCGCCGGCGAAGTCTCCGAGAGGTGTGCGCATGAATCCGACGCTAACAGCCGCCGCCGCGAGGTGTGTTGGGTGTCTCAGCGTACGGGCGGGAAGGACACGGCCATCGCCGCCGGGTGACCGAGCGGCTCACTCGGCGCTCTCCGCCTCCAGCTCGGCCAGCGCCAGCAACTGCTCCGGAGTGACGCCCTCGGGGATCGGTACGGGCGGGGGCGTCCGCAGCGGCGGCTGCCAGCCCTTCGCCGCGTCCCAGCTGCGTACGACACGGGCGGGCGCCCCGGCCACCACCGCGTGGTCGGGCACCTCGCCCCGTACGACCGCACCCGCCGCGACGACGACGTTACGGCCGAGCCGGGCGCCCGGAAGAATCACGGCGCCCGTGCCGATCCAGCAGCCGGGGCCTATCTCCACCGGGTCCATGCGGGGCCACTGCTTGCCGACGGGGACGTCGGGATCGTCGTAACTGTGGTTGGTGGACGTCACGTACACGAAGGGGCCGAAGTAGCAGTCGTCGGCGATGCTCACCGTCGTATCGGCGATGACATGACTGCCCCGGCCGAGGACCACACCGTTGCCCAGCCGCAGGATCGGGTCCGGGCCGAGGTCGAGACCGGGCATCATGCCGGCGGTCAGCGTGACCTGTTCGCCGATGATGCAGTGGTCGCCGAGGTGGATCCACTGCTCACCGAACACAGTGCCTTGCGGGAAGGCGAGCTTCGTTCCGGTGCCGATCGCACCGAAACGCAGCCGCCCCGGACGCTCGGCGCTGACCGCTCCGGCCTGCTGGAGCCAGCGCCAGCCGCCGTGCACGGCGCTGCTCACCAGGCGGCGACGACAGGCGGAGAACGCAGACAACGCAGACAACGCAGAGAACGTGTTTCTGTTCTTCGGCACCTGCACACGGTAGTCGGCGGGACGCGGGCGCCCCGCCGTGGCCTGCTGTGACGTTCGCCCCACCCGGCATCCTGGGAGCCGAGGGCGTCGCTTACGGTTCCCCTGGCGCGACCGACCGGCACAGAAGCACCAAGGAGCACGCGATGGCAGAGCAGGCTTTGATCACCGGCGTGGGCGGCAAGGAGCCGAAGATCGACCCGTCGGCCTTCGCCGCGCCGACGTCCGTCGTGATCGGGGACGTCGCGCTGGGCGCGGGCGCCAGCGTCTGGTACCACACCGTGCTGCGCGCCGACTGCGGGCCGATCGTCCTCGGCGCCGACAGCAACATCCAGGACAACTGCACGGTGCATGTGGACCCGGGCTTCCCCGTCACGGTCGGCGATCGTGTCTCGGTCGGGCACAACGCCGTACTGCACGGGTGCACGGTCGAGGACGACGTCCTGGTCGGCATGGGCGCCACGGTGCTCAACGGCGCGCACATCGGCGCCGGTTCCCTGATCGCGGCGCAAGCGCTGGTGCCGCAGGGCATGCGCGTGCCCCCGGGCTCGCTCGTCGCGGGCGTACCCGCCAAGGTGAAGCGGGAGCTGACGGACGAGGAGCGCGAGGGCATCAAGCTGAACGCCGCGATGTACCTGGAGCTGGCCAAGGGCCACCGCGAGGCGCACGCCGACCAGCGGCCCGGCGGACCGGCGGACTAACCGCGGCGTGGAGCCGTCATTCGGCCGTCGCCCCGACCTTCTCCGGTGCGGCGGCCGCCGTCTGGTCCGCGGCCTCGGACCGCGCCTCTGCTGCCGCCTCCGGCTGCGTCTCCGCCTGAGCGGCGGCCTGAGCGGCGGCCTTCTTCGCGCGGTTCTTGAGTACGAGCATCGAGGTGAGGCCGAACGCTACGGCGACCACCAGGCCCAGCCACGAGAAGCGCTTGAGCCACGCCTCCGCGACCACACCCACCGAGTAGACGACCGCCGTGGTACCGCCCGCCCACAGGATGCCGCCGAAGACGTTGGCGATGAGGAACTTCCAGTACGGCATGCGCAGTACGCCCGCGAGCGGCCCCGCGAAGATCCGCAGCAGCGCCACGAAGCGGCCGAAGAAGACCGCCCACATGCCCCACTTCTCGAACGAACGCTCCGCCATCGCGATGTTGGACTCGCTGAAGTGCTTGGGGAACCTCCGGCCCAGTTTCGCCAGCAGCGGCCTGCCGCCCTTGCGCCCGATCGCGTAACCGATCGAGTCACCGATGATGGCGCCCGCCGTGGCGCACGCGCCGAGGACGTACGGGTTGATGTCGCCGTGCTGCGAGGCGAGCAGGGCCGAGCTCACGAGAACGATCTCGCCCGGCAGCGGAATGCCCAGACTCTCCAGCCCGATGACGACCCCCACCAGGAGGTAAATGCTGACCGCCGGGATGGTCTCGAGCCACTCCGTGATGTGCAACGCCGGTTCCTGTCGTCGTAAAAAAGGTGCGGGCTGTCCGCCCCGTGCGCCCCCGTGGCACACGGCGGGCAGCCTACCCGCACCTCGTCACCCCGTGACGGCGTCCGGACGGTCGCACCCGTCACACGGGCAGGTCAGCTGTTGGGGCGCAGGGTCCATACGACCGTCATCTCGCCCGTCACAGCGCCGTCCTCGCGCTGGATGGAGATCACGACAGGGAACTCGGGACGCTGTCCCGCGTCGAGCTCCGCGACCACGTCCGCCACCGGGCGGCCGAGCGTCGCGGTAGCGGTGACCACGCCCATGGCGAGCTTCTTGTACCCGATCTCGGCCTTGACGGCGAGCGGCACGGCACGCGACAGCTGGTCGCCGAAGGCGGCGATGACGATGGCGCCGCTCGCCGACTCGGCGAGCGTGAACATCGCGCCGGCGTGGGGGCCACCCACGTGGTTGTGGTAGTCGGCCTGGTCCGGCAGGCGGACCACGGCGCGCTCCGGAGTGGTCTCCAGGAACTCGAGGTTGAGGGTACGGGCCATGGGAACCGTGGCGACGAGCATGTCGCCGACGGACATCTGATCTGCGCTCATGAAGCGCGAGGTTACCCGCGAGTAGGCAAGCTTGGCCATCCCCTCAGGGGTCGGACGCGGCGACTGCGGCCACGCACCTCTATCGTTACTGGCCATGTGGCCAGGACAGCAGCCGCCCGGGGGCGAGCAGAACCCGCAGGACGCGCATCAGAACCCGTACCAGCAGCCGGGTCATCAGCAGCCGGGATACCCGCAGGCCGGTCACCAGCAGCCGGGGGGATACCAGCAGCCCGGTTACCAGCAGCCCAACCCTTACCAGCAGCCGACCGGGCCGCAGTACGCGCCTCCGATGCCGCCGGGCGGTCCTCGTCCGCCGGACGGCAACCGGAAGAAGACCACCGTCGTCGCGATCGTCGCGGCCACCGCCGTCGTCGCGGCGGCCGTGATCGCCGGGGTGGCGGTCCTGGGAAAGGACGACGACAAGGGCGGCGGCACCACGCGGGCAGACGACCAGAAGACATCGTCGTCGCCCACCACCACAGCCGAGGAACCCACCGCTCCGCCCTCCCCCGCCGAGAATCCGCGCGGCGGCTCGGTCGAGGAGAGCGAGCCGACGATTCCCGGCTGGAAGGTCGTGACCAACCCGAAACACGGCACTCGCTTCGACGTACCGCCGGATTGGGAAGTGAAGTCGCCCGGACTGAGCATCAGCTTCACGGACGACAAGGACAAGCCCCTCATCGGGATGTCGGCACCGGCGTACTTCAAGCCCGACTGGTGCGACAACGGAGTGCTCGGCGCGGCCGGGACGCGGGGTGCGAACGGCGCCGGCAAGGCGGGCCCCGAGGCCGAGAACGTGGCCGCCGGGTGGGTCTTCGCCGGGTTCGACCAGGAGGAGACCGGCACGTTCAAGATCTCCAAGGCCACGCCGTTCACCGCCACGTCCGGGCTCAAGGGCAGTGTTTCCGTCGCGACCGTCACGGGCGTCAAGAAGAAGGAGAAGTGCGACACCGACGGCAAGTCGATCGCCTTCGCCTTCAAGAACGCCAACGGTGACTTCGCCGTCTGGAGCCTGTTCACCTCGAAGGGCGTCAAGGACGAACTGCCCGACGCGACCATCAGGCGGATCCTCGGCACCGTCCGGCTGGCCGACTGAATCCTGGCCGGAATCTGTCGCCCGACCGGTTTGGCAATGGCGGGCGACGACAGCGATAGTCCCGAAGTGACATCTCCTGCCGCCGCTCCCCGCCGAGTCCGCCGCCCCGAATGGGCAGGCCGTAACTACGTATTGCTGACCGCCGCCGCGATCGTCACGAACCTGGGTACCCATGGTGCGTTGATCGCGGCGGCGTTCGCGGTCCTCGAGGCGGGCGGGGACGGCGGTGACGTGGGTCTGGTGGCCGCGGCCCGTACCCTGCCGCTCGTCCTGTTCCTCCTCATAGGCGGCGCGATAGCCGACCGGGTGCCTCGGCACCGTGTGATGGTGGCCGCCAACGCCCTCAACTGCCTTTCCCAGGCCGCCTTCGCTTTCCTCGTCCTGACGGGCGACCCGCAGTTGTGGCAGATGATGCTCCTGACCGGCCTCTGCGGCGCGGGCCAGGCCTTCTTCAACCCGGCGGCCGAGGGCATGCTCCTGTCCAGCGTCAGCGGCGAGCAGGCCAACCGCGCCTTCGCCCTCTTCCGTATGGCCATGCACGGCGCCGCCATTGGCGGCGCGGCGCTCGGCGGCGCACTGATCGCCGCGGTCGGCCCCCGGCTGGGTCCTCGCCGTCGACGCGGCGGCGTTCGCCCTCGCCGGCGCGCTGCGCGCCTTCCTCGACGTGAGCCACATCGCGCCCCGCGAGCCGGGCGGCGGGATGCTGTCCGATCTGCGCGAAGGCTGGCGGGAGGTCATCGGGCGGCCCTGGCTGTGGAGCATCGTGCTGCAGTTCTCGGTGGTCGTGGCGGTCGTGGGAGCTGCCGAGGCGGTGTACGGGCCCCTGGTGGCCGAGGACGAACTGGGCGGCGCCGCGCCCTGGGGCCTCGCCCTGGCCGCCTTCGGTGCCGGCACGGTCGGCGGCGCACTGGTGATGATGCGGTGGAAGCCCCGGCGCCTGCTGCTCGCCGGAACGCTGTGCGTCTTCCCGCTCGCCCTGCCGTCGGCGGCGCTCGCGGTGCCGCTGCCGGTGGCCGGTCTTGCCGCGGTGATGTTCTTCAGCGGTATCGCGATCGAGGTGTTCGGCGTCTCCTGGATGACAGCGCTCCATCAGGAGATCCCGGAGGAGAAGTTCTCGCGGGTGTCGGCGTACGACTGGTTCGGTTCGGTGGCGATGCTGCCCCTGGCCACGGCGGTCGCGGGGCCTGTCGAGAGCCTCGTCGGACGCCATGAGGCGCTGTGGGGGTGTGCGGCGCTGGTGGTCCTCGTCACGGGCGCGGTGCTGTTCGTGCCCGACGTACGGAATCTGACGCGCCGTACGCATGAAGTGGCGAAGGCGGAGGCGGCGGCTCTCGCCGTGTCAGCCGATGCTGAAGGCCCCGCCGGGCGGCTCGGGTGACTCGACCGCGTCAGCGTCGCGTACGACCGTCGCGCCTGCGGTGAAGCGCGCCAGCGAAGGGCCGCTCTCCACGCGCGCGGGGAAGACGTCGGCGGCGGTCCTGCGGGCCAGGGCCGCCGTGTCGATGGGCGCGAGCGATGCGACGAGCACCGCGTTGCCGAAGCGGCGGCCGCGCAGCACACCCGGTTCGGCGATCAGTGCGATCTCTGCGAAGACGGCCGCGAAGTTGGCCAGTTGGGAGCGCAGGAAGGCGAACGGCGCGCCGTCCGCGAGGTTGGCGGCGTAGATCCCGCCGGGGCGCAGGACGCGTCCGGTCAGGCGGGCGTACTCGACGGACGTGAGATGCGCGGGCACCCGGGAACCGCCGAAGACATCGGCGACGATCACGTCGGCGGAAGCGGCGGGGGCGTTTTCGAGCCACTCGCGCGCGTCGGCGCCGTGCACGCGTACACCGGACCCGTCCGGCAGCGGCAGATGCTCGGTGACCAGCGCCAGCAGGCCCCGGTCGGCCTCCACCACGTCCTGGTGCGAGCCCGGCCTGGTGGCGGCGGTGTAGCGGGGCAGCGACAGGCCGCCGCCGCCGAGGTGCAGTACGTCGAGGGGTGCGCCCTCTTCGGCCGCGCAGTCGATGACGTGGGCCAGCCGCCGGGCGTACTCGAACTCCAGGTGGGTGGGCTCGTCGAGATCGACGTACGACTGGGGCGCGCCGTCGACCGTCAGCAGCCAGGCCCGCGGGCGGTCCACGTCGGGCATCAGCTTGGCGGTGCCCCAGTCCACGTCCCGGGTCACGGGTATCGGCTCGTCCACCCCACCATTGTGCGCCGGGCGGGCGGAGTGGATTTTCCCACCCCACCCCACCCCGCCCCGCCCCGCCCCGCCCCGCCCATCCAGCCCGTCCGGCGTTTGAGGACACGCCCGGAGGGCGTACGGGGTCTGGGGCTTGCCCCAGTTCGGGAAGGGGCGGGTAGGGGAACAGCTCCGCAGGACTCCCCGCCCCAAACCCGCCCGGCCCGCTCAGGCCACGATGCTCGCCACCGTGCCCGCCCCCACCGTGCGACCGCCTTCCCGGATCGCGAAGCCGAGCCCCACCTCCAACGGCACCTCGCGGCCCAGCTCCACCGTCACCGTGACCGTGTCACCGGGGCGCGCGACAGCTGTCTCGCCGAGGTCGATGTCGCCGACGACGTCCGCGGTACGGATGTAGAACTGCGGCCGGTACCCACTCGTGACGGGCGTCGTACGGCCACCCTCCCGCGCCGACAACACGTACACCTGCGCGGTGAACCGCCTGGTGGGCGTGACGCTGCCGGGCGCCGCCACGACATGCCCCCGGCGCACCGCGTCGCGCGGCATGCCGCGCAGCAGCAGCGCGACGTTGTCCCCGGCCTCGGCGGACTCCATCGGCTTCCCGAACGTCTCCAGTCCGGTCACGACCGTCTCGACCGCTTTCAATGTCACAGTCGCGCCGAGCACTTCCACCCGGTCACCGACCCTGATCGTGCCGCGCTCGACCGCGCCGGTGACGACCGTGCCGCGCCCGGTGATGGTCAGCACGTTCTCCACGGGCATGAGGAACGGCGCGTCCGTGTAGCGCTCCGGGATCGGTACGTACGTGTCCACCGCGTCCAGCAGCGCCTCGATCGCCGCCGTCCAGCGCGGGTCGCCCTCCAGCGCCCTGAGCCCCGAGACCCGTACGACCGGCACGGCGTCGCCACCGTAGCCGTGCGCGGAGAGCAGGTCGCGTACCTCCAGCTCAACCAGGTCGGTCAGCTCCTCGTCACCCGCGTCGGCCTTGTTGAGGGCGACGACGATGTGGTCGACGCCGACCTGACGGGCGAGCAGGACGTGCTCCGCGGTCTGCGGCATGATCCCGTCGAGCGCGGACACGACGAGGATCGCCCCGTCGAGCTGCGCGGCTCCGGTGACCATGTTCTTGACGTAGTCGGCGTGGCCGGGCATGTCGACATGGGCGTAGTGCCGGGTGTCGGTCTCGTACTCGACGTGCGCGATGTTGATGGTGATGCCGCGCAGCGCCTCCTCGGGGGCCCGGTCGATGCGGTCGAACGGCACGAACGTGCCCGTCCCGCGCTCGCTCAGGACCTTGGTGATGGCGGCGGTCAGGGTGGTCTTGCCGTGGTCGACGTGGCCCATGGTGCCGATGTTGAGGTGCGGCTTGGTGCGCACGTATGCCGTCTTGGGCATGGTGATCTTCCTTGGAAGGTCGAAGCGTGAGGGGACCCCTGGGCCTTGCCGACCCTCCCCCTGTGGGGTCCGCCGGACGATCCGGGAAGGGTCAGCTTCGGGCGCCGCCGAAGGGCGCTGCCGCAGCGGCGACTGCGGCCGCTGCCGGGATGATCGCGGCAGCCTTCGGCGCGGCCGCGACTGCGGTCCGTGCTGCGAGGAAGGCGTGCCTGAACATGCGTTGATCCTCGCTGAGGGGCACCGTTGCGTCGAATGATTTATCGCGACGCATTGAACGCACTGGACGCGTTGGCCGCGTTGGGCACGTTGTCCGCGCGACCGGGTCGTGCGGTGCGCGTTACGGCGATCACGCGCGCTTGTCAGTTAGTCTCCCCGGATGCTCGACACCGCCGCCCCGCCCGCACCCGCGCCCGCGGGGTTCGCCGTTCGCTGCACCAGGACGCTGCTCTCGCCGTGGTCACGGCTGTCGCTCCTCGTGGTGATGCTCGCGGCAGCGGTGACGACGGTGCTGGTCTTCGAGCCGCAGCGGCTGCTGAGCGCGGGCTGGCCGCCCCAGCTGAGCGGCGCGGCGGCCGTGGTGCTCTTCGGTGTCGCGTACGGGCTGTGCACAGCGGCGTTCGTACCGCGCCCGATCCTCAATCTGGCGGCCGGCGCCCTCTTCGGCTCCCAGGCGGGTCTCGCCGCCGCCGTCGCGGGAACGGTCCTCGGTGCCGGGATCGCCTTCGGTCTGGGCCGCTTGCTGGGCCAGGACGCGCTGCGTCCGCTGCTGCGCGGGCGGGCACTGCTCGCGGCGGACGGTCAGCTGAGCCGACACGGTTTCCGTACGATGCTCGCCATCCGGCTGTTCCCGGGTGTGCCGTTCGCGGCCGCCAACTACTGCGCCGCGGTTTCCCGCATGGGGTGGCTCCCCTTCCTCCTGGCGACGGGGATCGGTTCGATCCCGAACACGGCGGCGTACGTCATCGCGGGGAGCAGCGCCTCGTCCCCGACGTCGCCCGCGTTCCTGATCGCGATGGGCTTCATCGCACTGTCGGGTCTCGCCGCGGCGGTGGTCGCCTGGCGCAAGCGGCACCGCCTGCGCGGCGAGCGGTCCGGAGCCTGAAGCGCCTCGCGGGGCCGGTCTCCGCCTGATCGGGTACGCAGTCGGGGGTTCCCGCAGGGCCGACATCTTCGGGCGATACGCTGCCCACCAACTGACCTTGACTGCATCTGCACGCTGCACGCCGCTGCACCACATACATCCGGGACGGCATTAGCCCCATGAGTTGGTTCGAATCATTCATCCTCGGACTCGTCCAGGGGCTCACCGAGTTTCTGCCGATCTCGTCGAGCGCCCACCTGCGGCTGACAGCCGCCTTCGCCGGCTGGCACGACCCGGGTGCCGCGTTCACCGCGATCACTCAGATCGGTACCGAAGCGGCCGTACTCATCTACTTCCGCAAGGACATCGCGCGGATCGTCTCCGCGTGGTGCAAGTCGCTCGTCGACCGGTCGATGCGCAGTGACCACGACGCCCAGATGGGCTGGCTCGTCATCGTCGGTTCCATTCCCATCGGCGTACTCGGCGTCACCTTCAAGGACCAGATCGAGGGACCGTTCCGCGATCTGCGGCTGATCGCCACCACGCTGATCGTCATGGGCATCGTCCTCGGCATCGCCGACCGCCTCGCGGCCCGTGACGAGGCCGGCGGGAAGCACCGCGCGATCAGGGAGCGCAAGACGCTCAAGGAGCTGGGCGTCAGGGACGGTCTGATCTTCGGAGTCTGCCAGGCCATGGCCCTGATCCCCGGTGTCTCGCGCTCCGGCGCGACGATCAGCGGCGGTCTGCTGATGGGCTACACCCGCGAGGCGGCGGCGCGCTATTCGTTCCTGCTCGCCATTCCCGCGGTGCTGGCTTCCGGGGTGTTCGAGCTCAAGGACGCGAGCGAGGGCGGCCATGTGTCGTGGGGTCCGACCATCTTCGCGACGATCATCGCGTTCCTGGTCGGTTATGCGGTGATCGCGTGGTTCATGAAATTTATTACCACCAAGAGCTTCATGCCGTTCGTGATCTACCGCATCCTGCTCGGCATCGTGCTGTTCGTCCTGGTCGGCACGGACACGCTGAGCCCCCACGCGGGCGAGTCGGCGGGCTGATCTCCGCCACCCCTCACCAGTGCGAAGGGCGAGTCAGCGCAGGCGGGAGCCCGGTGCCGGCGTCGCCCTTCGCCGCGTTCAGCTGCGACTGGGTGAGGAAGAAACTCCCCGTGAGGTCGGCGCCCGAGAGGTCGGCGTCGCGGAAGTCGGCCCCGATCAGGTCGGCCACCCTCAGGTCGGCGCCCCTGAGGTCGGCGCCTATCAGGTACGCCCCTCTGAGGTCCGCGCCCCGCAGGTCGGCGCCCTTGAGGTTCGCGCCGATGAGGTCGGCGCCTCTGCGTGCCTTGCCCTTGGCGCCCTTCTTGCCTTTGGCGCCCTTCGTGACGCCTGCTCGCACGAGTTCGCTCGTACGCAGAAGGAGAGCGTTGACGTCCTGCCGGTGCGCCGCCACGTCCAGGGCGAGGAGCTCGTCGGGACTGCCCTGCGCGAGGCGCTCGATCTTGGTCAGCTCGGCGCGGAGGTCCCCGTGGAGGGAGCGGGCCGGTGCCAGCTCCAGCGCCTCGGTCAGGTACCAGAGCAGCTCATGGAGCTGCCGCACGACCGGGAGCAGCGCGAACATCTGCTGCGCGGTTCCGGGTGCCTGGCGCCAGTCCTGTCCGGCGTACGTCACCTGGGAGATCTGCTGCCCGGCGCCGAAGCAGTCGTACACGGTGCAGCCCTGATAGCCCTGTGGCCTCAGACGTTCGTGGATACCGCAGCGGAAGTCCGCCTGGAGGTTGGCGCAGGGCTGCCCCGCGTCCTTGTCGGCCGCGAAATCGGCGGAGGCCGTGAAGGCGAGTGCGACACAACACAGTCCGAAGCAATTCGCGCAGTCGGCTCGCAGGGCCAGGGCGCCTCGGCCGGTGCCGGATATCGCATGAACGCGCTGCTCGGACAAGGTGTGGGATCTCCTGATGCGGGTATGAGACACCGCCGTCCGGTGCCCGGTGATCAACTCTAGTGCGAGGAAAGCCACTGCCGTTCTGGTGCTCACTGTCAGTGGCTGGCCGTATTCTGGTCGCATGTACCGCTCACCCCCGCCGGTCGGTTCCGTGCGGCCCCTGACCGAGGCGAACGAGGCGATCCGCGCCCTGGTCGACTCGCGCGCGGACGATGCCTGGCCTGCGGACGAGTACGAGCTGCTGCTCCTCCAGTGGGCCGCGGCCGTACGCGGCGAGATCGCCGAAGCGGCCTAGGCCGTGTTTTAGGAAGCG
>NZ_JAGGPC010000066.1:0-16867 GCF_018614005.1 Streptomyces sp. ISL-99
CGACACCACACACGCCCTAGTAGTCGTCGCAACACCCCAGTTCAGGGGATGCGATGGACTTCCAGATCCGGAAGGTGCGGAGCCCTCAGGGGGCGAAGAAGCTCTCTGCGGAGCGGGCCGCATACTTCCAGCTCATGCAGCTGGGTGTGAACAACGAGGACGCGTGCCGGATCGTCGGGGTCAACCCGAAGACCGGCAGGCGCTGGCGCAACGGGCGCAGGCCGTCCGGCCGGAACAAGGCGGCGTCACCGGTTCGTCCGGTGGCGCCGCCATCCGCGTCCTCGTCGACGCGGTACCTGCGAGAGGAGGAGCGGATCCACATCGCCGACCGGCTGCGGGAGAAGGCATCGGTCCGCGCGATAGCCGCGGAGCTGGGCCGCAGCCCCTCCACCGTCAGCCGGGAGATACGGCGCAACCGCACGAACGGAACCCGCGGCCTGTGGCACTACCGGCCATACGCCGCCCAGGCCCGTGCTGATGCCCGCCGGCCCCGCCCCAAGCCGGGGAAGATCGGTCAGAACCCCGAGCTGCGGGACTTCGTCCAGGCCGGCCTGGACCAGCGATGGAGCCCGGAGCAGATCTGCCAGGCTCTGCGGATGACCTTTCCCGACCGGCCGGAGATGCACGTGGTCCACGAGACCGTCTACCAGGCCCTCTACGTCCAGGGCCGCGGTGAGCTGCGCCGTGAAGTCGCCCGCGCTCTGCGCTCGGGACGCACCCGCCGCAAGCCCCAGCGGCAGGCCAACTGCCGCCAGCCGCGATTCAAAGACCCCATGGTCATGATCAGTGACCGGCCGGCCGAGGCAGAGGACCGAGCGGTTCCCGGCCACTGGGAGGGCGACCTGATCATCGGCAAGGACGGCGCCTCCGCGATCGGCACCCTCGTCGAACGCGCCACCCGCTACGTCATGCTTCTGCACCTGCCCGACGGCCGCAGTGCCGAGGACGTCCGTGACGCGCTGGTCACCACCGTGCAGACCCTGCCCGGCCACCTGGTGCGCTCACTGACCTGGGACCAGGGCAGCGAGATGGCCGCCCATCAGGGCTTCACTATCGCCACCGACGTCCCGGTCTACTTCTGCGACCCGGCCAGCCCCTGGCAGCGCGGCTCGAACGAGAACACGAACGGCCTGCTGCGGCAGTACTTCCCCAAGGGCACCGACCTCTCCGCCCACACCCCGGAACACCTCGACGCGGTCGCGGCCGAACTCAACGGCCGCCCACGCAAAACGCTCGGCTGGGAAACCCCAGCCGAGCGCCTGCATAAACTACTCACGGCCTGATCAACACAACCACGTGTTGCGACGATCCCTAGAAACCGCCCCCCGGCCGCCGGGCCCTTACCGAGCGGCGGCGCGCAGGCGCCCGGTGGCCCGGGCTCCGACCCCGGGGCTCGCCACGGGCAAGTCGGCCACGGCGACTCACGGAACGCCGTCGGCCCCCTCTGTACGGACAATCAGCTCAGCCCAGAGTGTTGCGGTGGCCACCGGGAGACGAGACCGCCGGATTCATATGGGCGGTCGGAAGTCGATAGCTACTTCCCTTCAGGCCCAGCGGAGGCCAGGGCTCGACGCCCAGCTAAGTTTCAGAAACGAGCCTTTCCCGGAGCAAGACGGGAAACGGTCGGCGAAGGCGGCCCGGATCGCGGATTCACTGTCACAACTAGTTCTCACTCAAAAGTGGAACCAGGCATGTTCTGGGAAATGTTTGTGACAGTATCCGGGGCCATGACGGACGCTCAAACCGTACTCCCGTCCGAAGCGGACGACGTCGAGCGCCACCCCTGCCCACGCTGTAACGCATCGCCAAGCTCACCCTGCCGCTCGCGCTCCGGCGCGGTCGCCGGCACCTACCACACCGGCCGCTTCACCAAGGTGCCCCGGCTCGCGAAACTCCTGTGCGTGCCCACCCCCGCAGACCGCGGCCCCGGCCAGCCGTGGCACCCCGGCTCCCGCACCCATCGACCCGGACACCCCGACCGCGGACATCCGCATCGGGTACGCGAGGTGCTCGAGCCTCACGCAGGAACTCCAGTCACAGCTCGACGCGCTCGCCGGACACGGCATCCCGCGCGACAAGATCTTCGCCGAGAAGATCAGGACCCGGGTGCGGGTCCGCCCGCAGTTCGAGGCCGCGCTCGCTGCCGCGAGGGAGATCAAGGCCCACGCCCCGCACTGCCGGGTGATCTTCACGGTGAACGAGATGAAGCGTCTGGGGCGCGACGCCGCAGAGCTAACAGCTCTGGCCGACCACCTCACCGCCCACGGCCTGGTCCTGGAAATGCTCGCCGGGCCCCCTCCAGGGGATGTACGACCCCAGCGGGCCGGGCCGTCTGCTGTTCGGGTTCTTCGCGGCGATGGCCGAGACGGAGCGGGAGAACATCCGGGAGTCCATCCTCGAAGGGCTGGACGCCGCGGCCCGCAAGGGAAACCACGGCGGTCGGCCGCCGGTCATCACCGACGACATGCTGCACACCGTGCTCCGCCGCCGCGCGAACGGCGAGACCGTCGAGGACATCCAGCCCGACCTGCTCATCCCCACCGGCCGCCGCAAGGGACAGCACCCCAGCCTCTCCAGCATCTACCGGGCACTGGCCGGGCACGAAAAGACCCAGGCGTACCCCGAGGCCGTCGAAACGGCGCACGCCGACTTCGCCACTCTCCAGCAGCGCGACCGCAGCCCCGAGTAGTTACTCAGCGCTACACGCCACCTGGCCGTAGACACCTCACGATGCAAAGGTGTCAAGCTGCGGCTGCCAAGGTGGTAGGGAAGGCTGTTGCTTCTTCGAACAGGACTCGTTGCTTAAGGCAGTGGTAGAGCTGGCCGAGCATGCGGTTGAAGAGGTGGCGCTGAGCCGCCGCGTGCCAGTCTCCGTGGTCGTCCCGTCGTCGCCGGTAGTGGGCCATGGCGCCGGGCGAGCGACGGAGGGCGGAGAAGGCCCACAGGTAGCCGGCGTGGTTGAGCCGGTCGTTCTTGACCCCGTCGGGTGATGGCGGACTTCTTGCCGGAGGCCCTGGTGATGGGTGAGGAGCCGGCGTATGCCTTCAGGCCGCGGGCGTCGGCGAAGCGGTCGCGATCGTCGCCGATCTCGGCAAGCACCCGAGCGCCGAGCTGGACGCCGAGACCGGGGAAGTTCAGCAGGATCTCGGCGTCCGGGTGCTGAGGGAACTCCTCTTCCACCGCCTGGGCCAGGTCGTCGGCGGCGGTGCAGGCAGCTTCCAGCTGGATGAGGAGGGCGAGCATTTGCTTGCCAAGTGCGTCCTCGATCAGGGGCGGTTGGTGGGCCCATTCAGCGCGGAAGACGTCGCGGAGGCGGTCGGCTTCAGCCTTGATGCCGCGCTTGCGGCCGGCTCGCCTCAGGGCGGCCTGGAGCTGGATGCGGGTTAGCCGCCCGGCCCGCGACGGGGTCGGTGCGGCCTTCAGGACCTCGCGGGCCTCTGGACGGCACAGGCCGTTGGCCCAGTTGGCGAAGGCTTCCAGGGCGGCGGGGTAGTACTCGCGCAGCAGGGAGCGGAGCTGGTTGGCGATCTGCTGGCGGTTCCAGGTTGCGTCTTGCTGAGCCCGGGCTAGCACGGCGACGGCGCGGGCCAGTTCTGAGTCCTGGGGCAGCGGGCGATGGGCGTGCATATCGGTGCGGAGGATGTTCGCCAGGACCAAGGCGTCGCCGGGGTCGGACTTTTTACGGGAGACGCTGTGGCGGTCACGGTAGCGGGCGGTGGACATCGGGTTGATCGCGAAGATCTTTCGTTTCCCGGTCCGTAGAACGGCGACGAGCAGGCCCCGGGACGTCTCGATCGCCACCGGGATCGGGTTTTCCTCGCTGTCGCCGTATTCCCCGAGCAGGTCGAGAAGGATCTTGTAGCCGACCGCGTCGTCGGTGATGTGGCGCTTGGCCAACAGCTGGCCGGAGTCGTCGACGAGGGCGACGTCGTGCGTCTTCTCGGCCCAGTCGATTCCGCAGTAGATCAAGTTGCTCCTCCTATGATCACTCGGCATTTGCGCTGGTCACGAGTGCATGCGGGCCGCGCGTCACGCTAATCCCAGGCATCAACCGGTCAATGGCTGGGCCGACACCTCACCAGTCGTTCGCGGCACCAGCGCACTACGCGGGCCTCGGTCTAGGCAGGAGCTCAAACGGCTCGGCGCGGTAAGAGGTCTCCGTGTAGTGGGCTCCTCCCACAATCGCTAACGAAGAGCTGGAGCCAGGGTGGTGGCGCCCGCCCACCATCGGGCGTGCAGTCGGAGACGCCGAAGACCGCCGGTCTACAGCAAGGCGTTCGGTGCCAGCTATACGAAAGGCATCCCTTCGGCGTCCCCTCGGGCAGCCGGAGCTGTACACCAGGTGATCAGCAACGCTGCTCGAACCGCACCGGGGCTCAACGGCTGTCCCACGGTGGCGTTAGCAACGGATTAGCTATACGAGAACAGGGCCGAAACGGGTCCGGCTGCCGAGCGCGCGAGCGGGCGGCGGCCGGATTCGGGCCGGTGGGTCAGAGCTTGTTGAAGCACATCGTGTAGTCGAACCCGCGGGACTCTGTGTGCTGAATGCCGTAGTCGAACTTCGGCCCGCACTTCATCCCCTCGCCGGGCAGGATCTCGCCCGTCTTGTACTGGGCCTCCGCCGAGCCGCAGTCGACGATAGTCGGCACCGGCTCGCCCTGGGGATCCTGCACCTTGACGCAGTCACCGACCTCCGGCTCGTGCGTCTTGTCCTCTTCGTACTGGGCACGACCCGCGGCTTCCTTCTTCGCCTGGCCGCCGTTGGGGTTGGTGTTGTAGTCGTACACCCAGAAGCCGACCCCACCAACTATCACCAGGAAGATGACCAGAGTGAGCAGCAGCTGGAGCGGATTCCCCTGCCGTGGCCGGTTCGGGGATCCGGGTGGCGGCTGCTGGGGCTGCCCGTAGGGCTGCTGCGGTTGCTGGTTCTGGTAGGACGGCGGTGTGGACATGGTGAACCCCCATGCATGAGTTACGGGAAGGGAACGGTCAATGCAACGTGGACGGTTTGCAGGCTACCGTCCGGCGTCTTACGGCCAATTGGCCGCCTCAGAAGCTGTGCCATATCCCATGATCTGTGACGCTTGGTGACGGTTGGCAGAGTTGGTCAGCGGTGTGTCGGGTACGGGGTTGTGTTCGGGCAGGAACGGGATGGCTCGCACGTGAAGCGGCGTATTTCCGGTCGTTCGTGGCGACCTTGGGGTGGGCGGCGGAGTCTGTCAGGCATATGCGGGCCGGAGTTTCTGCGGCCGGTGAAGTGCCGGCCCTTCCGGTCCGTCTGGGGGTGTTCGTCATGGCCCAGGGGATCGACAGTGTGCCGTGGGAGGGTTTTGGCACTCGTGGGAGATCCGAAAGCGGTACGGCTATCGGGAGTTCGACGATCCGCAGTGGGGCGCAAGTTCCGGGCGTTCCTGCACGGGCGGGCGTGGACGCACGCCGAGGGGCCGGTGGCGCTGTTCAATCACGCGGTGGCGTGGCTGTGCGGGCACCGGGTGCTGCTGCCGGGGGTGAGCGTGCTGGCGCGGCAGGTGGCGGAGGTGCGTACGGTCGAGGAGAAGAGGTTGCATGCGGCCGTGGCGTCGGCGGCCCGTCGGGCCGATCCAGCGCTGCCGGCAGAACTCGCGGAGCTGCTGGTCGTCCCGGAGGGCGCCCGGTACTTGCACCTGGAGGTGCTGCGCCGGCCGCCGACGGGTACGGCGCTGGCGCGGGCATTGCACCGGGTGAACGAAATTGCTGCGTTCCAGCTGGGCCGGGTGAACCTGTCGCGGGTGCCGGTCAACCCGGCGGCTGAGGACCACTCATGGACGGGGAACCGCCCGGCAGCGGCGATGTGCACGCTGACATCGCCAACGGCCGCCAGGACGTGGTCTTCACCGCGCGGACCGTCACGGGTCCGGTGACGATCACTACGGCCGGGGTGCGGGTGCCCGGCTATCTGCAGGACCCGCGGCGCTGGCCGCTGGTGGCGGGATGGGGCGCCCTGGTGGCCGGGGCGCACCGGGCTCGGCCCGATGATGCCGGTGATGTGGTGCCGCCGTATGTGGCCCGGGACGACGACACGGTGCTGCGGGCACGGTTGGCGCATGCTGCTGAGCGGGGCGGGCTGGTGCTGGTGGTGGGGGAGTCCACCGCGGGCAAGACCCGCGCTGCCCACCAGGCGGTGCGCCGGTGCGAGGCGCTGGCCGGCTGGCGGGTGCTGGCCCCGGACACCGGGCCGGATCTGGTGATCGCGGTGGAGGTGGTGGCCACCACCTCGGTGCGGTGCGTGGTGTGGCTGGACGACCTGGAGCACTTCCTGGGCCCAGGCGGGCTGGAGCCGGGGGTGCTGGCCGAACTGGTGCGGCTGCGGGTCCCGGTGCTGGCCACCATGCAGCTGCGCCACTACGAGACCTTCTATCCGAGCACCGCCGAAACCGGCGCGCAAAGCCCGGTCGGCCCCCAGATCTCGGGGGCGGGAGCCCGGGTGCTCAAACAGACAGAATCGCTGTACCTTCCGCGCCGCTGGAGCACAAAGGAGTTGGCACGCGCTCGGGACTGCGACGATCCGCGGGTCATCGACGCCGTCACCCATCACGGCCCCTACGGGGTCGCCGAATATCTTGCCGCCGGCCCCGCCTTGCTCACCGAATGGCGCCACGCGGCCCGTGCCGGCGGCCATCCCCGCGGCGCCGCCCTGGTCGCCGCTGCGGTCGACCTCGCCCGCACCGGCCTGCGCCCGCCCTTCTCCTCCTCCCTGCTCACCGCCCTCCATCAGCACTACCGGCCCGACGGCCCCCTGCTACGCCCCGAACCCGTTGATGAGGCCCTGGCCTGGGCAGGGCGGCTGCGCTACGGCGCCTCCAGCCTGCTCCTGCCCACCAGCGATCCCGATGCCTGGAATGTCTTCGACTACCTCCCCGACCACACCACCAGCCCCGTCCCCGCGCCGGTGTGGGAGACCGCCCTGGACCGTGCCGCCGACCGAGCCGACCGCTTCACCATCGGCGTCCACGCCTTCGACCCGGCCCCTCGCATCGCTGAAGCCGCCTGGCAACCCCTCGCCCAGCAGATCCCCGCCGCCGCGGTCAGTCTCGGCGTCCTGCTCGCCAGGGTGGGGCGGGAGGAGGAGGCCGAACACCTCTACCGCCAGGCCGTGGGTCCCCGCTGGGCCGCCAGCGCTGGAAGAACCCGTAGACCGTGCGCCAGGGGATGCCGAAGTCGACGGGGACCGGCCTCCACTTCACGCCGTTGTCGTTGACGTAGCGGATCGCGTCGACGACGTTGCGTCTCGGGTGCTTCTCCGGGCGTCCGCCCGTGGGCAGCAGGCAGGCCGGGACGGGCAGCAGGGGTTCGAGGACGGCCCATTCGGCATCCGTGGTGTCGCTCGGGTAGCACCGTTCCCGCTCGGCCGGAATCTCCCTGTTCGTGCTGGTCATGGCCGTTCCATGCGGGTGAGGACTTCCAGGGTGGCCCTGATCCCGCCGAGCTGTTCCAGGACCAGACGGGCCCACTCGTCCTTCGGGGCGCGTTTCGTGTGCGGGGCGACGATCCCCACGATGAAGTTCGTCATCCGGTGCAACTCGGCCTCGAAGACCGCCCGTTCGTAGGCGATCCACACCTCGGGGTCCTCCGACAGCTGGAAGCCGTCCCGGCGGTGGTGCGTCACCGGCGGCAGTCCTTCCTTGACCGCGGTCCTGCGCAGGAACCTGATTCCCGTCCAGACCTGCGCGGGGGTGTGCTGGGTCGCTCTGGCCAGCTGCTTCCCGTGCAGTCCGGCGGGCCGTGCCTCTTGCAGGGCCTTGTGTACCGCTTCGGCATGAACATGAGCGGGCAGTCCCGCCCGGCGTTTCATGGCTACTGGTCCCGCAGTAGCTCGGCCAGGGCCTCGTCCAGATCCACCTTGCCGGTCGAGACAGCGGTCTCGATCCAGTCCGCCGTCGCCCTGATCTTCTCCAAATGCCGCAATACCAGGGAGAGTTGCGACTCGGAGAACTCCCGGCCACGCAGCTTCGGCACCAGCCGGCTCGCTCCGGCCACGAAGCCCTGGCAGACCTCGATCAAGTCCGTGAACTCCATCGCCCGGTGGAAGCCCCGCACGATCGCCACGGGGTCAACGACACCGTCCTGCTCTTGCTCGGCGTCGCTCTCATACCACCAGTCCTCCTCCTCGCCTTCTTCGGTGAGTTCGGCCTGGTCGAACTGAGCCTGATTGACCAGCTCACGGGCCTGGGGGTCGCGCATCGCCCGGAACGCGACTTCCGGCCGGTGCAGCAGATCGCATGCCACCAAGGCTGCCACCTGCTCGTCCTGCGCGAGGTCCCGGATGGCCTCGACCTTCTCCGCCACCGTCACGGGCGTCGCGGTCGGCCAGCCCGCCGCCCGCTTCGCGGCGTCTCCGCTCCACCGGGATTCTCCTGTCCGCTCGTCGACCGGCGGATGCTGGATCAGCTCGTACGCGTCCGGTGCCGACGCCAGGATCCGGTGCACTTCGAAGGAGACACCGTCCTGGCGCTGGTCCTTCGGCCACCGCGCGGCCACCCACCGATACGTCCGCACCGTATGGAACGACAGACCTATCGCCTCGGCGAACAGATGGAGCAGACCCTCCACCCCGAGCTTGTCGTCTTCCCCGAGCGACATGTTCCCGCCGTGCGTACGCAAGGGCGCGATCTCCAACGCGATGTCTGGCCGGCAGGATGTCCGCGGCCAAGTCGCCGAGAAATCCGGCGGTGTGGGCGCCGCGATGATCCACTGGGCGATGGCTAACAAAATGTCCCGCGAACTGACCGGAGAATCCGCTCCAACCTGGCGAATCGAAACGGACATCCTTCTCGCAACGGTCTGAACATTGATCAGATGCTCTCTTAGGGGTGCCGTTGGGGTTCACCCATCGCGACAGAGGTGTGGCACGCGTGGGGCCCACTTGGATGTACCGAGGTAACGATCACTCCGCTGATCTGGGGTTTTTGCGCTGGTTGGCATTGAAGCGCGCTTTCTTCTGACGATTCCCACACGTGTTCATGTCACACCATCTGCGAGTGCGACTTCGGCTGGTGTCGAAGAAGGCGGCTTGGCAGGTCAGTGATGCACACAAGGCCAACTTTCCGTCTCGTTCGCCTGCGATGATGCTGATCGCGTCGGCGGCGATCACGCTGAGAGCATCTTCCACGCAGGAAGCCGAGCTGAGCTGCCATCGCCGCTTACCCTCGGACGTCAAGACGGCCGCGGCCCAGCCCTGAGCGCTGCAGTCATTGATGACTTGGACAGCAGGCACAGGGAGAGCGTCCTGGATCGCGGCCGCTGTCGCGGCGGCGTGAATCGACTCCCTCAGCTCCCGAGCGAGGTCCAGCTGGGCAGCGGTGCAGGAGTCCACGACGAGCCCGTTCACTGCCAGCCAGTCGATGAGTCGCTGCGGCGTGGGAATGCGCTCCACAGCGTCGCCATGACGCTCCGACAGAGTCCCCGTGAAGCTGGTCGCCAGCACGTTACCGAGGCGGAAGTCAGGGAACGCAGCATGCATGGAACCACCTTAGCTGGTTGCGGCGCGGCTCGGAGAACTGCTAGAACCGTCTTAGCCGGTTCGCGATAGATCGTAGCCGGTTCCACGACGGCCAGGAGGTCTCATGCCCCGTCCAACCAGCGACGTGCAAGCATTTGAAACCCACACAACTGACGCTGACCTCGACGATCTGCGCGCGCGACTGGCCGCGGCGCGACTACCGGAGGCTGAGACGGTCTATTGCGCCGCGCCGGACCCTCGCCGATGGGAGCAGGGCGTTCCTCTCGCCGACCTCGTCGATGTCGTGAACTACTGGCGCACCGGGTACAACTGGCGGTCGTTCGAGGAGCGCCTCAATCGGATCGGCCAGTTCCGTACGACCATTGATGATCTGGGAATCCACTTCCTGCACCGCCGATCCGCGCGGGCAGATGCCACTCCTCTGATCTTGACGCACGGCTGGCCGGGCAGCATTGCTGAGTTCATCGATGTAGTGGACGAGCTGGCAGATCCGAAAGATGCAGACGCGCCGGCATTCCACGTCGTGGTCCCGTCTCTACCCGGCTTTGGTTACAGCGACAAGCCGGCCTCCACCGGGTGGGGAACCGAAAAGATCGCGGCCGCATGGGTGGAACTGATGGGAAGGCTCGGCTACAGCAAGTTCGCAGCCCACGGCGGCGACTGGGGAGGCAATATCACCACGGTTCTCGGCGGCAGGTTCCCGGCGCACGTTCTTGGCATCCACACAACGTTCGCGGAGGGGCCGCCCGGGTTGACCACGGACGGGCTGACGGCGGTCGAGCGCAGGTGGACCGAGGAAACCCGCGATTTCTGGCGCCATCGCGCGGCGTACGCGAAGCAGCAGGCGACCCGACCGCAGACCATCGGCTACTCGCTCGTCGACTCACCGGTCGGGCTTCTTGCCTGGATCCTCGACAAGTTCGCCGAGTGGTCAGACACCGAAGACAGCCCGTTCGAAACAATCTCCATAGACCGCGTTCTCGACGACGTCACCCTGTATTGGCTGACGCGGACCGGCGCATCGGCAGGCCGCATTTACTACGAAAGCCACAATTCGCTCGACCCTGAACTGCGGGTCGACGTCCCGTCAGCAATCACGATGTATCCCCGCGACATCGAGAAGTGTCCGCGCCCCTGGGCACAGGAGCGGTACCGACAAATCGTCCGATGGAGGTCGCCCGAAACCGGGGGGCATTTCCCGTCGCTGGAGGTTCCCGAGTGCTTCGTCAAAGATCTTCAAGAGGGCCTCGCGGCAGTGCTGGTCGCTAATCGGTGAACGCGGCTGGCTGCCAGCACTCGATCAAAGCCTGATCCGACTCAAGGCGGTGCCCGACGGCTTCCAGACCGAGCTCCGTGCGCAACTGAAGCTGAGATTGCAGCCTGGGGATAGCAAACCGGATCGCAGGCAGTCGGCTTCTTGGCAAAACTCAGCGGATCGGCGCGCGGCCCAGCTGGGTGGTGCCAGACCGTCCGCCAGCTCATCGCCTTGCGTGGACTGCAAGGCGTGCGCACGCCTTCGACGCAGCCGCCCCACCATGCCGCGGCTCCGTCGACGGACCGGACACGGGCCATGGTGAGCGGGATCCACACGCCGAGGTAGACCGGGATCAGCGGGGCCGGGAGACGTCGACGCGCCAGCCACACCCGGTTCCGCGCCGTGAAACGGTAGTAGACCGCGTGCCGGGCCGATGACGTCTTCGGGCGATGCAGGACGAGCTTGGGCTCGTAGAGGATCTTCCAACCCTCATCGAGCGCCCGCCATGCCAGGTGGGACTCTTCGTGTCCGAAGAAGAACTCCGCAGCCCACAGGCCAGCCTGGACGCCGAACAGCTCCCGGTGAACCCGTTCCGGTAGGCGCCCAGGGTGCACAGTGCGACAGGGCACGCGCCCAGAGCGCGCAAGCGGGCGGTGATCCGGCCGCCGATCAGACCGGCGCCACCAGTCACCAGCACCGTCGAGCCGGCCAATTCCTCAAGCGTGTACATCAGTGCCGCCGCTGGTAAGCGCCGCCCCGCAGTCCCGAAGCGGCTTCAGCCTCCAGATGACCAGCAGCACCCCCACCCGCGAAGGGGACAACCCTGGACTCGCCCTGGGCCCGCCCACCCAACACCCGCGCCGTGCAACGACGTGGCTCGCTACGGTGATAGCACGCGTACATCCGGCCCCACGGAGGCGATCAGGCAGAGCCTTCACTCACCCGACCGTGATCGGCATTTCGACGTCGTGCGTGCGGGCCAGGGCGAGGATCGCCTCCGCACTCTGGACTCCCTCGGTGGTCTGCCGGGTGACGGCCGTTGTCTGCTCGACGCTCAGCCCGCGGACGAGGTGAGTACCGAAGGTGCGGTTGCGTGAGAGGGGGGAGGACAGGTGCCCTTAGAGCTCCCGCAGATAGGCGGCGTGGAGTGCCCCGGCAGCGATGCGGACACAGGTATTCGTGATCAGGGTTGCGACGCTCTGTGATCACTGGGGGATCTGTGCCCGTGCTTCCATCTTGGCTGACCGACCCGCTGTGGAACCAATTCTCGGCGCTGCTGGCCGAGCGTCCGATGGTCGATCCGGCCCATCCGCTGGGCTGCCACCGGCCCCGCATCAGTGACCGGATCGTGTTCGACAAGCTGTTGCTTGCTGCGGTTCGGGTGCTCCTACCAGGCGATCGCCGATACGACCTGCTCGGCGACCAGCATCCGCAACCGCCGCGACGAGTGGATCCGGCTTGGCATCTTCGCCCGGCTCAAGCAGATCGCGCTGGAGTCCTACGGCCGGATCGTCGGGCTCGTGCTCGACCGGATCGCCGTCGACGGTTCCATCACCAAGGCCCCCGGCGGCGGCGAGGTCGCCGGGCGCTCACCGGTCGACCGCGGCAAACAGGGCCTGAAACGCTCGGGCATGACGGACGGCTATGGAATCCCGCTGGGCAGGGTACTGGCCAGAGCAAACCGCCATGACTCCCCGTTGCTCGCCCCGACCCTGGATTTGCTGGAGGACCTCGGGCCGCTGCCCGACCATGTCACCGTGCACCTGGACACTGGCTACGACTCGGACAGGACGCGCACCGAACTCACTGCCCGAAACCTGCACGGCCGCATCGCGCACAAGGGCGAGAAGGCACCGATCCAGGCCAGTCAGCGGTGGCATGTCGAGCGCACGCGCGCCTGGCAGAACGCCTTCCATCGACTCACGCGCTGTTACGAACGCCGGACCAACGTCATCGACGCCTTTTTCGATCTCGCCGACACCATCATCACCATACGTAGCCTCATCCGCCGGGCCGGGACTACCCATCGCTGGCACAGCCGCCCCGCCCGTCGACCCTAACCCCGCGCATCCGCACGAGCTCACTACAAGAGGGCAGTTGGCCCTGCCGGCCTGGCGGTCCTGGCCACGCGTGCGGCGAGATCCGACTGGTACGTTGCCCCCCCATGACGGTGGCATTGATCGATTCAGGATTTGGCCTTCTCCCTACAGCCGGCTGGCTTCGGCACCTTGCCCCAGAACTCGACCTGCTCCTGCTTCTGGATCCCGAGGGCGCCCCCTGGGGACCGAAATCCGCCTCCTTCGTCACGGACCGTCTGCTCACCGCCGCGGATCTGGCCACGGAGCGCGGAGCGCCCCCCCCCGGAACTGCGACGCCGTGGTCCTGGGATGTACGCACTACCCCTTGGTGGCTCCGGAGATTCTGCAGAGCCTGCCCGCCGGAACCACCCTGTACGACAGCGCGGAAGCAGTCGCCCGCCAAGCGCTGCGACGACTGAACCGCACGAGGGAAAGGCGCAGCGTCCTGGGCTCCATCGACGTGGTACTCAGCGGTCGCCCCGGCCGCCTTCCGGCAGGCGCGCACGCCTATCCGGTGGGCCGTGCCCTGGCCGCCGCAGCGCGGGTACCTCGCGAAGCTCTCCTCTCCGCCACCACCCGAGCCTCGGTGACTGCCCTGGTTATCTGAGCGGACCCCCGGTCCCTGTCCGCGGCACGCCTATATGCGCGAGCTCTTAAGCGCCGTACCTGGTCAGTCTGGCCAGGTACGGCGCTCAGCTAGGTGCGCCAGCGGCGAACCAGGGCGTCGAGAGCGGCCTTACGGCGTCAGCGCGCGGGCGCTCCGAGGGTCTGGTCGGCCGTCGCGAAGCGGTGCTCCGTTGGCTTCAGCACTTCGTAGAGGTGGCCGAAGTACTCCGTTTCCGCCGTTCCTGTGAGCACCGCCAGCAGGAAGGCCGAGCACCCCATGTCGTGGTGCTCCCACAGTGGGCCGCGCCCCTCGTTGTAAAGCACGGTCCACTCGTCGGGGTGCTGGCCGGGCCGCGCCAGCCAGTACAGGAACGCCCCCGTGCCCTCCTCGAATGCCCACGGCAGGACCCGTGCCCCCGCCTCCAGCAGGCCGACAGGCATCGCCTCGAACTCCCACAGGTCGGCCAAGATCTCGTCCCGTTCCGTCGTCTGCGCGTGCAGGTCGCAGTCGCTGTAGGCGGAGTCGGGGATGAGCAGCCAGATCGTCTCGTCGAAGATCCCGTCACCGTATGTCTCGACGAGCTGCTTGTAATCGGCGGGCAGCGCCGTACCCAGGGCGCGCTCGGCCTGCGCCCAGTCCACCGCGGGCGGCGGTTCGGCGGGCGGCGGGCAAAGGCGGACGAGGGCATCGAGGGCGATCATGGAACGGACGCTACTGGAACCCCAGCCGGGGCCCCGCGCGCGGGTCGGCAGGGCAGGCGAAGATCGCATGGGCTCCGGCTCAGGTGCCCGCTCGCCAGGATGAAGACCTCGGGACGCTCCGCGTGTTGGCCAGAGGGGCCATCTACGGCGCTCAGTGTCCGGCTACCCGACCACGCGTCGTACGCGGCTTGCATGACGCGCGTCATGGCCTCAATGCGGGGCACGACGTCCTTCCCGGAGCAGTACTGGAGGTGCTGGTGCGACACCCGCAATTCGATCGCCTCTACGTAGGGATCGACCGGGTGGTCGTCGTAGATGGACACGGTCGGCTCCCTCCCCGTTCACAGAGCTGATGCGCTGCAATTGGACGGTACAGGGCGCTGCCTGCCGCCGCAGGGAGCCGGGGAGCCCGGCACCGACGTCAGGCCGAGGGGGGCAGAAGTTGCTGGTTCGCCGCGCCTCAGCCCCGTCCAGCGGGTCAGACGGACGCGGACATGGCGTCGAGGTGCCAGCACCTACCGCGTACTCGGCGGCACTCTGGCCGTGGGGCAGCTGGTCCTCCTCGCCAGGTCAAACGTCACTGGTCGCCGGAAGGGCGGGGTGCTGTCATGGGTAGGGAAGACGCGTTGACGAGTGGCAGGGCCGCGGAGGCCGACGCGCCGCGCGTCGTCCGCTCGGGCGGTCGGACCGCGGCCGCCCCGTCGCAAAACGGAGGAGGCCAATGCCATGCTGCACCGCCGCACCGTTGGTGACGTGATGACCAAGGAGGTCGTCACCCTCCGCCCCGACACGCCGTTCCAGGAGGTTGCCGCCCTGCTGGACGCGAACGACATTGCCTCGGCCCCGGTCGTCGACCACGACGGCGCTCCCGTCGGCGTCGTGTCCGCGTCCGACGTGCTGCGGCACGAGAGCGGCATGCCCGATCCGCAGGGGCAGGACGGGAACGACGAGCGCGCCTGGGGTAAAGTCCGGGCCCGGACCGCGGACGCGCTCATGAGCAGCCCCGTCTTCACCGCCCGCGCCGACTGGACGATCCCCCGGGCCGCTCGGGAACTCCGCAGACGGCACATCAAGCAGCTGCCGGTGGTCGGCGACGACGGGCTCCTCACCGGCATCGTCAGCCGCAGCGACCTGCTCGACGCCTTCATCCGCTCCGACGCCGAGATCCGCGGCGAGGTCGAGCAGGACGTCCTGGGGCGCATCCTCGGCCTGGACGAGGGCACCGTCGCAGTCGAGGTCCGGGACGGGGCCGTCACTCTGCGGGGCCACGTCCCGGAACCAGGTCTCGTCCCGGTGGTCGTGGGCCTCTGCCAGGGCATTGACGGTGTCGTCACCGTGGACGCCCACCTCGCCGCTGCCCAGGCGGGCTAGGTCGGGGTTGCTGCGCGCCAACCAGAGCCCTGACGCTGGCCGACTGGGACGCTAATTGGCCAAGTAGAGGCAGCGCTAAGTCACAGCTGGTCGGGCAGCCGGATCACAACCGGTGTGACTGAGCGCGCTACCTGGCCCTTGAGCGCGTTCAGTCACAAAGAGCACCGGTTGGCTGAACCTAGATGTCTCAAACTCGCGTGTTCGAATCGTGTTCGATGCAGTCGAGGCGTAGCCGGATCGATTGGTACTGATTTGGGGGTATCTAGGCGGAGAATGTTATGCGAGGAGGCGTCCCTCACCTACACGTCAGCAGTGGGTTTTCGGCCCGCTACGGTGCCTCGCACCCGCGCGACATCATCGCCCGAGCCGCCGAACGCGAGATCGGGACGGTGGCCCTGACCGACCGCGACATGGTGACCGGCACGGTGCGCTTCGCGAAGCCGCCGCGGCCGCCGGAGTGAAGGGTCTTCGGCGTCGATCTCGGCGTCGACGCCCATGTCCCACCGGCCGAGGTGCGCCGACGGTCCCCGGTACGCGGCGGTGCCCATGTCGCGGAAGCCGCCTTCCGGGCAACGTTCCTGGCCCGGAACGCGGCCGGGTGGAGCCGGCTCTGCCGGATGGTGTCCTCCGCGCACGCCGAGGCCTTCACCACGGGCAAACCACCAACAGCCTCGTGGCAGATGCTCGCCCAGCACGCCGGCGAAGGCCTCATGGTGCTGCTCGGTCCCGCGTCGGAGCCCCTGCGAGCCCTCGCCGCCGGCCGCGCGGACATCGCCGAGCGGCTCCTCGCCCCCTGGCAGCAGATCACCGGCGACGGACTGCGGCTGGAGATCGTGTGCTGGGGCCTGTCCGGTACCGGCCCGGGCTCTGTCCGCCTCGCCGCCCACACCCTCGCGCTCGCCGACCGCCTCGCCATCCCGGCCGTCCTGACCAACGCCGTCCGCGGGCGGCCCGACGCGAGGCAGGCCGAGCGAGACGACGCGGCGGGTGCGGCGGACCACGGTGACGGCCTCCTTGATCTGAATCCGATCCTCCTCAGTGAGGTCGCCCAGGTCTTCCCGGACTCGTTTGACCAGGCGGCGGACCCGGGTGATCTCCTCGTCGGAGGGCATGGCCTCGGCCTTCGCCCAGGAATCGGCTGCGAACGCAGCGAGGCGTTCGCGGCCGCGGAGGAGATCGGCGAGGTATGCCTCCAGGTCGGGGAGGTAGGAGACGTCGGTGCGGAAGTGATCGCAGCCGACGCAGCGGAACCTGACGGGACAGTCGTGCCCGCCCGCCGCGACGTTGGTGGGTTCGGTGCAGAGCCCGTAGGGGACCTGGGCTTCCCCGATGGCGGGTCTGTCAAACGAGCGGTGT
>NZ_JAGGPC010000067.1:0-19681 GCF_018614005.1 Streptomyces sp. ISL-99
GGGTCTGTCAAACGAGCGGTGTAACTGGGGTAGTTGGGTTACTGGCGGGCTGCCGACAGGCGGCCGTCGAAGGTGATGTCGAAGGCGTTCAGTGCGGTCTTCCAGCGCATGGTCCAGCGGGCCTGTCCCTTGCCGGTGGGGTCGAGCGACATGATCGCCATGTAGACGCACTTCAGGGCGGCTTGCTCATTGGGGAAGTGGCCGCGGGCTTTGACCGCCCGGCGAATGCGCGCGTTCACCGACTCGATCGCGTTCGTCGTGCAGACGATGCGGCGGATCTCGGTGTCGAACCGCAGGAAGGGAGTGAACTCCTCCCAGGCGTTCTCCCACAGCTTCACGATCGCCGGATACTTCCGGCCCCAGGCGTCGGCGAACTCGGCGAACCGGTCCAGGGCGGCCTCTTCGGTGGGGGCGGTGCAGACGGGCTTGAGGAGCTTGGCGATCTTGTCCCGGTCCTGCCGGGCGGCATAGCGGAAGGAGTTCCGCAGCAAGTGCACGACGCAGGTCTGCACGATCGTCCTGGGCCAGACGGTCTCCACCGCGTCGGGCAGGCCCTTCAGCCCGTCGCAGACGAGCATGAGGACGTCGCTGACGCCGCGGTTCTTGATCTCGGTGAGGATGTGCAGCCAGTGCTTGGCGCCCTCACCGCCGTCGCCGGCCCACAGTCCCAGAATCTCCCGCCGGCCCTCGGTGGTGACGGCCAGGGCCACATATATGGGCCGGTTGGCCACCGCACCGTCGCGGATCTTCACATGGATGGCGTCGATGAAGACGACCGGATAGACGGTGTCGAGCGGGCGGCTCTGCCACTCGGCCATGCCCTCCAGCACCTTGTCGGTGATGGTGGAGATGGTCTGGCGGGAGACCTCGGCGTCATAGACCTCGGCCAGGTGGGCCTGCACCTCGCCGGTGGTCAGGCCCTTCGCGGCCAGCGGGATGACCATCTCGTCGACGCCGGTCAGGCGCTTGTGCCGCTTCTTGACGATCTTCGGCTCGAAGGAGCCGTCGCGGTCGCGGGGCACGGTTATCTCCACCGGACCGACGTCGGTCAGCACCGTCTTGGAGCGTGTGCCGTTGCGTGAGTTGCCACCGTTCTTGCCCGCCGGGTCGTGCTTGTCATAACCGAGATGGTCGGTGATCTCGCCCTCCAAGGCGGACTCCAGCAGCCGCTTGGTCAGCTGCTGCAGCAGCCCGCCCTCGCCGGTCAACTGCAGGCCCTCGGCCTGGGCGCGGCCTACCAGCTCGTCGATCAACTGGTCGTCCACGGCCTTCGCCGACGCAGCCTTCGTGGGCACGGCGGTCTCGAACTCGGACACGTTCTCAGTGGTCATCGATGCATCTTCCATGATCGGGAGTTACACCGAACGATTTACAGTCCCGGACGAAGGCTACCGATGAGTCGAAATGCTCATCGAACTAGACCACTCACCTGGGCATTCACCGGACACTGAGGCGGCCTTCGTCTACGAATAAACGGAGGTTGCACGGTGAAGCGCACCAACAGCTGGCCCTATGCCGTCACCGCGATCGTCGTCCTCGCCATCCAGACGGACTGGGGACCCAAAGACGTACTGCCCCTCGCCGGGACACTGCTCGTCCTGGTCGGTCTGATCCTTACCGTCGGCGGCACACCGCCGCGATGAGGCCGAGCGCTCCGGGGAGGGAGCCGTGCTGCTCGGGGGGTTGGCACGGCTCCCCGACATTGGGGCATCGCAGCCCGCCCGGTCCTGTCAACGGACGCGGCCGCGCTTCCTGTGTACGGCCAGGGCGCAAGTCGCGCGACCCGCGCGGCCGCCACCGTTGGCAAGGTTTGGAATTCCGCATTGGATGGAAACTGGGGCCAAGCGGCAGGCATAGGGTTCGGGCTCGCGTTCGAAAAATCAGTGGAAGGAGCCTGCATCGGTGGAGCTGCCTATCTCACCGGCGGAGTCGGAGCTGCCGCTGCAGCCGTTCCATGCATGGTTGCGGGTGAGTACGCTGGTTCATTCGCCGAAGACCAGACGGTAAAGGCTTGACCCTAGAACATCTGATTGGTGGCGGCACAATAGTGTCGCCCACCAATCAACTTTCCAAAAGGAGGCATGATGAATTTCGCCGCCGAGGGAAAAGGTTGGTGGATCCCTGAAGGGTGGGGCCCGTTTATCTTTTTGACCTCTCTTGCCTGCGTGGCTGCCGTGATCCTATATTATCGACGCAAGTGAAGCAGTGCGGCAATCTCGTGCGTGTTTGCTTAATGGTCAGTGAGCCTTTTCAGCCAGGCCACTGATCGGGTGACGCCGCCGGGGTGCGCAACGCACGAGGCTCCCGTGCCGTTGGGGGAGGTGTTCGAAGTCTCAACCCTCAGGCACAGGAGCCGCGTTGGTTTCCTATCCTGCCGCACTCGACCTGCCCCACGCCCTGGTCGAGTGGGTCACCATGCTCATCGTCACCCGCGAGGGTGACCGCCGCTGCAAACTCCCGCCGCACCAGCGTGCGCTCGTCGGCCTGGTGTACCTGCGCCGGCACGACACCCTCGCCCAGATCGCCGTCGGCTTCGGCATCTCCGTGGGCACCGCCCACGCCTACACCACAGTCGTCGTCGACCCGCTCGCCGACCGCGCCCCCGGACTGCTGCGCGCCCTGCGCGAAGCCGACCCCAACTACGTCCTACTGGACGGCACCCTGGCGGAATGCGACCGGGTAGGCGACAGCCGGGCCGACTATTCCCACAAGCACCGCCGTCACGGAGTGAACGTGCAGGTGGTGACCGACCGGGCCGGACGACTGCTGTGGATCTCGCCCGCACTGCCCGGTCGTGCCCACGACCTGACCACCGCGCGCACCCACCGGATCATCCGGATCTGCGAACGCCAGGGCGTCCCCGTCCTTGCCGACCGCGCCTACATGGGAGCCGGCCCCTGGGTGAACACAGCCCTCAGACGCCCACCCGGGCCGAGACCTCACGCCCACCCAGCAAACTGTCAACCGCGCGCTGTCCGCAGCCCGGGCACCGGTCGAGCGCGGCGTCGCACGGCTCAAGTCGTGGCGGATCTTCCGCAGGTCCCGATGCAGCCCGAATCGAATGTCGTCAATCTCCGCCGCCGTCCTCACCCTGGAGCGGCAACGCTGAAAAGGCTCAGTTATTCATGAACAAGCCCCGCTGGTGCCCGTGTACTGGCGTTGCACCCCGGCGGACCGGACGCCCTTCTTGACGAACCCGGTCTCGTCCACGATCAACACGCCGTCGTCCGCCGCGAGATGCTCCAGTACGTACGAGCGGACCTCGTCACGCACCGCGTCCGCGTCCCAGTCGGCCTGGTTCAACAGCCGCTGCATGCCGTCCGGGCACCGCTCGCCGGCCTGCTCGGCCAGCGTCCAGCCGTTCTTCCGCTCCAGCGGCGCCAACAACCCCCGCAGATACTCGCCCGCCCGACGGCGAGGCTCCGACCTGCGGAAATGCTGACCGATCCGGTCCTGCAGCACCTCCAGCCCCGCTGCCCAGCCCCGCACATCGTCAACCGTGACGTCCCCACCCATGTCCGGCTCAACGAGTGTCCGGCCCACCGGTCACAACAACTGCGGCTGCAGTACTAGCCCGGCGCTATCAGAAATGGAACGTCGACCCAGCGGGCACCGATGCCAAGGTTCGACTCCTCATCTCCCTCGCCGTGCATTCCCTCATACTGGACCGTGCAACCTCAGGAGACCCGCCTGGGAAAGCATATGCGCACAAGCTGTGATCGAAGCTGTGTCGACCAATCCGGTTCACGAGCTATTCGCATCTCTTCCCCCACTGAGCGCCGAAGACGCAGAGCAAGTCCAAGCTCTCAAACTGATGAGCTACCATCCGGGGTCGAGTTTCAGTCCCACTGCCACTGGAAAATACTGGGCATACCTCATCACAACCGCAGCCATGCTGATCGAGCACGTGAGTGAAATGGTTGACGATGAATTTCCCAACTGCGGCCACATTCTGTCCACTCGCCCATAGGCTCCTCCCTATGCCAGCAGACTCGCCGCTCGTCTAAAAGCACCTCAAAAGAACTGGGGAAGCTGCCAGACCATCTCCAGGGCCGCGACATAATTCATCCCGGTCTTCTTGATCCGACAAACATCCCAACCAGATCGGCGTATAGTTCCACAGCTCCCCCATCCCCACGGGCCGCAGCTTGTCCTCTGCCTCACCCAGTTCTGGCTGGCCAAGGCCGCCTGACTACTCGTCGGCCTGTGGGTCGTCCTGGACGCCGGACTGCTCGTGCCAGCTGGTGAACTCCCGGTTCGCCACCTACCCCGGCCTTGCGGTATCAATGTGCCGGCATCGGACTGCCCTACTGCGGTGGTGTGCTTGGGAAGCTTCTGCGGCACGGTGGGCTCGCTGTGGGGCCAGGGCAAGACAGTGTCCCCCAGGGTGGGCCGCCCCCGAATGAGCCCCACCATGCTGGTACGCCTCGTGTCGTACCAGGCGTCACAGCGTCGTCGCGCGCGCCGCTGCAGGCAGGGCCGACGCCCTCGGCCTGCCGGTCCTTTGCTCGTCAGCAGTTCTCGACGCGCTCACCGAACAGCCGACGGAATGGGTCGCGCGCCTCTCCTCGCCGCAGTCCCGCGGCTGGCAGGTCTACGCGGACTTCCTCCTCGGCGTGGGCCACCGTCGCATCGCCGTAGCAGCCCAGCCGAGCGTCTACTGGGCAACCGGTACCCGCATTTTGCGGGACCACCTCGCTGCACGCGGCGGCACCGTCGTCGAACTCGACATGAGCGCGCTCACCCCCGCGGACGTGTGCGATGAACTCGCCGACAATAGACCGCGTAGGTTCGCCGGGTTGTTCAGGCCTCGGCGGCGAGGGGGCGGCCGCCCCAGCGGATGCCTCTCTCGCTGCGGATGCGGGCGCGTTCCTTGCGTTCGGCGGCCAGGACGTCGCGGTGGCGGGCGTTGGCGTTGCGCCACCGGAGGTAGGCGTGCAGGGCCCGGGTCTGGACGGTGTGGTTCGGGTGATTCGAATTGGCGATGGTGAACTGCCTCAGCGGTCCGAAGTGGGCTTCGATCGGGTTGGCCCAGGAGGCGTAGGTCGGGGTGAAGCACAACTCGACCTTGTTCTTCCCCGCCCAGCGGCGGATGTCAGTGCCCTTGTGGGCGGACAGGTTGTCCATGATCACGTAGATCGGTGCTCCGTCGGGCCGGGCGGCGCGGATCGACTTCAGCGCGGCCAGCGTGTTCACGGCACCTTTCCTGCGGCGGTTGACACCCCACAGGCGGTCGTCGCCGACCGAGTAACAGCCGTGGAAGTACCGGACCCCGTGGGTGCGGTGATAGGTAGCCGGCAGCCGGTTGGGGTGTCCCTGGCCGGCCCAGCCCGAGCCTGCGGTGGGCCGGATTCCGAGGGGGCCGAACTCGTCGAACGCGAAGACCCGGTCCGGGAAGCGGTCCAGGACCTCCTCGATCCGGTCCAGTTTTACCTCACGGCGGGGATCGGGAGATTCCTTCCACGTCTTGGTGCGCTGGAAGGTGACGCCGCGACGGGCGAGGAGGCGGCGTAATGCCTCGCGGCCTAGGCGGATGGTCCGGCCGTGGACTTTGCGCAGGTAGGCGGCGAGTTTGCGCAGTGACCAGCGGATGAAGGGCTGGCCGAGCTTGATCGGGCGGGTGGTGGCCGCCTGGATGACGAAGTTCTCGTCGTCAGTGCTGAGCAGGCGGGGACGGCCTCCCGCCCACTGAGGGGCCAGGCAGGCGAGGCCGATCTCGTTTAACCGGTGGATGACATCGTGGACGGTGTCCTCGTCAGCCTGCACCAGCTGGGCGATCATCGGAACCCGGTTCCCCACGGCCGAGGCCAGCAGCATCATCGCGCGTCGGTAGCGCACCGAACTGGTGCTGCCCCGGCGCACGATCTGCTGCAGCCGCTGTCCCTCTTGATCGGTCAGTCTGCGCACACGGACAGGCTCGGCCACCGCACCTCCAGCGGTCGGATCGGACATCACCGCACATCCAACCGCTAGGACCGCCGGCCCGGCGAACATTCTCCGCCGGAGCACTACTTGTCGCGCATGGCCTCGATGTCGGCGGCCAGCGCGGCCACGTCGCGTGCCTGCGTGTAGAACTTGCTCGCGTACTCGTCGCTGATCGCCGGAAGAACCTTCTCGAACACCCCCACCAACCGGATCAGGGGCTGTGCGGCAAGGTCCCAGTCGCACCCCTGGAACGGACCCAGGGCACGCCCAAGCACGCAGACCCCAACCCGGTGAACCTATGCGGTCACAGCACTAGGAGCCGCCTCTGACACTCGGGCCCCCAAAATCCCGATCCGAATCCCATTCGGCGTAATGGAAGAAGAGAGCATTCACCGAGAGGGAGCATTAGTAGGGGGAAAAGAATCCTTCATGCAGTCCGGGCAGGTTCGGCAGCGCATGAAATTTCGGGTGGGTGCGTACTGGCCGATCCGCCCTGAACGGGTGAACTGCCCGGAAGGCGGGGAGCCGTCCCTCGTCATCGATTGCCTCGGTGCAGACATCGATCCCTGCGCACAAGGTCATTTGTCGGCCAGCGCGGCACTGGTTTCGGACAGGTTCGTTTGGCGCTGCCACCGTTTCTCCTGCCTGAGCATCTTTGACCGTGACCAGTCATCCAGCTCATGGGGGAAGCATGCGCATGCGCGCATCGCACAGACGCATCCTTGTCACGGCATTAGCCGCGGCACTGACATCCGTAGGTGCCACGGCATCAGCGGATACCGCTGACCGGCCGACAGCAGCGCCGGATGCGGACCATCTGTCTCAGTTGGCCGAGAGCTACCTTCAGCAGCGGGCCGACGCGGTGACGACGAACGCGGTGCGGTTGCGTTCGGCCGACGTCCTTTCCGCGGCCACCGAGCCGATGAAGACGGCGCTGAGAAGTGACCTCACCGCACTGGCCCGGAAGGGCAGTCTCTACAAGGAGGTTGATGGGGGCTACACCCGCGCAGAGGTCGATGTGGCGGTGGTAGACACGACCACCGACGGGGACACCACGACCGCACGCGTCACCGAGGACGCACGCCTCTACCTGCCGTTCACCGCGGAAGAGGTGGCCGACGGGGCGCCGGAGTACGAGGAGTACTCGGTCCCCCACACCATGACCTTCACACGGGACGCGTCCGGCACGTGGCTGCTCGCATCGGACAAGGCGGAGCTCGAGGGCGGCCCCCTGCCGAGCACGCAGATCGCTGAACCTGCCGACGCCCCGGCTCCGGACTCAGCCGATGAGGGTGACAAGGGTGCACCCTCCGAGACCGCCGAGCTGCCGGTCGGCTCGGTCCCGCCCAAGGAGGGCATGGAGCCCCAGGCTTCCGTAGCCGCGTCGTACAACTACAGCGCGATGGTTCGCTACGCCGACAAGCACTGGAAGTCTGCGAGCGATGACTACCGTACGTACGGCAACGACTGCACGAACTTCATCTCCCAGGTGATGCGGGCTGGCGGTTGGCGGATGACTTCGGGCAGCTTCGCCAGTCGCAAGGACAACAAGAAGTGGTTCTACGCGAGCCACACCTGGACCACGAGTTACACCTGGGCCGGTGCTGAGAACTGGTACTGGTTCGCGCTGAAGTACTCCCACCGGACCAAGTCCCTTAACAATGTGTGGAAGCTCGGCCTCGCCGACGTGCTGCAGGCGAACTGGAAGCCCCGGAGGGACAACATCATCGACCACACCATGGTCGTAACGAAGAAGTACAGAGGCACCCCCTACCTCACCTACCACACCGGGAACACCCACAACAAAAGTCTCCGCAAGCTCCTCGCGGACTCTCCGAACGCGGCCTGGTACGCCCACCGGACGTGAAGACCGCCTGCCTACCCAGTCAGGCTGAACCACCTGTGAGGGACACATGAAGAGGCGCTACTTCGCCGGCGTCACCCTTGCCGCGCTGCTCGCGCTGACCGGCTGTGACAACGGCGGCCCCGCGCCGAAGGCGAGGGGTGACCGCGAGACGGTCGAGGCGTACATCGCCGCCCTCAACGACCGCGACACGGGCGCGCTGCTCAAGCTGGACGGGACAACGGGTCCCGACGCCGAGCGGGACGCACAGAAGATCGTCAAGGAGAAGGGCGGCCGCGGCCTCAAGGTCGAGGACATCCGGATCAGCTATGGCTTCGGCCCGGATGTCGGCTCCGCGAAGATCACCGCCAAAGACAGCAAGGGCGGCGACTACAGCGAGAATCTGACCATTACCCGCGATGACGGAAAGTGGTACCTCACCATCCTGCCCGCGCCGAAGCAGGACCCGAGCGGAAAGACGCCTGCCGAGACCAGTACGCCGTCCGACGGAGCAGGCCCATCGAAGCCCGTGTCCGGCTGATACCTCGCCCAATGCCTGCCCATAGCAGGCACAAGTAAGGGACCTGAATCGACGGCTGCGCACGTGGTTTGGACCTGGTTGCTTCGCCTCGTCGTTATGCGACGGGGCGAAGCGCTGCCAGCGAGGGCCGGTTTGGCCCGTCTCACTCCCGCTCTTCCGGGGCGCGCCCATGCCTCCAGAATCCGCCGACAAACACTGATCTTGATGTATGGCCCGGCGCACGGACGGGTTCTCACCACCGAAGCGATATATGGGGAGGTGCTGCGTGAGGCCGGGTGAAGTTACCAGCTGACCGACGACGTGGACGAGAGAGGGAGGCGCATCGCGCTGGCCTGCGGCCACCCTGGACAGTCCTGACCAGCCCGAACGATCGGCGGATTATCGGGTGGCCCGAAAATCCTCGTTCCGTGGGGGACGACGACGTGCCCCCCCAGGCCACGAAGACGCCGACTCCGCCGTCCTCATGGCCAATTACGTGATCTTTGAGCTGGGGAATTACGCGACCGTCGACAGCCTTCGCCCGGGGCGTAAATCATGGCCAGCTCGCTGCGTCGATGTACGACCTGGCGGCGTCGGTGATGAAGTCGCGGCTGCTGTCAGGGTTGAGAGCCTGGGCCTGGAGGTGGTCGTACATCATGCTGTAGTGCTGCACGTCGGGTGGCTTCTCCAGATAGAGATCGCTGGTGAAGCGTTCCAGGTACACCACAGCCTCGGGGCTGTCGGCGAACCTTAGGATGGGGAACTGTCCCGAGAGTCCCGGGTGGGCTCCCGCGTCGTAGGGGAGGACCTGCACGGTGATGTGCGGCTCGAGGCTGATCGCGTGCAGGTGCTCCAGTTGCTCGCGCATGATGGCGGGGCTGCCGACGACGCGGCGCAGGGCCGGTTCGTCCAGGACGACCCACAGACGCAGCGGGCGGGCCGGGTCGTAGATCTGGTGCTGGCGGCGCATCCGCACCTTGAGGCGCGTGGCGGCCTGTTCGACGGTGAGCAGGGGGATCGTTTCCCCGATGACGGCCTGGGCGTAGGCGGGGGTCTGCAGCAGAGCGGGCATCACCAGGGGCTCGTAGGCGTGAAGGGAGGCGGCATCCGTCTCCAGGCCGATGTAGACGCTTTGGGGGATATCCCCGTAGACGTTCCACCAGCCTGGCTGTGCGGATTCTCTGGCCATCCGCATCAGTGACTCGATGAGCTGCTGGTCCGTCACGCCGTAGATCGCGCACAGATCGCGTACGTCGCGGGGGCTGATCGTGCGACGGCCGTTCTCCAGGTGACTGATCTTGGGCTGGGAGACCATGAGCCGCTCCGCCGCTTCAGCGCTTTTGAGTCCACTGGCCAGGCGGAGCCGGCGGAGCTCGGCTCCCAGGCGGCGCTTTCTGACGGTGGGATTGCTGTTCGCCGCCACGGGCGGTGTACCTCCGTTCCAAGTCGCTGCCCCGGCCCGCAGATTGCCATGGAGCCGAGCTTGTCGATCAAGCGCCGGGCCGTCGTGTTCATGGTGACGAGGCCGCGCCAGCGATTGCGGGTGTCTTGTTCGCTGTCGAGCCACCGGGCTCCGGAAGTTTGATCGAGGGGCTTGTCCGCCATGAAGTGAGCGATGTCGACGTAGTAGGCGTAGTCGCCGCCGCGGGTGAGGTCGCGCAGCCGGGAGATTACAGCGCTGACCTTGTCGTGGTCGTCCTGGACGGCGTGGTGGAAACACACAGCCAGTTCCAGCGTGGCTTGTGCGGCTGTCAGGCCGGCGTCGCTGGTTCCGGCGCGCAGCAGGCGTACGGGCTCGAGGCTGCTGATGGCCCCGGCGTCCCGGACGAGGGCGGCGATCTTCGTGGTGAGGGTAGTGGCCCGGAGGTCGAGTCCCGTCAGTGGTTGGTCGGCGAGGTGGAGTTCGTCGTCGGCGGCGTCGGGGTCGGTGAAGGCGAGGACGAAAGCGCGCTGGGCCTGGCTGGTGGCGCGCTCGCCGGCGATGTTGTGCTGCTCGGCCTGGTCCCGGGCGGCGGTGTAGGCCCTGCTCTCGTATAGCTACGGCGAACGGACATGTAGCGCTGTGTGACTTCCGTGGCCTCGTTTCCCCTGGCTGGGCGCCTCGTTGAGCTGAACGAGTGATCTCGGTTGGGGCGGAGGGACACGGGTGCGGCAGGACTGGGATCCGGAGGACCTGATCGATGTCTGGACGCTGCTCGAAGACGACATGAGGAGGGTGCGGAACAAGTCCGGGGCGACCCGGCTCGGATTCGCGCTGCTGCTGAAGTTCTTCGAGGTGGAGGCACGATTTCCGGAGGCAGCCAAGGAGGTCCCGGCCGCCGCGGTGGAGTACGTGGCCCAGCAGGTGAGGGTGCCGGCGGAGGCGTGGGCGGCGTACGACTGGCAGAGCAAGGCGATCCAGCGGCACCGGGGCGAGATCCGCGCGGTGTACGGGTTCCGGGCGAACGCCGAGGAGGACCAGGACCGGCTGGCCGGGTGGCTGGCCACGGAGCTGTGCCCGGTGGAGTTGTCCCGGGACCGGCTGGCGGCCGCGGTGGTGGCCCGCTGCCGCAATGACCAAATCGAGCCCCCGGCGCCGGGGCAGGTCCGTCGCCTGGTGGGCAAGGCGGTCAAGGACTTCGAGGCGCGGTTCTGCCGCAGCACGCTGGACCGGCTCAGTCACGCGACCCGCTCACGGCTGGAGGACCTGATCGCGGGCGACACGGAGGAGGGAGCCGACGGCGAGGGCATGGTGGGCGGCGGGGGCCGGTCGCACTTCACCGAGTTGAAGACCGACCCGGGCGCGCCGGGCCTGGAGAGTCTGCTGGCGGAGGTGAACAAGCTGGAGCGGGTGAGACGGCTGGAGCTGCCCGCCGACTTGTTCGCGGACGTGTCGGAGAAGCTGGTGGACGCCTGGCGGGCGCGGGCGTCGAAAGAGTATCCGGCGAACCTGGAGCGGATGAAGCCGCCGCGGCGCCTGACGCTGCTGGCCACGCTGTGCCATGTCCGGCAGACGGAGATCACCGACTCGCTGGTGGACCTGTTCATTCAGCTCGTATTGAAGATCAACACGCGTGCGGAGCGGAAGGTCGAGAAGGAGCTGAACGCGGAGCTGAAGAAGGTCCGCGGCAAGGAGGGGATGCTGCTGCGGGTCGCGGAGGCGGCGCTGTCGGAGCCGTCCGGCACGGTGCGGCGGGTGATCTTCCCGGTGGTCGGCGGGGAGAAGACGCTCAAGGCGCTGGCGGCGGAGGCCGCGGCGAACGAGGCCCGCTACAAGGCCCGGGTGCGTACGGTCCTGCGGTCGTCGTACTCGGCGCACTGGCGGCGGATGCTCTCGCCGCTGCTGAAGGCGCTGGAGCTGAAGTGCAACAACACCTCCTACCGGCCGGTGATGGACGCGATCGACCTGCTGAAGCGGTATTTGGAGCAGCCGCTGAAGGAGGGCGCGGTCTTCGACCCGGCGGAGACGGTGGCGCTGGAGGGTGTGGTGCCCGAGCAGTGGCGGGCGGCGGTGGTGGACGACAAGGGCCGCGTCGAGCGCATCCCGTACGAGCTGTGCGTGCTCGTGTCGCTGAGGGACGCGCTGCGCCGGCGGGAGATTTGGGTGGTGGGCGCCAACCGGTGGCGTAACCCGGGGGACGACCTGCCCGCAGACTTCGAGGACAACCGGGACGTCCACTACGCCGCGCTGGGTCAGCCGCAGGACGCCGGCGAGTTCATCACTGCTCTCCAGAGCAAGCTCAGGTCCTCGCTGGACCGCTTCGAGCGGGCCCTCGCGGAGGGCACCACGGGCGGGGTCGCGATCGTCAAGAAGCACGGCGAGCCGTGGATCCGGGTCTCGCCGCGCGGCAAACAGGAGGAGCCGGAGTCTCTGGTCGGGATCAAGGGCGAGATCGAGTGGCGCTGGGGCACCATCGACCTCCTGGACATCCTGAAGTACGCCGAGTTCGACACCGGCTTCATCGCCGAGTTCACCTCGGTCGCCACCAGAGAGAACCTGTCGAAGGACGTGCTGCGGCGCCGGCTGCTGCTGGTGCTGTTCGGGCTGGGCACCAACATGGGCATCAAGCGGGTCGCGGTGACCGGCAAACACGGCGAGTCCGAGGCGACCCTGCGCAGGGTGCGGCACCTGTTCGTCAACCGGGCCAACATGCGTGCCGCGCTGGTGAAGCTGGTGAACGCCACCTTCGCCGCCCGGGACGAGATGTGGTGGGGCACCGGCACGGCGTGCGCGTCCGACAGCCGCAAGTTCGGCTCCTGGTCCTCGAACCTGATGACCGAGTGGCACCAGCGCTACCGCGGCCCCGGCGTGATGATCTACTGGCACGTCGAGCGGAAGTCGGTGTGCATCTACTCCCAGCTCAAGTCCTGTTCGGCCTCCGAGGTCGCCTCGATGATCGAGGGCGTACTGCGGCACTGCACCGACATGGAAGTGGACCGGCAGTACACCGACACCCACGGCGCGTCCATCGTCGGTTTCGCCTTCGCCCACATGCTCGACTTCAAGCTGATGCCCCGCCTGAAGAACATCGGCTCCGCGAGGCTGTACCGGCCGGCCGCCGGGGAGGACGAGACCTGGCCTCACCTCGCGCCGGTGCTGTCCACCAAGACGATCAACTGGGACCTGATCCGCCAGCAGTACGACCAGGTCGTGAAGTACACCACCGCCCTGCGCCTGGGCACCGCCGAGGCCGAGCAGGTCCTGCGCCGCTTCACCGGCGGCGGCCCCAAGCACCCCACCTACCAGGCGATCGAGGAACTGGGCCGGGCCGTGCGCACGGCGTTCGTCTGCGACTACCTCGCCGACGTCGAACTGCGGCAGGAGATCCACGAGGGATTGCAGGTCGTCGAGAACTGGAACTCCGCGAACAAGGACCTCTTCTACGGCAAGGACGGCGACCTGGCCGGGCAGGACAAGGAGTCCCAGGAGGTCAGCATGCTCGCCCTCCACCTGCTCCAGTCCGCTCTCGTCCACGTCAACACACTGCTGATGCAGCAGGTCCTCGCCGATCCGAAGTGGGCAGACACGCTCACCGACGCCGACCGGCGGGCACTGTCCCCGCTGTTCTGGACCCACGTGAACCCCTACGGCCGGTTCGAGTTGGACATGAACAGGCGCCTCGACCTGGACCTGACCGCCAAGGCAGCCGCAGTGCCGTGGCCGCGCACCGCCGAGGGTGAACCGGCTTCGGCCTCCGCGTGAGGGGACCAGCTCGGGGCGCAACACCGAATCGCTCCGCAAGCCTCACTCGATCGAGGAGGCTTGCGGAGCGAGCAGTGGGTAAAGGGTAGGATGGCGGATTCCGTTGAGCCGGTTGTGCCGCTTGATAGCGACGATGCCCGGGTGGAGATGCTGCGATCTCGCCTGGGCAAGAAGAGCCTGACTCGCCTGCCCCTCACCCCGCCCAGGATCAGGTGGCGTGAATCTCATATGCCGCTAATCTGGAACAAAGACACCCAACAGCAGGACACTCCGCGGCTACAAGGCAAGGCCGTTCGCTAGAGGGGTTGAGCGCAGCGAACGCGGCTGTTGACGAGGCAATAAGTGCACCCGGCAGGACCGGTCTGGGCGTAGTGAACCTCCGGGGCGAAGCTATCGGCTCACATGGGCCAAATTTTCAGGAAGGCCGAGACATGGCAGCGCAGCAATTTTTCGTCGACTGGACGTTCCGCAACGACGTGAAGACCCGGGCCATCGGAACCCTGGGCGGCCATAGGGTGACGCTCACCGGGGAGGGCGCCGCGGCAACGCCGGCAGTGAGCCCCTTGGGCGCCGCTTACCTCCACCAGGACTGGCAGCAATTTGGGTTGGTGCAATTCAGCCCGCCACTTCGCACCTCAGACATGATAGAAATCGTCGGCCTTGCCGGCCATTCCTTCAAAGTCGTATTCGAAACTGACGTGCAGGACATCGTCCTTCACCTGGGGTCGCTCGCCTCAACCCTGGTGTTCACGAACCTTCCGGCGGGTACGACAGTCACCAAGCTCAGCGGCGACGATGACTTCAAGGTTGTCGACGGCAACAAGGTCGTAGGCAAGTATGTGCCTTTCAGTGACGGAGTCAGTGACTCCAACGGCAGCGTTCAGCTAAAGGGGCTCCAGCCCTTCAGCTCGATTGCCTTCACCCTCGAACCGCTTCCCACCGTCTCAGGGCACGACGGCGTACACCTCCAGATCGGCGGGACGGTAGAACCGCTTCAGTTCGTCGACTGGACGTCCCGCAATGATGAGAAGACCCGGGCCATCGGAGCCCTGGACGGCCAAAGGGTGACGCTCACCGGGGAAGGCGCCGCGGCAACGCCGGCAGTGAGCCCCTTGGGCGCCGCTTACCTCCACCAGGACTGGCAGCAATTTGGGTTGGACTCCTTCACCCCGCAACTGCCCTACTCAGACATGATGGAAATCGTCGGCCTTGCCGGCCATACCTTCAAAGTCAAATTCGAAGCCGAGATGAAGAACCTCGTCTTCCACCTGGGGTCGCTCGCCTCAACCCTGGTGTTCACGAACCTTCCGGCGGGTACGACAGTCACCGAACTGAGCGGCGACGATGACTTCAAGGTCGTCGACGGCAACAAGGTCGTAGGCCAATATAAGCCTTTCAGCGGCGGGGTCAGTGACTCCAACGGCACCGTTCGCCTCAGCGGGCCCCGGCCCTTCAGCTCGATTGCCTTCACCCTCAAACCAAATCCCCCCGTCTCAGGGCACGACGGCGTACACCTCCAGATCGGCGGGACGCCTACCGTCTGAGCTGAGCTCGGACAGCGAACCGCAACGCAATGCCCGTCCGGTCGAGCAGCTGTCCGGCCCCGGGGATCAATCGAACCGTGGTTGGCGCTGAGATTGATCATGGTCCGGCTGTTGCAGCCTGAAGGGCGTTGACGCGGTTCTCGTACTCGCGGCGGGCCTTGCGCTGGGCCGGGACCGCCGGAGCGCCCGGGCCGCCGTCGAGCGGCTGGCAGCGGGCGAGGAGTCGGTGGTGCACGGCCAGGACGGCGGTGACGCGCAGGGTGTAGCCCTGGCCGCGCCGTACGGTCACGCCCTGGTCGAGCGCGGATCGCTCGGCATCGTCCAGGTCTGCGGCGCGGAGGAAGTCGGCGACCTTGCCCGGCATGTCGAGGGTGACCGGCAGCTCAGGGGCGGCGGCCTCCTCGGTGGCGGTGTTGTCGGGGAGGAGGTCGGCGACGGCCGTGCGGATCGCGCCGCGGCTGACTCCGTGCTCGTCGCGGGAGAGGGCGGCGATCGAGCGCCCCTCCAGGTACGCGGTGCGCACGTCGCCGGTCTTCGTGGTCGCCACGGCGGGGCGGTGGCCGCCCTTGCTGCCCTTGGCCTCGGCGGCGCGCAGTCCGTCGTAGGTCAGCTCGCGCTGGAGGTCGCGTTGGAGTTCGCCGGCGGCGGCGAGGGTCTGCACCATGAACTTCACGGTGGAGAGCAGTTCGCCGGTTCGCCGGTGCGCGGGTGGCGGGCGGTGAGGTCCATCGCGGAGAACGCGCCGTCGTGGATGCGCAGTGCTACCTGCTCGCGGTGGAGGACGTCGAGCACATCGAGGATGTGCCCGGTCCCGCGTACGAGGCGGAACATCTCGGAGATGTGGACGGTGTCGCCCGGCCGCGCGTACGTCAGCAGCTCGCGGAACTTCGGGCGCTGGAGGGGGTGGAGGCGGCTGGAGGTGCCCGGGTCCTCCTCGAAGACGACCGGGTCCTCGATGTCGGCCTCGTCCAGGACGAGGTTCTGCCGGGCGGTGGACTGCTGGTCGGTCGAGACTGATGGCGCTTCTTGAATCTCCCCACGTGCTGCTAAGGGGTGGGGCAAACCTGCTCTGTTGATCTCCCCATCCATCGTGTGATCTTGCCCGGTGTATCGTCGTATATCGCGGTTGGTCCGGAAAGCCTGCGTGCGCAAGTTCGGCCTGTTCGGGGGCCTGGATGTTTACGCGGGAGGAAGACGTGGATGCTCATGCACTGCGTCGGCAGGGATGGACGATCTCGGCGATCGCCCGGCATCTGGGCCGGGACCGCAAGACGATCCGGGCCTATCTGAATGGTGAGCGGACCGCGGGCCAGCGGCGTCAGGCGCCGGACGCGTTCGTGCCGTTCCTTCCGTACTGCCGGCAGCACCTTGCTGACGACCCGCACCTGTGGGCATCCACGCTGTTCGACGAGGTGGTGGGGCTCGGCTATGAGGGTGCGTACTCGACGTTCACCCGCGCCCTTCGCCGCTATCGGGTCCGGCCGCACTGCGAGCCTTGTCATGCCTCGAGCGGCCGCAATGTCGCGGTGATCGCGCATCCGCCGGGCGAGGAGAGCCAGTTCGACTGGCTGGAGTTGCCCGATCCGCCCGAAGGGTGGGGGGTGGGTGGGCACGCGCATCTGCTGGTCGGGGCCCTCGCGCATTCGGGCCGGTGGAGGGCGGTGCTGGCGGAGTCGGAGGACGTCCCCCATTTGGTCCAGGCCCTGGACGATGTCGTGCGTAAGCTGGGCGGAACTGCCCGCCGGTGGCGCTTCGACCGGATGGCCACGGTCTGCTATCCCTCCAGCGGCCAGGTCACCGCGGCGTTCGCCGCCGTCGCCAAGTACTACGGGGTCGGGGTGGACATCTGCCCGCCCCGCCGCGGCAACCGCAAGGGAGTGGTGGAGAAGGCCAACCACTCGGCCGCGCAACGCTGGTGGCGCACAGTTCCCGACGGCCTCACGGTCGTGCAGGCCCAGGCCGTTCCCGGCCGAGCTGGTGGTCGAGCGGACCGTCAGCCCGCAGAGCCTGGTCGCTTTCGACGGCAACTTCTACTCCGTCCCGCCCGGCCTGCCCGGCGTCCAGGTCAAGGTCCTGCACCGGCTCGGCGAGGACGACCTGCGGATCGTCACCGCCGGCCGGGCCGTCGTCGCCTGTCACCGCCGGGCCCCGCAAGGCGCCGGACAGACCGTCCGGGACAGCGGACACGTCATTGCCCTGGAAAGGGCGGTGCTGTCCTCGTTCTCCGACCGGGCTCCCTGCAAGACCAAGGTCCGCAAACCACCGTCAGCCGCAGCCCTGGCCGAAGCCGAGCGCCTGCGCGAAGGACCGGCCACCGGCAGTTCAGCCGAACGGGTCGTGATCGACCTGACCCACTATGCCGCCGTGGCCGACCGGCTGCGGAGTGTCCCCTCACCGAAGCAGGAGGAGAACCCGGAGTGAGTACGTCACCGATGCAGGTGAGCGAAGCCCGCCGATTCCAGCAGCTCAGAGGCCACCTATCCTACCTCAAACTCAACGACGCAGCAGAGGCGTTGAACAGGGTCCTGGACCAGGCCCGCACCGAGCGAATGTCACTGACCGCAGCCCTGGAACGGCTCCTGGAGATCGAGGTCGAGGCCACCGAAGCCCGCAAACTCGCCGCCCGGGAACGGTTCGCCTGCCTGCCCGAGCCCTGGACTCTGGCCGACTTCGACTTCGCAGCCCAGCCCGGCGTCGACGAGAAGCTGATCCGCGACCTGGCCACCCTCCGCTTCCTCGACGACGCCTCCAACGTGCTGTTCGTCGGCCCGCCCGGAGTGGGCAAAACCATGCTGTCGGTCGCCCTTGGACGAGCGGCCGTCGACGCCGGCCACCGCGTCTACTTCACCACCGCCGCCGAACTCGCAGCCAAGTGCCACAAGGCCGCCCTCGAAGGCCGCTGGAAGACCTGCATGCGGTTCTTCGCAGGCCCGAAGCTTTTGATCATCGACGAGCTCGGCTACCTGCCGCTGCCCGAGGATGGCGCCTCGGCCCTGTTCCAGGTGATCAACCAGAGGTATCTCAAGTCCAGCACGATCCTCACGACCAACGTCGGGATCGCCGACTGGGCCGGAGCCTTCGGTGACGCCACCGTCGCCGCCGCCATGCTCGACCGGCTCCTGCACCGAGCCGCCGTCGCCGGCATCGACGGACCCTCCTACCGACTTCGCGGCCACCAGAACCAGGCCGACGCCATGCGCAAGGGAGTCAACGCACGTGTCTCCTGACCCCAACCACCACGACGACCAGCTTGCCCCCAGACCCGCCAACTGCCCCGTCTGTGAGAGCGAGTTCATGCCGAGCCCGAGACAGATCTACTGCTCTCCCCGCTGCAAGAGTGCCGCCCACCGACGCGCTCCCGCCGGCCTGGCTGCCCACACCTGCCCGGTCTGCGAGAGAATCTTCACCGCCAACCCCCGACTCCGACAGGTCTACTGCTCGCCGGAATGCCGTCGCGAGTCGGAAAGGCAACGCAACCGGATCCGCGACGAGGAACGAGCACGACGCCTCGGGGAACACCCCCGAGCCCTTCCGCCCGTCCCGCAGCCGACGGCTCCCGGAACCATCGACCCCCTGGCACCGACGGCCGTCCGGAACTGTCCTCACTGTGACCAGCCCGTCACGATTGTCGCCCTGCTCGCCACCCAGGAAGCCGCCCGCCCCACGATCACCAACCGCGTCACCGACATCGTCCCGCTCAGACGCCTGCAGTGAGCATCGGCTGACCGTCACCGATCACCGGGCCCGCCGACCTGACGGTCGGCGGGCCCGCAACAGTCAGGTCCCCGATCGCAGCCGGTCCAGCTCGCTGCCGATCGCTTCCCGCAGTACGTCATGCCGCGGACCGAGCCTGAACTGCTCGTCACTCCACCGTTCACGCGGATAGAGCCACACAGGCTTGCCCACCACATCGGCCGGCTCCCACTCGAACCGGGGCCAGACATGCGCATGCAAGAACGGGTCCGTGTTCCCCAGGATCTCCAGGTTGACCCGGCGGAAAGCCGGGTCCAGCCGCCGACAGGCACGCTCGACGGCTTCACCGAGCTGATCCATGTCAGACAGGAACGACAGCCGCTTCGCCCTCGGCAGGTCCGACAGCCGCTGCACACCCGGTTCGTCCACCAGCAGAACCGAGTAGCCCGGCAAGAACTGAACATCCCCGATCACCGCGAACCCCGACGTCAACCGTCGCAGCACGGTCGGGTTCTCGCTCCTCAGCGCAGCCCCGATCCGGTCCATCCGCCAGTCACCTGTCATGGCCAAAACCTACATTCTGGTGATCAAGGACCGCTCTTCGATCCCCATCCTCCTCACACACTTCAAAGACCAAGCAAGTGGGGCGAGGAGCGGCCCCGGCCGTTTTCAAAGATCCCCATCAAGACCCGCTTGTAGACCAGGTTCGCCACCGAAGGGCCCCTTCCGTGCGGAGGATCGGACCCTACCTGTCGTCAAACCCTGTCGGCAATCGCCATCGGATCTGATTGGATTCGAGCCGCCGCGAACCCCCTGATTGCACGGGTTCATTCGACGCGTCGGCTGCCTGTCGGCAAACGATCGTTATCGGACACCACCGCTCGCACCATCAGCCTGCCCCCGCCAGTAGGCGAGGTTGGCCCGAGCCTCCAGGGTGTCGGGGTGGTCGGGGCCTAGGGCCTGTGTGATGTCGT